>CAYRWY010000340.1:0-6511 GCA_964427955.1 uncultured Anaerolineaceae bacterium
GCCTGACCGAAGAATACATCGTGGAGAACGGCGTGCCCTGGTCTACCCTGTTCTCACGCTACAAGATCCCCAGCATCAAGTACATGCCGGAGTTCGTGTCCTTCTTCGTGGAAGATCCCACCACCGAGGGGCCGTACGGCGCTAAGGGCGTCGGCGAGATCGTGGCGATCAACACCATGCCCGCCATCGCCAACGCGATCTATCGCGCCACCGGCATTCGGACCTACCGCGTCCCGGTGGATCAGGATGCCCTGCTGCGGGCGATCAAGGCCGGTGAGAAGGAAATTCACACCACCTGGCACGACGTGAAATAGAATTTCCGGTTGAGTGGCATAACAAAACGGGGCGCGGTGTGCACCCCGTTTTTGATCGGATCACTCGCCCGCGTAGCCGCACAGGGCCATCGCGCCCGGCCCGGTGTGGACTCCCATCATCGGCGAGGTGAGACTGATGATCAACTCCACCGGGTGAAACTCGCGCCTGATGCGCCCGGCAAGCTGCTCGGCATCTTCCGGCGTAGCGCCGTGCACGATCCCCACGTGTAGGGGCAGCGACGTATCCAGGCGGCGGAAGAAATTCCGGTACAGATTTTCGAGCGCCTGGCTGCGACTGCGCGACCGCATCCCCGGCTCGATCCGCCCCGACGCGTGATCGACGTACAACTGCGGCTTGAGGTTGAGCGCCGTCCCGACCCACATCGCCCCTCGCCCGATGCGCCCACCCCGATACAGGTATTCCAGGGTATCGACGTGCAGCAGGGTTACCAGCCTGGCGCGCACCCGCTCCACCGCCGCGATCACCTCCTGAACGGTGCCACCTGCCGCCAGTGTGCGCGCCGCCGCCAGCACTTCCCAACCCTGGCTCAGCGAATTGGCTTTCGAGTCGATCACGTGGGCCGGGATGCTGGCCGAACGCTGCGCCTGGAGAGCGGAGTCAAATGTGCTGCTCATCCCGCTGCTGATGGTGATAATCACTGCCTCCCGCGCACCTTTTTGCGCAACGCGCTCGATAGCCTGAACGAAATCTTGAGGATGAGGCTGCGACGTCGTCGGATGAACCGGATCGGAAGCCAGGCGCTTGTAGAAATCGGTGGGATTGAGGTCGATCCGGTCGCGGAGTTGATCCGGCCCCCACAGCACATAGAGGGGCACCAGTTCGATATGATGCTGGCGCAAAACATCGTCCGAAAGGTCACATCCACTGTCCGTAATCAGGGCGATCTTCTGGTCGCTCATGGGCCTTCTCCCCTTTAAAAAACAACTTATATCAAGAATTATAAAGAAAAACGCCCGGCCTTGCAGGCAAGCCGGGCGTGGTAGAAACGCAAAAACTCAGAGGATGTCCGCGTCCACGAGATCGTCCGGCGCGGGCTGCCCGTAGCGGTACCAGAGATCGTCGGTCAGCGCCACCGGATCATGCCGGACGCCCTGCGAGGCGAAATACTCACAGGTGCGCGTGACGTCGCGCAGCAGGATCGGATACGCGTCCGGGTTGGTGTGGACTTCGGTCACCTGCGGGAAGTCGATCAGGGTGATCTGCCCTTCCCAATACAGCATGTTGTAGGCCGACAGGTCGCCGTGAATCAGGCCAAGCTGAAGCATCAGTTCGATGTTGCGTTGGGCTTCCTTGAACAGTTCCCCGGCTTCGTCTTGGGCCAGGCGGACCGTGCTCAGCGTGGGCGCGGCCATCTGTGCGTCGCCGCAGTAGCCCATCAGGATGGCGTTTTCGCTCGCTGCGAAAGGCTGCGGCACCGCGGCCCCGGCCTTGAACAGCCGGTTCAACGTCGTGTACTCGTACATGAGCCACGAGGTGTGCTGCACCTGCACGCCGAAGTCGGTCTTTTTGTTGATGGCGCGCATGACGCGGTGGTCAGTCTTCTTCACGGCCCGGCCATCGCCGGTGAGAATCTGGCGGCCCTGGCGGTAGAGGCTGTCGTTGCGCAGTTGGCGGAACATGCGGGGGCGGTAGACCTTCGCCGCCAGCCATTCGACGCCGGTGGATTCATGCGCGGCGCACAGGTAGACGCTGGCCTCTTTGCCACCCCGCACCTGCGAGATGACGTCGGTGATCAACTGCTGATCGTAGAAGCCGTTGATCGACGTCAGCAGCCAGCCTTCCTCGTAGCGCGAGGGGCGATAGGTGGTTTTGAAGCCCCCTTCCAGCCCAATCGGATCGGCGATCTCGTTCACGACGACCGCCGACGCCTTCTTGGGGGCGTGGCTCACCTTGGGCTTGCGCTGGCGGCGGGCCTGCCGGTCGGTCCGGATCGGGTCGAACTGGTCTTCGTATTCCTCGTACTTGTCGAACAGCGTATCATGATCGGTCACAGCATTCTTCCCCTGGTTGGTCCTGATGTTCGAAGCAAGATGGATGGTTGATCGAGACAACGTGAGATTCCTCAAGTAACATGACTCTGGACGGGTCCCCTCCCCTGTCGCCAGGGATATGAGAGGATATCGGATACGAGATTTGAGGAATCGGACCGGGGAACTGCGAACGGTACTAAGAATCAACACGGCGCAGTACAACCAGACGCACACGGCCAGATCACCTCAAACGGTGAGCGGCTGGGGGATACGCCTGGAACTGCGCCGGGACGCTTTATCGAGTTGGAAAATTCAGCGCGCGTTAGCCAGTACAGCAGACAGGCGTACCCTTACCCACCAGGGCGAAGAGTGTAGTGTTGTGTCCCATAACGTGTACGCCTCCTTCTGGACATCGTGCGATAGTCGGACTATAGCATAGCTGGCTCGCGGCTGTCAATACGGGACTGCTCCAAGATCCGCGTGATCTCGTCGATGGACGGCTCGGCCTGGTACAGCTCGTTCGGATAGGTCGAGTCCAGGTTGTCCAACGAATTGCGATGATAGCCGATGGTGGCATCCGGGTCCTTGAGAATATGGCCGGTGAGGATCGCGACGACCGTTTCGCCCGGACGGATCACGCCATTTTCGACCAGCTTGCGCGTTCCGGCCAGCGAGCACGCCGACGCCGGTTCGCAGCCGATCCCCTGGCCGTCGATCAGGGCTTTGGCGTCCATGATTTCCTGGTCGCTGACCTGCTCGACCACGCCGTTGGTCCACCGCACGGCGCGCGCCGCTTTCGGATAGTTGACCGGGTTGCCGATCTTGATCGCCGTCGCGATGGTCTCGGCATGGACGGGTGTGAAGGATTTGAACCCCTGCCGGAACGCCTGGTACAGCGGATTCGCGCCTTCGGCCTGGATGATCGCGATGCGCGGCATCCGGTCGATCAATCCCAGTTGGTGCAGCTCATACAGCCCCTTGCCAAAAGACGAGCTGTTGCCCAGGTTGCCGCCGGGGCAGACGATCCAGTCCGGGACCTGCCAGCGCAACTGCTGGATCGCTTCGAACATGATCGATTTCTGGCCTTCCAGCCGGAAGGGATTGACCGAGTTCAAGACGTAGATGCCGAGCTTTTCCGACACCTCGCGCACGAGTTCGAGATTTTTGTCGAAATCGGCGTTGATCTGGATACAGGTCGCGCCGTAAGCAATCGCCTGTGAGAGCTTGCCGAGGGCGATCTGGCGATTCTGGAAGAAGACAATGCCGTCCATCTCGGCAAACGTGGCATAGGCGGCCATCGACGCCGAGGTATTGCCGGTCGAGGCGCACGCCACCCGCTTCATGCCGAGCACGCGCGCCTGGGTGACACCGGTCGTCATGCCGCGATCTTTGAACGATCCGGTCGGGTTTTCGCCTTCGTGCTTCAGGTACAGCGTCTTCACTCCCGCCCATGCCGCCAGCCGGGGCGACGGGTACAGGTTGGTGTTGCCTTCGTTGCGGCTGACGATCAGGTGATCGTCCAGGCCCGGATAGACCAGCTCCTTGTAACGCCAGACCCCACTGCTGTACGGGGCGTCGAGCGTGCCAAGCCGCCGGTCGAACAACTCGCGCGTGACGATGGGGCGCAGCGCGTCGAGGTCATGGTGCAAATCCAACAAACCGCCGCAGCGTTCGCAGGTGTACAACACCGCTTGAATAGGGTATTCTTGACCACAGTCCATACATTTTAGAAGGCTTGGCATCTCACACCTCAAAGATAGGTACCAATCGGGACAAGGATAGCATCAATCATGGTAAACGCCAGAGCAGAAGTCTTTGCCCCGGCCAGCATGGGGAACTTCGGCGTCGCCTTTGACATCGTGGGCGTCGCATTCCAGGAGCCGGGCGATACCGTCCGGGTGGAACGGCGCGACGAGCCAGGGATCGTGATCGCCGCCATCGAAGGGGACAACGGGCAACTGCCCCTCGATCCACACCGGAACTCGGCTTCGATTGCCGCCCAAAGTGTGTTGAAACGGCTCGACACCCAGCAAGGCGTGCGCCTGACGCTGTGTAAAGGACTGCCGCTGGGCAGCGGGCTGGGCAGCAGTGCCGCCAGTGCCGTGGCCGCCGCCGTAGCCGTCAACGCGCTGTTCGGCGAACCGCTGGCGCGCGCTGAACTGCTCCCGGCCTGTCTGGACGGTGAAGCCGCGGTCAGCGGGGCGCACTTCGACAACATCGGGCCGAGCCTGCTGGGCGGGATCATGCTCATCACCGGACCGAATCGCATTCGCCGGCTGCCGACGCCGCCCCATCTGCATTTTGCGCTGGTGACTCCGGCGGTGTCCGTGCCGACCCACGAAGCGCGCGCGATTTTGCCCAAGATGATCACCCTTCAAGAAATGGTCGCCCAAACCGGCGCAGTCGCCCGGCTGATCGACGCGCTGCATCGTGGCGATCTCGAAGACCTGGCCGACGCGATGGAGAGCGACCGCATCATCGAACCGGCGCGCTCGCACCTGATGCCGCTCCTGCCCGAAGTCCGCCGCGCCGCCAAGCAGGCCGGGGCGCTGTGCCTCGTGATCAGCGGAGCCGGTCCCACGCTCTGCGCCGTCTGCGACAGCGAGATCTCCGCCCAAAAAGTCGCCGCCGCGATGGGAGCCGTCTACGATAACGCGTCAATCGGCAATACCCACCGGCATACCCGCGTTTCCGACGAGGGCGCACAGGTCCTGTCGGTGAGCTAGTTGGCCGCCAAAACATGAGTCATCCCAAATTTGAGGAAGGCATAGCAGGCGAGTGTTGCTGGCATTGAACCTCCCCCCTGACCCCCTCTCCACCCAGTGGCGAGGGGGAAATGAGCCAGTCCAGATCTCTTCTCCCGTCGGTGGGGAGAATGGAAACAGAGTGGGCTAAAGACGAGCAGAACAGGGGTAGCATGACCGGCCAGCCGCCCGCCTTCCCCGACGTTTCCGCCGCGCCTCACCCCCTCGCCACCAAGTGGAGAGGGGGCCGGGGGGTGAGGTAAATCCAACAGTTTTCCCTCAAAATTCGGGATGACTCGTGTACAAAATCCACCCTACAGATAGCCCTCTTCGACCAGCAGCTCGGCATTCAGAATCGAGCAGCCCGCCGCGCCGCGCATGGTATTGTGCGCCAGGGCGATGAACTTCCAGCCGCCCAACACCGGGCAGGGACGCAGCCGTCCCACGACGGCGGACATGCCATTCCCGGCATCCCGATCCCGGCGCGGCTGGGGACGATCCGCCTCACGGCGCACGACGACTGGCTGCGCGGGCGCGGTAGGCAATCCCGGCACCGGATCAGGGCCTACGAAGCTCGACCATGCTTCAAGGATCTGAGCTTCAGTGATCGGCTCGGCAAAACGCACCGAGACGCTGACCAGGTGGCCGTCCAGGGTGGCGACACGGGTACAGGTGGCGCTGGCCGCGTAGTCGAGCGACTCGATATGATCGCCCGCCAGCGTGCCCAGCATCTTACGCGGCTCCGCTTCGAGCTTGGGTTCTTCGCCGCCGATATAGGGGATCACGTTGTCGATGATGTCGAGCGAAGGCACGCCCGGATAGCCCGCGCCGCTCACGGCCTGCATACTCACGGCCAGCACGGCCTCGATCCCGAACTGGCGCAGCGGGGCCAGCGCCATCGCGACCGGCGCGCTGGTGCAGTTGGAATTGGTGGCCAGCCCGCCCGTCCAGCCGTGCATCCGGCGCTGGACCGCGATCAGTTGGGCGTGCGCGGCGTTGATCTCCGGCAGCAGAATCGGCACTTCCGGCTGCATCCGGTAGGCGCTGGCGTTGGAGCAAACCAGATGCCCCTGCTCGGCCAGCCGCCATTCCACCGTCTTCGCAATGTCCGCGGGCAGGGCCGAAAAGACGATGGGCGACTGCAAGTCGGCGTCCAGGGGCAGCACTTCGTACCCGGCTACCTCGTCGGGCGGGTTGCCGGACAGCACCCAGCGCGCCGCCTGCCCGTATGATTGCCCCGCGCTGCGATCACTCGCTACCAGTTCCGCCACCCGGAACCAGGGATGTCCCTGAAGCAACTGGATGAACCGCTGGCCCACGGCCCCTGTTGCGCCCAGCACTGCCACATCAATGGGTTTCTGACGTTCTGCCATGCCGCATCTCCTATGAATGACCCGGATAAAAAACAAAAAACGTGGGGCCGATTTGCTCCACGTTTCAGGTTGTCTGGTGACTACGGGG
>CAYRWY010000341.1:0-6491 GCA_964427955.1 uncultured Anaerolineaceae bacterium
CTTTGGCTTGACAGCAAGTATTCAGCAACCGATTATGGTACTAACCTGCTTGGACTGTAATTTTCCAGGAATCCTCAGGGCCTTACCCTCATTATGTGGAACCAGCAGCTCTTCTACTGGCCAGCTTACTGACCAACCACCTAGATAATCATCATCAAAATTATCACTAAATCGCAACCCCAATTCCGGCTCTTGAGGTGCGGTCGTCAACGTCCCCTGCACCTGGACGGCCTCGATCCAGATCGCGCCGCTGCCGTTGCTCACCGTCAGCGTATGCCTACCGGAGTCCAGATCCTCGAAGGCTGTCACCTGCCCATACGTGTAATTCGCGGCGTAGCTGCTGGGGAACTGCGCCCACTCGTTATCCAACAGCGCCTCGAAGGGAGCGCCCTCCGGCCCGGCAGAAGAAATCAGCCGGATGCCCGTCCCCTCGAAATAGAGGGTGAGCGTGGCGTCGGGATCGTCCGTCCCGGTCAGGTTGCCGCCTACGGCACCGCTCACCGGGAACGTCTGCCATGTCCCGGTGTACACCAGCAGCGGATCGGTGTCCTCATAGGTCGTCCAGGGAGCCGGGGTCGGCGTGATCTCCTGCCCGGTGCTAGACCCACCCGGCAGCATGATCAGCAGCAAGCCCAATCCGAACAACGCCGCAAAAAGTATTCCTCTCCGCTGCAAAAATGTGAAATGAATCAGCATGGGATCATAGCCTCTCATTCAACTGGCCAATAGTCGCAATAAAGAAGCGATTTATAAATATTACTTAAAATAATAACTTACACATTACCAAAATTTATTTCAGAATAGATAGGAAAAATGCGGAGGGGTATAGTACGTTGGTCCTGCGGAGCGGATCGACGAGGATTTTTTGACAGCCACGCCGATCCCGTCTATCATTTGCGCCCTAATAACAGTGAGCCGGAAAAGTACGCCCACACCAGCGCCGGACAGAAAACCGCGTCACCGGCTGAAAGCGCGGGACGGGTCTGCGGGGGGCGGAATGGACCGGGGAGTTGCGCGGAGGAAATGCCGCGCCGGGGTCGCCGACGTTAGCAGGCGCAATGAGTGAGACTGGCGCGGAGCCGGTCTAATCAGGGTGGCACCACGGACTTTGAGCGTCCGTCCCTGAACGTTTGGGGGACGGGCGCTTTTGATTCTCGCTCCCAGACGGACACGTGGTTATCTCATTGTTCATCCTAAAGGAGCCAGACATGCCAGACCAGAAACACACCAAGTACTTGCTCTCCGAAAATGAAATGCCCCGCACGTGGTACAACATCATCCCGGACCTCGCCAAGCCGCCCGCCCCGGTGCTGCATCCCGGCACGAAAAAGCCCGTCGGTCCGGACGATCTCGCGCCGCTGTTCCCGATGGCGCTGATCATGCAGGAAGTCAGCACCGAGCGGTACATCGAGATCCCTGAGCCGGTGCGGCAGGTGTACGCCCAATGGCGGCCCAGCCCGCTCTACCGCGCTCGCCAGCTCGAAAAGGCGCTCGATACGCCCGCCCGCATCTACTACAAGTACGAGGGCATCAGCCCGGTCGGCAGCCACAAGCCGAATACCGCCGTCCCGCAGTTGTACTACAACAAGCTGGAAGGCGTGACCAAGATCGCGACCGAGACCGGCGCGGGCCAGTGGGGATCGTCGCTGGCGATGGCCGGGGCCTTCTTCGGCATGGAGATCGAGGTCTTCATGGTGAAGGTGAGCTACGAGCAGAAGCCGTTCCGCCGCAGCATGATGCAGGCCTTCGGCGCGAAGGTGCACGCCAGCCCCACCAGCCTGACCGAATCCGGGCGCATCATCCTGGCGCGCGATCCCAACAGCACCGGCAGCCTGGGGATCGCGATCAGCGAGGCGGTCGAAGTCGCGGCCAAGAGCGGCGGCAAGGTCAAGTATTCGCTGGGCAGCGTGCTGAATCACGTGCTGATGCACCAGACCATCGTCGGCGAGGAATCGCTGGCGCAGATGGCGCTGGCGGATGATTACCCGGACGTGGTGATCGGCTGCGTGGGCGGCGGCAGCAACTTCGGCGGGATCGCCTTCCCGTTCGTGCGCGAGCGCAAGAACCGCGGCTTGAACACCCGCTTCCTGGCCGCCGAGCCGATGTCCTGCCCCAGCCTGACCAAAGGCGTCTACGCCTACGACTTTGGCGACGCGGTCGGCATGGCCCCGATCAGCAAGATGTACACACTCGGTCACGACTTCATGCCGCCGGGGATTCACGCGGGTGGCCTGCGCTACCACGGCATGTCGCCGCTGATCTCGCAGCTCTATAACGAGGGGATCATCGAGGCCAAAGCCTACCACCAGATTTCGGTCTTCGAGGCGGCGGTCCAGTTCGCGCGCCACGAGGGCATCGTCCCCGCGCCGGAAAGCGCCCACGCCATCCGCGCCGCGATCAACGAGGCGCTGGAAGCCAAAGCCGCCGGGGAGGAGCGCGTGATCCTGTTCAACCTGAGCGGGCACGGCCACTTCGACATGGCGGCCTACGATGCCTATTTCAGCGGCAAGCTGGAAGACTACGAATATCCGGCGGATGCCGTCGCGGCCTCCCAGCACCATCTGCCCGAAGTGGACGAAGCGGCGCTGATGGTCGGGGCGTAGCGAGTACGCCCAATAGGCGTCAACTTAAGTGTCTGATCTCCTGCTGTAGGGAAAAACCGGCCTCACCCCTAACCCCTCTCCATCAGAAAACGATGGAGAGGGGGTCGGGGGGTGAGGCCGGGACAAAGCAGTGATTGCCTCACAAAACCTTAAATTGACGCACATAGGCAATTCATGAATTGCCCCTACCAAACGACCCGTTTTCTCCCCTGTCCAGCTTGCCTGGGGAGGGGCGGTCTACCGCCGGATGAGCGTCTCCAGCCAGTCCGCCTGCCCCTGCGCGTGCTGCCACCACAGGTCTTCCCAGAGGTAATGCACGGCCAACTGCTTGTAGGCGCCGTACTGCTCGAAATGCGCCAGCAGTTGGTCCACCGGCACCGGGGTTTCGGGGTCCTGGTGGAAAAACAGCTTGCTGTAAATCTTCTGCTCCCAGGGCGAGACGTGGTTGAAAAAATCCCACTGGTGGAAGACGTCGAACATCAAATACCAGACCGTCGCCGGGCCGACGCCGTACAGATCGAGCAGCGCCCGCCGCTGGGACTCGCGATCCTGGACGCGCAGGGCGAACTCGTTCACCCCCTGCTGGACGACCTGATCGTCGAGGCGTTTGAGCGACTTGGCCCGGTAGCCGACTTTCAGCGCCCGCAGCTCGTCCTCGCTCACGTCCTTGAAGCGGCCCGGCTCCCAAAACGCCCACAGCTTGTAGCCGTCGAAATCCAGCAGCGTGCCGTACTGTTCGATCAACGCCTGGAACATCTGGATCGAGCGCCGGATGGCGGCATTTTGCAGCACGATCCCGATGATCAGGTATTCGTACAGCGAGCTGGGGTGTCCGGGACGCATCCCGCGCCAGCGCCGCAGCACCGGCCCCAACACCGGATCGCCGCTGAACAATCCGTAAAACTCGTCCAGGTCCAGGTCCAGATTGTAACGGTAGCGAATCTCCGCCGCCAACGTGTCCAGAAAATCGCCGCCCAGGATGTGAGAAGCATAGACGTCCACGAACAGACAGGGATTATCGACCGTGCCTTTGCCGCTGAATTTCAGTCCGAGCGGCTGGCCGCGCCAGCGCCACGTCTGCCAGCGGATGCCCGGCTCCCAAAAGTTGTCCCCGGTGGTGAAGTGATCCGGCTTGAAGAACGTCGAGTCGAAGTGAAACGGCGCCGATGGCACCAGTTCCAGGGTAGTGATGTGCTTCATCCGCTCATTTCCCGTTAAAGTTAGACCTTCTGTGCCACCAACCCGATCCACTCCGCGCCCGGCTCGTACGGCGTCCCCAGCAGATCGGCCCAGTAGCCCCGGATGGTGAACCCCTGGGCGTCGAGCACCGGGCAGATCGTCTCCGGGACGTAATCCTGAAACCAGTTGCGATACACGCTGGTCGCGCCGCCCGCCTCGATCACCACGAACTGATCCAGGTAAATCGCCTGATCGGGATAATCGAAGCCCTGCTCCAGCACCAGGTGCGGCCCCGGCTTCCAGAAGCCGGTTTCGGCCACGTACCAGTGATTCTTGACTCCGACGCGCTCCCGGCAGACGCGCGTCGTCACGTCGAAGACGAAACGCCCGCCCGGCTTCAGCGCCCGGTGGACGTGGCGCAGCAGCAGATCGCGCTGCTCCGGCGCGAGCGGACACAGATCGCCGTAGATCAGCAGCACGGCATCGTACAGGCTATCATCTTCGAGCATCAGGTAATTCTCGTAACGGTACTCGATGGCAAGATCGTGATCGGCGGCATACTGGCGCGCGTAGTCAATCGAGCGGCGCGAATAGTCCACCCCGGTCACGCGCAGGCCGCGCTCTGCCAGCCGCGCGCAGTAGAGGCCCGGCCCACAGCCGAGATCGAGCACGCTGTCGCCGGGGTGCAGGCGCAGCATGTCGATAATCCAGCACACAGACTGATCGATCACGCTGGGGTAGCGGCTGGCCGCCTCGGTGTGTGGATCGAGGTGTGCGGCGAGCATCTGGGACGAAATGTGCGGATCGTCCCAGAACAACGGCTCGCCCGGCTCGAACAGCGCGGGCGGGAGACTATATTGATGTAGAATAGCAGGATCAAAAGCGGGTATCGTTGTCATGTCCCCAGTGTAGCGTATTTAGGCGGGATTGAGGATAGGGCGTTGGGACTATGGGAGAAGTGGTTAGTTTGGTGTTCGTCAGAAGACCAACGCGCGGCTCGATCCGTTCGTCGAACGCTTCATCGGCGACGATGGGCAGATTCAGGTCACGCCCGCGCAGATCGAATGGGTGTGGCAGTGACCCGGCCCAGAATCAAACAAATCCGCTGAGATGCCCATCAGCGGACTGTGTCCTGTACCGTCTAAACCCGGTCTAGCCTTCGCCCTCTTCCGGGGCGGCAGGTTCCTCGATGGCCGGAGGCTCATCCGGTTGAGCCGGTTCGGCGGGCGGCACCTCGCCACCGGGCGCGGGGGTCCCATCCTGCGCGACACCCCAACGCTGGGTAAAGCCCACGCGGCGCTGATCCGGTTCCAGGCGGCTGATGCACAGTTGCAGCCGGTCGCCCTTCTTGACGTAGCTGTGCGGTTCCTTCAGCGTGCCGTCGCCCATCTCGCTCAGGTGCAGCAGCCCTTCCAGGCCGTCGTCCAGGGCGATGAACGCGCCAAAGTCCACCACATTGGTGACCGCGCCCTCGACCAACATGCCTTCGTGATAGCGTTCCAGGGCGTTCTTCCAGGGATCGTCCAGCAGACGCTTGCGGCTGAGCGCGATCCGGTTGGTCTCGCGATCCAGGCTGAGCACGTACACGTCGATTTCGTCGCCGACCTTCAAGACGTCACGCGGGTGATCGACCCGGTGCCAGGCCAGCTCGCTGACGTGGATCAGGCCATCCGCGCCGCCCAGGTTGACGAACGCGCCGAAGTCGCGCAGGCCGGTCACGACCCCGCGCACCACGTCGCCCTCGTGCAGTTCGGAGAGCAGGCGGGCTTTCTGCTGGGCGCGCCATTCGCGCTGCGCTTCCCGTTCCGAGAAGATCAGGCGGCGGCGATCCTGGTCCACTTCGATCACCTTGACGCCGAGTTTCTGGCCGATCAGGCTGTTGAGCGCCTCGCGGCGATCATTGCCCTGCAAGCCCGCGCTGACGGTGACCATGTGCGACGATGGAATGAAGCCTTCCAGCCGTTCCCAGCGTACCAGCACGCCACCCCGGTTATGCCCGGTGACCACGACTTCTACCACCTGGTCACTTTCCAGCAGATGGCGGGCGGAATCCCAGTCGTGCTGCTGAAGGCCCATGTTGATCGAGACGATCAGGTTGCCATCGCTGTCACGCGGGTTCAGCACGTAGACCGGGACTTTCTCATTGACCTTGAGAGTCTTGCGGTATTCGGGGTCCAGCCGCTCAAGGTCTTGCGCAGTGACAATACCGTCCTGCTTGGCCCCCATATCGACAATGATCTCGTTCGGCTCGATCTGGAGAATCATCGCCTCGCGGATTTCCCCCCGGTGAGGCGGCTCGTAATCGAACGAGGCGTCCAGCATTTCCAGAAAACTCTGTTCGGACTCTTCCGGTTCGCTGGCGGGAGTCTGTTGGTTCTTGCTTTCGTCGAAGTCCATACTCTATATACCACCTTACGTTAGGGAAACGGCCCAACCACACGGGATGCGCGTTTTTTTCGCGGTTCCTAGTATCTTTGATAATAACAGAAAATAAAAATTAGGAACAGACAGCACTGCGAGTGTACCGAGCCGAGTGTGCGCACAATGTAAGTATAGCCTGATGCGTGATTGGCGACAAGCGCGGCCCACCGGGGGGGTATTTCAGGCGTTTTCCCCCCATCCCCGGCCCTTCCCCCACCAGGAGGGTGGGAGGATAGGGGGTGGCGAAGCGTGAACGATGCTGTTGGCGAATTCATACCTCACCCCTAA
>CAYRWY010000342.1:0-6476 GCA_964427955.1 uncultured Anaerolineaceae bacterium
GGCCGCGCGCCAGATCAATCCCGACCTGGACGTGACCGTCCACGCCGAGCCGAAGGTATAGATAGTTGACAGTAAGCAGTAAACAGTTCACAGTAAACAGTTCACAGCTTGCAGTGATCTGCCGTGGGAGGGAGTCACTGTTGGGTGCATTTCAAGTTAGTTCAGGCCGTCGCCCGACGCTGAAGCGCTCCGGCTATGAAAAAAGCACTGAAGGGGCTGGTTCGCAGTGCCTTTAGTGCACTTCCAGGCTTTGATCATAGCCTGGTGGCTTCAGCCCCAGGCGAGAGGCGGGCCAGTGAACGGTGGTGAAATACACCCGTCGCTGTTTTTACTGAAAACTGTTCACTGAAAACTGATCACTGTGAGCGGTCTACTCCGTAGAATCTTTTCAAGGAGACTCCACTTTATGGAAAAGAAACTTCAAGAACTCAAGACCCGTTTGATCGAAGTCAACGATCTCCAGTCGGCGGCGGCGCTGCTGAACTGGGATCAATCGACCTACATGCCCAAGGGCGGCGCCCCGGCCCGCGCCCGCCAGATGGCCACGTTGGAACTGATCGCGCACCAAAAATTCACCGATCCAGCCATCGGGCGGCTGCTGGACGACCTGCGCTCCTACGAGGAAAATCTGCCGTATGATTCGGACGACGCCAGCCTGATCCGCGTGACGCGGCGTCTGTACGAGCGCGATGTCAAGGTCCCGGCGGAGTTCGCCGCCCGGCAGTCGAGTCACGGCGCGGAATCGTACCAGGTGTGGGCGGAAGCCCGCCCGGCCAACGATTTCAAGCGCGTGCGGCCCTACCTCGAAAAGACGTTGGACCTCAGCCGCGAGCTGGCGGATTTCTTCCCCGGCTATGAGCACATCGCCGATCCGCTGATCGACTTCGGCGACTACGGCATGAAAGCCGCCACGCTGCGCAGCCTGTTCGCGGATCTGCGCGCGCAGTTGGTCCCGCTGGTACAGGCTATCACGGCCCAGGCGCCCGCCGATGACGCCTGTCTGCGCCACCACTTCCCCGGCGCGCCGCAGCTTGAATTCGCGCTGGCGGAGGCGGCTCGCTTCGGCTACGACCTGGAACGGGGGCGGCAGGATCTGACGCACCACCCGTTCGAAACGCGCTTTTCGATTGGCGACGTGCGCATCACGACGCGCGTCAAAGAGGATTATCTCGCCGAGTGTCTGTTCAGCACGCTGCACGAATCCGGCCATGCCATGTACGAACAGGGCGTCGATTGGAAGTACGAAGGCACGACCCTGGCACGGGGCGCTTCGTCCGGCGTGCACGAGAGCCAGTCGCGGCTGTGGGAGAATATCGTCGGGCGCAGCCGGGGTTTCTGGGAATACGCTTATCCGAAGCTGCAAGCGGTCTTCCCGGCCCAGTTGGGCAGCGTGCCGCTGGACGCCTTCTACCGCGCCATCAACAAGGTCGAGCGGTCACTGATCCGCACCGACGCCGACGAAGTGACCTACAACCTGCACGTCATGATCCGCTTTGATTTCGAGTTGGCCATGCTCGAAGGTAAGCTGGCGGTGGCCGACCTGCCGGACGCCTGGCACGCGCGCTACCAGTCCGATCTCGGCCTGCGCGCGCCGGATGATCGCGACGGCGTGCTGCAAGACGTACACTGGTATGCCGGGCAGATCGGCGGCCTGTTCCAGGGTTATACCCTGGGCAACATCCTCAGCGCCCAGTTCTACACTGCTGCGCTCAAAGCTCAGCCCGACATCCCGGATCAGGTCCGGCAGGGGCAGTTCGGCCCGCTGCACGGCTGGCTGCGCGAGAACATCTACCGGCACGGGCGCAAGTTCACCGCCAACGAGCTGGCGCAGCGCGCGACCGGCCAGCCGCTCACCATCGCGCCGTACATCCAGTATTTGAAGACCAAGTACGGGGAATTGTACGGAGTGTAGCTATCAGCCTTCAGCTCTCACAAGGGCGTAGGGGCGCTGCTTGCCGCGCCCAGTTTCCCCTCTCCCAAAAAGAACGATGGGAGAGGGGTCTGGGGTGCGGACTACCTCGGCGGACCCTGAAGCACGCGCGCCCGCAGCGCCTCGAATGCTTCCGGCTGCGACGGGGCGAAGCCGTACACCTCCGGCATCAGCAGTTCCAACCACCACGTCATCCCTGCGTCTGCCGCCGCGCTGACCCGGATCGCCGCCTCGGCGGGATCGTCGCCCGGCGTCACGCCGATGTTGGCCACGTCGAACGGCCCGTTCGCTCCGGCTGCCTGGCGCTGCGTCTGCACGAAGGTCACCGCCTCTTTCAACAGCGTGACCTGTTCCGGTCCGTGCGTCTGAAACAGCGGGATCATGCCGTCCCCCTTGGCCATGCGGCGGAAAGGGGCCTGGTGCGGCCAAAAGCCGCCGACCCAGATCGGGATCGGGCGCTGGACCGGCGTGGGCAAAAAGTGCGCGCGTCTGACGTGGTAATACTGCCCCTCGAAGCTGAACGGCTCGCCCGACCATAACCCCTTCAGCACGGCCAGTCCTTCGTCCAGCATCGCCCCGCGTACCCGCGAGTCAGACTCTTCGCCCAGATCGGCCCATTCCCCCTCGCCCAGCCCGATCCCCACGCCGAGGATCAGCCGCCCGTTGGACAGCCGATCCAGCGAGACGGTTTCGCGGGCGAGCTTCCAGGGGCGGCGGCGTGGGATCGGCGTAACAGTCGTGCCGATCCGGATCGTCTGTGTGTTCAGCGCGACGGCGGCCAGGGCGATCCAGGGATCGACAGCGGGTTCGCCGTGCCCGTCCAGGTCGCTGTACGGCGCGATGTGATCCCAGAGGAAGAACCCTTCCCAACCCACCTGTTCGGCCTCGTGAGCCAGATCGGCCAGGCGGCGTGTGTCGCCCAACACACCGTAGTTGGGCAAATAGAGCGCATAATGGGGACTCATGACCTGTTCCTTTCTACCCAGCCATTTGTCCGCCAGTATGTCACACAGGGCGCTCGAAGAATGCCCGAAAAGTTGAGGCGTGCGCGGAGCTTGAGGTATACTACTTTTTGTCACACACGGAAAATCCGTTGTGTGGATACTAATAGAGACTCAAACGCCCGGCGAAATGTCCGGGCGTTTTTTGTTGTAGCGGCGGATCGCTCAGTTCTTGAGCACCTTGTACGCCAGGAAGCCCGCCAGCCCGCCCGTGATCGCTACCGCGCCCAGCAGGATCACGACGGCCAGCGCCAGGACGACGGTACGCGGGCCGTTGTCGCTGCCGGATTCATCCGCGGCGGATTGTTCGGGCGCATCGACCAGCGCGGCCACCTGCTGCACGGGCAGCGGCGTTGTGATGGCAGCGATGGAAGTAGGCGGTTGTTGGGCGACCACCGGGGTCATCGTCGGCGGGGGCGTGGCGCTCACGCTGGCGCTGGCACTGGTGGTGACCGGCGCAGCCTTGATGATGATGGCCTGTCCGGCGTAGATCGTCGAGCCACTGATTCCGTTCAACTGGCGCAGCGTGTCCAGCGAGACGCCGTAGACCTGCGCGATCCCCCACAGCGTTTGGCCCGGCTGCACGATGTGGACCTGCGAGCCGTCCGGGCGGGTCTGTGCGTTGGCGACGACCGGGGCGGCAGTCGGCGCGGGCGCGGCGGTGTTCTGCGATCCACTGCTGCTCGATCCTCCGCTGCTAGTTCCGCCCGATCCGGTCATGATCAGCGAGGCATCATCCCAGAACACGTCGTTGAAGCGCATGGCTTTGTCCGCCGTGTAGTAGGTGAACACGGTGATCTGGCTGGCGCTGGCGGTGGCATCGACGGACAGCCCGGCGAAGTGCCCCCAGTCGAAGGGGCTGGCGAAGCCGCTCCAGCGAATGTTCCCGCTGTACGGATCGCTCCCGCCGTTCGGATCGATCCCGATGCGCAGCCGTCCGCCGGAGGACGTATCGGCGAAGGTATGAGTGTCGTCGCGGCACTGCCACTGCGGGTCGTCGCAGGTCCAGATCAGCGCGGAAATCGAGAAGCGGTAGCTCACGCCGGACTGCGCGGCCACGGTCTGGTACCCGCCGCCGGTGGGCAGGCCGCTCTCGGTGCGCAGTCGCCAGGAATAGGGGGACGAAGCGACCAGCGACCCCAGCGACTCGTGATCGCTGTTCTGGAAGCTGCCCCAGACGTTCCAGCCGTCCGGCACGCCGCCGCTGATGTTGCCCCGCCCGGTGTACGCGCCGTCAAAGCTGGCATTTTGCAGCAGGTTGCCCTGGGCATGGGCCGGGATCATGCCTCCCGCGAACAGCGCCAGCAGCAAACCCATCAGACTCAGCCGGTAAACAGAAAACATGCGTCGCATCGCCTTCTGCTCCAATCCTTCTGAACCCAGTGTAGCAGACATCTCGCTCCCGCTGTGGACGCGAATCTGACGTGGAGCAGATGACCAGCCATCGATTACCTGACGACTAGCCCCCCAGCTCCACCGTCTCCGCGTGGTCGGACAGCCGGTACTCCCAGCGCAGCGCCGCGCGCTCGCCCTCGAACGTAAGCGTGATCGTCCAGTATTCCGGGTTGTTCACGACATACAGATCCAGGACGAAGGCGTGATCGTCGCGCCAGCGGCCTGCCGCCGCCATGCGATCGTGGTCGGCCAGCGGTCCCAGGCGCTCGACCGGCACGTCGCGCAGCACGCCGTCCAGTCCCAGCGGGAGCACAGCGGAGTCTGTCCCGGCTTCCAGAATCAGCCCGGCGGGATGTCCGCCGAAATCGAGGGTGAGGGCGGACAATCCCAGGCTATTGTCAGATAGCACCCAGCGCCGCCCGGCCACCTGGCCGGCTCGCCCCGGCAGCGGCGGGACCGGCTCCGGTTGGGGGCGGCCCAGGCGATCAACCTGAGCGGCGAGATCGGCCTGCCTGCGCGAGTTTTCGGGCAGTGGATCGGGGTGCATCGCCGGGCCGATGTAGCGATCCAGCCAGCCGTGCAGCAGCGCATTCGGCTCCCGCACCCCGGCGGTCATGACCGTGACGAGATCGTATTCGGGCCAGATGTGGACAATCTGCCCGCCATAGCCGCTCATCTGGACCGCCTGGCGTTCCGGGTCGATCCACCAGCCGAAGCCATAATTCACGCCGGATACCTGGGGACAGGTGATCGCGTCGATCCAGTCGGCGGGAACGATCGGAGCGCCGTTCCACTGGCCGCGTGCCAGGATCAGTTGTCCGATCTTTGCCAGGTCCGGCGAGGTCAGCCATAGGCCCGCGCCGCCCAGCGGGATGCCCTGGCGGCTGGCCTGCCAGCGCCCGCCCGCGATCCTCAACGGCCCGAACAGCCTGGCGCAAGCATACTCGATCAGTGATTCCCCGGTGACCTGTTCAAGCACCGCTGCCAGCAGGTAATAGTTGCTGGTGCTGTAGACGAACTGCGCGCCGGGATCGGCCTGCATCGGCGCAGCGAGCACCCATTCCAGCGCGTCCTCGTCGGCGAACAGGTGCCCCGAATCGCCGTCGGTCAGCGCCAGCCCGGATGTCATGCTGAGCAGGTGGCGCAGGGTGATCGCCGCTTTGCGGGCGTCGTGCGTGCGACCCGGGAACAGCGCCAGAACGGGCTGATCCAGGCTGGAGAGCAGCCCCTCGTGCAGCGCGATGCCGACCAGCAGCGCGGTGATACTCTTAGCGATGGAGCGCACGTCGTGCGGCATTCCGACGTAATAGGGATGGCGATAGGCGTCCAGGATCAGATATCCGTGCCGCATCAGCAGCAGGCTGTGCAGATTCACCCGCTGCCGGCGCACCTCATCCAGCAGATGGATCAGGGCCTCCGGCACGACACCCTGGCTGGCGGGGGTGGCAAATGTTCCGGTCATGGGCCGATCCTTGTGACGATCTTGCCGCGCACATGCCGTTCGGACAGGCGGCGCAGCGCTGCCGGGATGGTGTCGAGTGTGACGACGTCGCTGATCATCGGATCGATCCGCCCTTCGGCCACCAGCTCGGCCAGCTCAGATCCCATCACGCCCAGGTCTTCCTGCGCCGCGCGGTCCCCGGATTCGTGCGCGCCGCCCAGCGCGATCTCGTGTACCGAAATCGCCCGGTTGAACATGTGCCAGTGCGAAAAGTCCGGCAGGCTCTCCACACACACCAACTGCCCCCCGAAGGCCAGCAGGTCCAGCCCGACGGTCGCCGACGGTCGCCCCAGGGTGTCGATCACGGCATCCAGGCCGCGTCCATTGGTGATCTCGCGCACACGCGCGGGGATATCCTCGGTGTGATAGTCCAACGCGCAGTCTGCGCCCAGCTTGCGCACGTAGTCGGCATTGGACGGCGAGCAGGTGGTGATCACGGTGGCGCCGCACGCGGCAGCCAGTTGGACCGCGAAGCCGCCCACACCGCCCGCGCCCGCCTGGATCAGGATCGTCTGTCCGGCGCGCAGGTGCAGTTTGCGGAAGACAGCCTGATAAGCCGACAGCCCGGCACAGGGCAGCGCGGCCATGTCCAACGCCGATTCGACCGGCGAGCTGTTGTCGGGCACACGGGCCAACACGTGCGCCGGGG
>CAYRWY010000343.1:0-6448 GCA_964427955.1 uncultured Anaerolineaceae bacterium
GCGGACCGGATGCGGAACCAGATCGCCTACCCGGTGGACCTGTGGGGCGCCCTCGCCACCGCGGAATATCTGGAAACGGCCCAAACTCGCGCCGATTTTTTGCGTCAGCCCAACGTACTGCCGCCTCCGGATGTGATTCCATAATCTTTGTGGGATTCGAGTGGGATATAGCTATTCCATTTTCTGTGCTACAATAACGTATGTAAATAAAGCTTTTAGTACGCGATGAGGCCCTATGTCTGAAAACGACGCTGGAACATCACAATCTTTGCCGCAGATCGTACCGGGTGCGTCAGCCTTCGATGCGCTGGTCGAAGTCACGATCCGGACGCTGGCCGAAAGCAGCGCGCGGGTCTATTTCCATACCTACCGGGTCTGGCAGACCTGGGCCACTGATAATGGCCTGTCACCTTTTGATCTGAATGGTCCTAACGTGGTCCAGTTTTTGATCGATCAGCCCGTGACCAAAGCTACGCGCCAGCGCATGTTATCCGCGCTGCGCACCCTGGCCGAAATGCTGACCGTGCTGGATGCGCAGAATCCCGTGCGCGAGGTCGCCTATCGCACCATCAAGCGGGTCAAGGTCCCGGCGGCGAATCTCTCCGACAAGGAACGGCCCAAGCGCGCGCTGTCGCCTGCCGAAGTGGATCGCGTGCTGCACACCTGGGAAGGGGAGTCGAAGTCCAACCAGCGCAACCGCGCCCTGATCGGCGTGCTGCTGCTGACCGGGATGCGGCGCAGCGAAGCGGCGGTGCTGAAGTGGGACGACGTGGACATCGTGGAAGGCGTGATCTACGTCCGGCATGGCAAGGGCGACAAAGCGCGTGACGTGGCGGTGTACGGCGATGCGGCGCTTGATGCGCTGGAAGCCTGGCAGGCGGCGCAGGGGGAGGGGCGTCAGTATATTTTCTGTACCGTCAACAAGGCCGATCATCTGGGTCCCGACGAGCCGATGACCTCGACCAGCGTCTATCGCGTCGTCAAGCAGACCGAGACGCTGGCCAATCTGAAACATTTCAGCCCGCACGATGCGCGCCGCACCTTGATCACCGAACTGCTGGCGACTGGGACGCCGCTCGCCGATGCCCAGGCGCAGGCCGGTCACAGCCAGGGTCAAACGACGCTGCGCTACGCCCAGGCCGTCGATGCGCGCCAGCGCCGCCGCCAGGGCCGGATTCGCTATGGCTAGACTGGCAAAACGGTCAGACGTGCGGTAAACTATAGAACTTTCGTTCGCTGCTCACCAGAGGATACTATCTATGCCCCCCTTTCAGTTAGTGTCCGAATACAAGCCGACCGGCGACCAGCCCCAGGCCATCGTGGAACTGGTCGAAGGCGTCCAGAATGGGATGCGTTTCCAGACGCTCCTGGGCGCGACCGGCACCGGCAAGACCTACACTATCGCCAACGTGATCGCCCAGGTGCAGCGCCCGACGCTGGTGCTGGCCCATAACAAGACTCTGGCGGCCCAGCTTTATGCCGAGTTCAAGGAATTCTTCCCGAATAACGCGGTGGAGTATTTCGTCTCCTACTACGACTACTACCAGCCGGAAGCCTACGTGCCGCGCCAGGATCTCTACATCGAAAAAGAGACCGAGATCAACGAGGAGATCGACCGGCTGCGCCTGTCGGCCTCGGCGGCCCTGCTCAGCCGCCGCGACGTGCTGATCGTGGCGTCCGTCTCGTGTATCTACGGCATCGGCAACCCGCAAACGTGGGGCGAAGCGACCCTGGAACTGAAAGCGGGCACGCAGCAGCGCCGCGATCTGATTCTGCGGCACCTGGTCAGCATCCAATACAGCCGCAACGATTTCGAGCTGCGTCCGGGCACTTTCCGGGTGCGCGGCGACACATTGGAGATCAGCCCGGCTTACAGCACAGTTGCGTTCCGTATCGCCATGTTCGGCGACGAGATCGAGCGCATCACCGAGTTCGATCCGCTGACCGGCGAAGTGCTGGCCGATCACGGACAGTTGACTATCTTTCCGGCCAAGCAGTTCGTGACCGCCGAAGACAAGGTCAAGGAGGCGCTGGTCAACATCGAGGTCGAGTTGGAGCACCGCCTGGCCGAGCTGCAAAAAGCCAACCGCCTGCTCGAAGCGCAGCGCCTGGAACAGCGCACCCGTTACGACCTGGAGATGATCCGCGAGATCGGCTATACCAGCGGGATCGAGAACTACTCGCGCCACCTGGATGGACGCCTGCCCGGCAGTCCGCCCTGGACGCTGGTGGATTATTTCCCGCGTGATTTCCTGGTCGTCATTGACGAATCCCACATGACGCTGCCCCAGGTGCGCGGGATGTTCGGCGGGGACCGTTCGCGCAAGGAAATCCTGGTCGAATACGGGTTCCGCCTGCCGAGCGCGATGGACAACCGCCCGCTGAGCTTCGACGAATTCGAGTCGCGCATCGGCCAGACCGTCTTCATGAGCGCCACGCCCGGCCCCTACGAGTCCGAGCACGCCCAGCGCGTCGTACAGCAGATCATCCGCCCGACCGGGATCGTGGACCCGGCCATTGAAGTCCGGCCCACCACCGGGCAGATCGACGATCTGTTGGCCGAAGTGACGCGCCGCATCCAGCGCAGCGAGCGCGTGCTGGTCACGACCCTGACCAAGCGCATGGCCGAAGACCTCTCCGACTACCTGTTGGAGATGGGGATTCGCGTGCACTACCTCCACTCCGAGGTGGAGACCATCGAGCGCATCGAGATTCTGCGCGACCTGCGGTTGGGGGTGTACGATGTTGTGGTCGGCATCAACCTGCTGCGTGAAGGGCTGGACTTGCCCGAAGTTTCGCTGGTCGCGATCCTGGACGCCGACAAGCAGGGTTTCTTGCGGTCGGGGCAGGCGTTGATCCAGACCATCGGGCGTGCCGCGCGCCACGTCAACGGCCAGGTGATTATGTATGGCGACAAGATGACGGACGCGATGGAGTATGCCATCAGCGAGACGAACCGCCGCCGCGCCATCCAGGCGGCTTACAACGAGGAGCACGGGATCGAGCCGATGTCGGTCATCAAAGAGGTGCGCGATCTGACGCAGCGTTTGCAGCAGACCGCTACCGATACGGCGTCCCGAGGCGAAAAGGCCGCGGTCGCTCCGTCTGAGTTGCCCAAGCCGGAATTGCAGAAGCTCATCGAGTCTCTGGAAACCGAGATGAAAGCGGCAGCCAAGTCGCTGGAGTTCGAAAAAGCCGCGGTGCTGCGCGATCAACTGGTCGAGCTGCGCCAGGTGATGGCGCTCAAGGACCCGGCGGCGCAAGACCTGAGCTTCGAGCTGATCGAGCAAAGCACGCCGCGCCGCAGGCCGCGCGCTTGATCGAGAATCTGCCGTTCAGGGGAGGGCGTGCCCGGCGGGTGCGCCCTCTCAGTTTGGAGACGGGACGACCCGGGCTGGACGCAAAGTTGGCAACTTAGGCTTCACGGAAATATTATCTGTGAGAAATAGCAGGTTACGATAGAGGAAAACAATGATTGTCACGCGCCAACATCTGGAAGAACTTGAACAAAGGACTTTAGCGCCCTACGCGCTCAAGAGTGCTGAGAGCAAGGGACGCGAGCATCAGGAACCCGAAGCGGAGTATCGCACGGCATTTCAACGTGACCGGGATCGAATTCTGCACACCACGGCGTTTCGCCGCCTGGAGTACAAAACCCAGGTTTTCGTCAACCACGAGGGTGACTACTACCGCACGCGCCTGACCCACACGCTTGAAGTCGCCCAGATTGGTCGCAGCCTGGCCGTCACCGTGGGCGCGAATGAGGACCTCGTCGAAGGTATCTGCCTCGGTCACGATCTCGGCCATCCGCCTTTCGGCCATTCGGGCGAGTCGATCCTCAATAAGCTTATGGCCGATCACGGCGGGTTCGATCACAACAAGCAGTCGCTGCGGATTCTCACCAAGCTGGAGTCGCGTTATCCGGGCTGGTCGGGGCTGAATCTGTCCTACGAGCTGCGCGAGGGGATCGTCAAGCACGAGACCGAGTACGATCTGAGCGATACCGCCACCGAAGGCTTCGATCCCGCCCTGCGCGCCAGCATCGAAGCGCAGATCGCCAACGTGTCCGACGAACTGGCGTACAATGCCCACGATCTGGACGATGGGCTGCGGTCGGGCATCCTGGTCCCCGAACAGCTCAGCCAGTTGGAGCTGTGGCGCATGGTGCGCGAGCAGGTGAAATGGAACGGCGAGGAATTCACCGAGCAGATTCGCCATCGCATGATCCGGCGGCTGGTCGGGATTCAGATCGACGACGTGATTGCGGCGTCCGGCAAAGTGATCGAGGGTCTCGATCTGCCGTCGTCGGATGCGTTGCAGCGGTTGTCCTACAACGTCATGGTCCACACGCCCGAAATCAGCGCGATGAACCGCGATCTGAAGAACTTCCTCTACCAGGAGATGTATCGCCATCACCGGGTCGTCCGGATGGCGGTCAAGGCCGAGCGGTTCATTACCCAGCTTTTCGAGACCTACGTCCAGGAACCGGCCCAACTGCCGCCGTCCGTGCAAGAGGCGGCGGAGCGGCGCGGGCTGCACCGTGCCGTGACCGACTATATCGCTGGGATGACCGACCGCTTTGCCCTGAACGAGTGGCAGCGGCTCTTTGATCCGTTCACCCGCACGTAGCGGAACCGGGATTGAAAAAAATCGATTTTGCCTTACACTTGTGTACGCTAATTTGAACAACTGGTGGTGTAAGTATGTCTGAAGAACAACAGTATCTCACGGCACAGGGTGCTGCCGATCTGCGGGCGGAGCTGGATGAACTGGTGAGTGTCAAGCGCCCGGCACTGGCGGCCCAATTGAAGGAAGCGATCAGCCAGGGTGATCTGTCGGAGAACGCGGATTACCATGATGCCAAAGAGCAGCAGGCGTTTATGGAAGGACGTATCCAATATCTGGAAAATTTGCTGCACAAGGCCATCATCATCGACGAGAATGGCGGGTCCGGTTCGGCGCTCGAAGTCCAGCCCGGCACGACCGTGACCGTCCAGGCGGACGGTGAACTGCCCGAAACCTACCGGATCGTCGGCGCTGCCGAAGTCGATCCGCGTAACGGCAAGATTTCCAATGAGAGTCCTCTGGGGGCCGCCCTGCTGGGCCGCCGCAAGGGCGATACCGTGAAGGTCAAGACGCCTGCCGGGGAATGGAAAGTCAAGATCACCAAGATCGAACGTTAAAACTGTCACGCGTTGGCCGCGAAAATACAAGGAACCTGCGGGCTGCGCAGGTTCCTTTTTTTATCGTGGTGAGACGGGCGACTAGTAGTTGAGCAGTTCAGCCGTGTCGCCGAACGCTGCCGAGGTATCCGGCGGCTGTGACTTCCCGGTGCCGCTGGCATCTTCCTTCGGCCAGGCCGCGATCTCGACCGTCAGCCGCTCGAAGAAGCTGTTCGGCGGCAGCGAGCCTTCGCCGTATTGCAGGTCGATCACGCGCACCTGGACCCGCAGCGTCTGCGTTTCGAGGATGGCGACCCCGTTGGGCGTCACCATCACGGCTTCGCCCTTGGGCGCCAGCTTGGTCCGCAGCGCCTGGTCCTTGAAGGCGTGCTCGGACATCAGTACCTTAGTGATGGTGCGGATGTCGTTCTTGTCAAACAGCCAGACTTCCGTGGCCGTGACCTTCTTCGGATCGCCGACGCCGATGGTCTCCGAGATGCCCGATCCGCATTCGCCCAGGAATTCGCCGGCCTGGGTCTCAATCGCAAATGAGTCGTCGTAAAGATCGTCGCCCAAAATATACGTAGACATATATTGGCTGACCGGCGCCACTTCGCCTACCGCCGCAAAGTCGGTCTTTTGTTCGGCGACGGCTTTTTGCGCCGCGACGCGCATGGCATGGGTGGCCCCACCGGTGCTCGCCCCTGCGCCGATGCCGCCTACTGCGCCTGCTCCTGGTCTGGCTTTGGCCCATTTTCCGACCGGCACCGCCCAGTAGAAGGTGAACAACAGGGCGAGCAAGACTCCGATCAGGCCTACGACGAACAGCCCCCCAATCGGACCGATGATGCCGCCGAGGAAACTGGTCTTGATTTTGTCGGCCTGCTTGTTGGCTTGCGAGCGATTCGCGGCAGCGACTTCGCGCAGGGCTTGGAGCTGATTCGCTAACTGGGGATTGGTCTGCTGGTTATCGGCGATGAGCTTGTCGATCATCTGGGGCGAGACGCCAGCCTGGACGACCTTTCGCTGGGCTTCCTCCACGTCTTGCGAGGCCGCATATTCGACCGCCGTCATCTTGATCCACTGGTCCTTATAACCCTGGGCCAGATGGACCGGCTCGGCGTCACGGAATTTTACGCCCGCCACCTGGTAGGCCCAAAACATCCCGATCATCAGGCCCAGGAGGACAAACCCCAGGCGATAAAGCGAAGGAGCAAGAGAGCCTATAGCGGCCTTCCCAATGATATTGAATTGACCCACAAGGCGCTTGATCATGAAACCTCGCC
>CAYRWY010000344.1:0-6408 GCA_964427955.1 uncultured Anaerolineaceae bacterium
TTGAATGCGGAACTGCTGGTCAAAGGGCTGCGAGAGGCTGCCGATACTGCCTACCGGGGTGTGATCAAACCTGTGGAGGGGACGATCCTCACCGTAGCGCGCGAAGCCGCCGAAGAAGCGGAACGCGCCGCCCTGGTGACACAGGATATGATCACGATCATGGAGCGCACCGTCTCACAAGCGAAAGAAGCCCTGGAGCGCACGCCGGAAATGCTGCCCATCCTCAAAAAAGCGGGCGTCGTCGATTCCGGGGGCAGCGGCCTGGTCTACATCCTCGAAGGGATTCTGCGCTACGCCAAAGGCCAGGACATCGAGCTGACCCAGATCGCCGCCGCCGAAACCGAGGACCTGGCCACCGTGCTTGCGCCGGAAGACGAGATGGGCTACGGCTACGACATCCAGTTCATCCTGCAAGGCGAAAACCTCGACATCAACATGGTCCGCGCCGCGATTGACCAGATGGGCTGGTCCACACTGGTCGTGGGCGACGAAGAAGCGATCAAGGTGCACGTCCATGTCCACGATCCCGGGCGTCCTCTGAGTTATGGCGCCAGCCTGGGCACCCTGAGCGATATCGTGGTCGAAAACATGCAGGAGCAATTCCACGACTACGTGCGCGAGCGCGCCCGCCAGCAGGATCACGCCGTCGGCGTCCCGGCAGGCATGGTGCACGAACAGGAAGGGCCGGAACTGGACGAGGACGACATCGGCGTGGTGTCGGTTGCCTCCGGCGATGGACTGGCGCGCGTCTTCCGCCAGCTTGGCGCGGCGGAACTGGTGATGGGCGGGCAGACCAATAACCCCAGCACGCAGGAGATCATCGACGCGATCCAACACGTGCCCACGCGCCGGGTGATCGTGCTGCCCAACAACAAGAACATCATCCTGGCGGCGGAACAAGCCGCGCGGCTGATCCCGGATCGCGAGATCATCGTGCTCCCCACCCGCAGTATGCCCCAGGGCATCAGCGCGCTGCTGCCGTACGATCCCAAAGGTGATTTGCAGGAAATCGCTGAGGCGATGCTCCAGGCCAAAGACGACGTGCGAACCGGCGAGATCACGACGGCGACCCGCAGCGTCGAACTGGACGGAGTCGACGTCACCGAAGGGCAGATTATTGGGCTGGTGGACGGCAAATTGACCGTGGCCGGGGACTCCCTGAACGACGTCATGCGCGATATACTAGACCAAATGTGCTCCACGGAGTGCGAGCTGATCACGCTGTATTATGGCAACGGGATCGCGGAGAGCGCCGCCCGGCAGATGATCGAGACGCTAGGCGAACTCTACCCGGACCAGGAATTCGAGCTGGTCTACGGGGGACAGCCGCACTACCACTATATTTTGAGTGTTGAATAGCTTGACAGCGGGGAGGGGATGTTTTGGGTAAGGTTCGCATCGTTACGGACAGCTCGGCTCATTTCCTGAACCCGGAAATCGTCACACGCTATGGCATCCAGGTTATCCCCCTCACGGTGTACCTGGGAACGCAGGCCTTCCGCGAAGGCGTCGATCTGGACGCGGACGCCTTCTTCCGGCTGGCGATGCGCGGCGGTCCGACGGCCAAGCTGGATGCGCCCCCGGTGGAGAACTTCGCCGAGGTCTACCGCCGTCTGAACCGGGAATCGACACAGATCCTTTCGCTGCACCTGTCGCGCCAGATCAGCACCACGTGGGATCACGCCCGCGCCGCCAGCAAAACCCTGCTGGGTCGCTGCGAGATCGCGGTCGTCGACTCGATGACGATGGGGGCCGGGCTGGCGGTGCTAGTCGAAAAAGCCGCAGAAATGGCCGAACAGGGGATGGACCTGAACGACATCGTGCGAGAGATCCGCGCCATGATCCCGCGCGTGTATTCGGTGTTCTACGTCGATTCCCTGGACTACCTGCATTACAACGGGCTGCTCAGCGAAGCCCAATCGATCCTGGGCACCATGCTCGACATCAAGCCCTTCCTGACGATTGAGGAAGGCGAGCTGATCCCGATGGAAAAGGTCCGCACCCAGGCCCAGGCGATTGACAAGCTGGTCGAATTCGTCACCGAATTTGGCGTGATCGAAAAGCTGGTGATCATACATAATTCGCCCTACCCCACGGAAAAAACGCGGACACTGCAAGAACGGCTGGCCGCCGAACTGCCCCGGCGCGACTTTCCGCTCATGATGTACGGGCCGAGCGTCGCCTCGCTGATCGGACCGGATGGCATGGGCATCGTCGTCTATGAAGGTGAAGAGACCGAGGACGATCTCTAATGTCACGCTTTGTGATTATCACCGACAGCACGTGCGATTTGCCCCCGGAATGGATACAGCGGTACGACATTCGGGTCGTGCCTACCTACGTCCAGTTCGGGCTGGAGAGCCTGGCCGACGATGGGGTCGAACTCACCCGGCGCGACTTTTACCAACGCCTGAGCACGTCCTCCGTCCTGCCGACCACGGCGGCCCCCTCGCTGGGGCAAACCAAGATCGTCATGGAACAGGCCATCAAAGACGGCGATCACGTATTGGGTATCACCGCTCCGGCCAAACTGAGCAGCATCTATAACTCGTTCCGGCTCGCCGCGGAACAAGTAGCTCCGGACCGCATCACCTTGATCGACAGTGGAATGCTCACGATGGGGCTGGGCTGGCTGGTCGTCATGGCGGCGGAGATGGCGCAGCATGGCGCGTCGCTCCAGGACATCCGAAGCGCGGTCGAACGGACGCGCCGCCGGACGTACATCTGGGCCGCGCTCAGCACCCTGGAATATCTGCGGCGCAGCGGACGGGTGAGCTGGGCCGCCGCCATCGTCGGCGAGTTCTTCCAAATTCGCCCCGTAGTCCGCCTCTACAACAGCGAAGTCACCTCGGCCACCCGGGTGCGGACTTTCCAGCGGTCATTCCAGACCCTGGTAGACCTGGCCCACCGGGCAGCCCCGCTCGAACGGCTGGCTGTGCTGCATACCAACTACCGGGAAGGCGCAGAGCGGCTCTGCGAGACGTTGTCGGACATTCACCCGGCTCATGAACGAGTCATCGTCGATGTCACGCCGGTCATTGGCGTGCACGTAGGACCCAATGGGTTGGGCCTCGCCCTGATTTCAAAAGAGTCACAGGATTAATCCCTATGCCGTCGGCATTAGAAACCCTGGTCAAAATCTTAAAGCTCGAACAGGAAACCGGTTACAAGAACACCGCGGTGATCGGCGGCCTGAATTCCTTCGCCCAGCACTGGAGTGCGGACGCCCACCAGCAGGCCAAACGCCCTGAGCATCACCAGCTCGTGGACGAACTGGTCTTCTGCCTGGAGCAGTACGACGAGACCGGATCGCGTCACGAAGCGGTCAAATACATGTTGGGGCGGATCATGGGGCGGGTGCCACCGCGCAGCGATCTCCCGGCCTTTAGCAGCTATGTCCCTCCGGCGGAGCCGCCCGCACCGGTCAGGGTGGAGCCTCCCCCCAGACCGGAAGAGAGTGTCGAGCGCAGGAAAGAAAAACCGCGCGAACGGGAGCGAGAACGACCGACCGCCCCCCCGGCACGGGCTGAACGCCCCAAGCCCGCGCCGAAGGTCGAAAAAGAGGATGATGAATTCGAGGATGCGGACGAGGTCGCAGAACACGACCTGGAAGCCTTCGAAGCAGACGACGACTACCAGCCCCGCACCGCGGCACCCTCGCCCGTTGCCCAGCGCCCGGTCGGGCCGCCGCCGCGCCGACCACGCCGCAGCCCGTTGGCGGACGACGAAGTGACCCAGCGGAGGAACGAATTGCAGTCGCCGGTCGAGACGCTGCCCAAAGTCGGGGCCAAGATGGCGGAAAAGCTCGACAAGGTGGGGATTCACACGGTCGAAGAAATGCTGTTCACCTTCCCCCGCCGGTACGACGATTACACCCGAATGCGGCCCCTCAACCGCTTGCAGCCGGGCGAAATCGTCACGGTGGTGGGCGAAGTGCGGAGCATCGTCAAGAAGACCGGCAAAGGCGGGCAACCGTTTCTGCTGATGGTCGTCGATGACGGTACCGGACTGCTGCAAGTCTCGTTCTTCGGCCAGATCTGGCTCCAGCGGCAGTTCAAGCGCGGCAGCCAGATCGTGCTGAGCGGCGACGTGGAAATGTTCCGGGGCCAGTTGATGATGACCAACCCCGAATGGGAAATGCTGGAACGTGACAACCTGCACACCAGCCGGATCGTGCCGGTCTACCCGCTGACCAAAGGGCTGTCCGCGCGCACGATGCGCCGCCTGATGAACCAGACGGTGGATCGCTGGAAAGAGCGTATCCCGGACTACCTGCCGGAGAGTGTGCTGGATCGCACGGACATGCCCGATCTGGGCTGGGCGCTGGCCCAGGCGCACTTCCCCGACTCGTTCGACTGGCTGGAACACGCCCGCCGCCGCCTGAGCTTCGACGAGCTGTTCATCTTCCAGATGCAGATGCTGTCGCACCGGCGCGACTGGCAGTCCGCGCCCGGACAGCCGCTGCACGTTGCCGACGAGTGGCTGGACCAGTTCCTCGGCACGCTGCCGTATGCCCTGACCGCGGCGCAGCGGCGCGCGCTGGACGACATCCGCGCCGACATCAGCCAGGACAAGCCGATGAACCGGCTGCTGCAAGGCGATGTCGGATCGGGGAAAACCGTCGTCGCCGCCACGGCGCTGGCGATGGCGGTACAGAATGGCAAACAGGCCGCACTGATGGTCCCGACCAGCATCCTGGCCGAGCAGCACGCCCGCAGCGTGGGACGGCTGCTGCGCCAGTCGCCGGGCGGGGAGTCGATCCAGGTCCGGCTGCTCACGGGGAATACCAGCGAGTCCGAGCGCCAGGAGATTTATGCCGGGCTGGCCGATGGCAGCATCCAGGTCGCGATCGGCACGCACGCGCTGATCCAGGAAGGCGTCACTTTCCACGATCTGGCGCTGGCGGTCGTGGACGAACAGCACCGCTTCGGCGTCGAGCAGCGCGGAATGCTGCGCGGCAAAGGCACACACCCGCACCTGCTGGTGATGACCGCCACGCCGATCCCTCGCACGCTGGCCCTGACCATGTATGCCGACCTCGATCTGAGCGTGATCGACGAGATGCCGCCGGGCCGCACGCCCATCGACACCCGCGTCCTGCGCCCGGTCGAACGCGAGCGCGCTTACGGCTTCGTCCAGTCCCAGGTCGAAAAGGGGCGGCAGGTCTTCATCGTCTATCCCCTGGTCGAAACGTCGGACAAACTGGAAGACGTCGGTGCGGCGGTGAACGAGTATGAACGGCTGCAAAAACAGGTCTTTCCTCACCGGCGCGTGGGCCTGCTGCATGGCCGGATGCGTCCCGCCGAAAAGGACGAGATCATGCTCAAGTTCGCCGCGGGCGAGATCGACGTACTCGTCTCGACCTCGGTGGTCGAAGTCGGCATCGACGTCCCCAACGCCAGCGTGATCCTGATCGAAAATGCCGACCGCTTCGGGCTGGCGCAGCTTCACCAGTTCCGCGGACGGGTCGGGCGCGGCGAGCATCCTTCTTTCTGCCTGCTGGTGTCGGGATCGTCCACGCCGGAAGCCGAACAGCGGCTCAAGGCGATGGAAGAGACGACCGACGGCTTCAAGCTGGCCGAGATCGATTGGGAAATGCGCGGACCGGGCGATCTGCTCGGCGCGCAGCAGAGCGGGACCAGCCGCTTCCGGCTGGCCGAATTGATGAACCCGAAGCTGGTCGAACTCGCCCAGCGTGAGGCACGTACCGTCTATGCCGAGGACCCCACCCTCGCCCAACCCGAACATCATCTGCTGGCGCAGCGCATCCAGGTGCTGCTGGGCCAACAGACCGACATCAGTTAGGGAGTACAAAAGTACCCATGCGTCAGGATCATATTTGTTGTGCTATCTTGCCCGGTTCGTTCAACCCGATCCATTACGGTCATATCGACATCGCCAAGCGAGCGCTGCGGATGTTCGACGAGGTGATCATCGCCGTCTACGTCCACCCTGGAAAGCCACGCCTGTTCACCGGCGACGAGCGAATGGCCCTGATTCGCGAAGCCCTGAAAGATGAGCCGCGCATCCAAGTTGCGTCATATAACAAATTGACTGTAGACTATGCGCGAGAAGTGGGCGCACAGGCTATCATACGCGGGCTGCGCGTCTTTTCGGATTTCGAGCTTGAATTCCGTATGGCGCTGGCCAACCGGCGGTTAGCTCCCGAAATTGAGATCGTCAATTTCATCTCCGCCGAAGAACATTTACATATCAGTTCCAGTACCATCCGCGAGATCGCGTCTTTGGGTGGAGACGTTTCGTTCATGACCCCGCCGCATGTCGAGCAAGCGCTCCGGCAGCGGTTCAAGGAACTCCACGAGCAGGGCGTAACCTCGTCGTTTATGGTCAGTTTAAACGACTAGCGTCGGGAGGGCAGCAGTGGACATACAACATTTGGTGGATCGT
>CAYRWY010000345.1:0-6365 GCA_964427955.1 uncultured Anaerolineaceae bacterium
TCACCACAGCTCGTGGCTGGCGTGGTGCAGCGCCCAGAGGAAGTGCAGCAGCACGTACAGAAATACCGCCGCCGCGTTGAACAGCACCGGGTAGACCAGCCGCAGGTCGCGGATCGTGCACGGATCGAAGCACGACGCGCAGGGAGCAGGCAGACGAAAGCAGGCGCGCAGCGACCACAGCGCCAGCCCGGCCAGCCCCAGCCAGACCAGGCAGGCCAGGCCGAGAATGGCCTCCAGGCGCTCGATACGCTGCGGCGAGGCATCCAGTTGGTAGATCAGGATGCGCACGACGAGCACCGTCACCCCGGCAGGTACCAGCGTCGCCCCAAGACACGTGATCCAGAGTTCCATAGCCGAATGTTGTCCTGTTTTCTCCATTCGCAGTATAATACAATTTGGTGGTGAAAAATTTCACAGATCGGGGAGATCATGATGGATCGTGTGCGGCCCTGTACCCAGCCGGGCGATCTGGACAAGCTGCGCTGGATTCTGGTCGAAGGGTTTCGCGCGTCGCCGCAGTCGGGCTACGTGCACCTCGGCGATCTGAACTGGTGGTTGTTTTACCTGCTGGGCGACTGCGCGTTGGACGAGATCGCCTTCCTGTGGGAAGACTCCGGCGGCAACCCGGTGGGGTGGTCGCTGCTCTCGCCGCGCTACTGCGCTTTCGATCTCTTCGTGCACCCCGACCTGCGCCACGACGACCAGCGCGTCGATCCGATGTTGCGCTGGACGGAAGATCGCGCGGCGCAGATGGTCCGGCGGCTGCACGAAAAGTGCCTGTATACGATGTGGGTCTTCGAGGACGACACCGCGCGTATGAAGCTGCTCGGACGGCACGGCTTCCGGCGCGATCCCGATTACCTGATGCATTTCCTGGTCCATCCGCTGGATACGCTGATCACGCCGGTCGTGCCGGACGGCTACACGCTGCGGCACATGATCGGCAACGGCGACATCGGCAGCCGCGCTGCCGCCCATCGCGCTGCCTTCCAGTCGGGCGGGATGACCGCTGAAGCTTACCGCGCCTTCCAGCGCGCGCCCGATTACCGGCTCGACCTGGACCGGGTTATGGTCGATCCCGATGGGGCAGTAGCGTCCTACGTGATGGGCTGGCTGGACGTCCAGAATCGCGTCGGCGAATTGGAGCCGGTCGGCACCCACCCGGATTACCAGCGGCAGGGGTTAGGCCGCGCGGTAGTGCTGGACGCCCTGCGCCAGTTGAAAGCACAGGGTGCGGCGCGCGTGTTCCTCTACGTGGAACATCACAACGTGGCGGCGCGGGGCCTGTACGCGACTGTCGGCTTCCGTCCCGTCAACCGGATTTTGGGCTATATGAAGCCGGTGTAGCCTCGCCTCAAATTACGCGTATAATGGGATCATCACTGAGTGAGGAGGCGAGTTACGATGGAAGAAAAGAAGACGTTTCCGTGTGAGAACTGCGCGATGCGCAAGCGGGCGGAAGCCAATCCCACCAAGTGGTGGGCGAAGCTGTGGCGCTGGCACACGGGCTGGTGCCCCGGCTGGAAGAAATACCAGGCGTATCTGGCGCAGCAGAAATAACCATAGCGAAGAGAAGCGGGTTCAACACCCGCTTCTTTGTGCAAATTGAAGGAACACGAATGACGGGCAAGCGTAATAATTGTCAATCGATTGATTGATCTTGACTGTCGTCCCATAGAACCTTATACTTTGTTAAGTGTTATCGTCGGCTTTATTTGTTGTAGGAAGGAATTGACTGTGTCCACTTATTCAATTGAAGTGCACCCTCGTTTCCCCGCGTTTGTCACTGCGTTTTCCAAAGATTTTTCTTTCGAGCACGATCTCACTTCCTACCGCGTCGAGGTTGCCCGCCTGCTTGACTCGTTGGCGGAACAAGTTTTTTATGTCATGGACCTGCGAAATCTGCATTTCGATTTTGGGGAGATGGCGGCGGCAACCAATCTCGCCGCCCGGATCGACACCGCCAATTTCCAGCACCCCAGTGTATGGCAGGTGATCTTCGTGACGAAGGATTCTGTCTGGGCAGACATTGCCGCCGGGATGAACAGCGATGTCTATGGCTATCTCACTATCCCGGTCTTTGAGTCGGTCGAAGATGCGCTCACTTACATCCGATCACAGCTCAGGTAAATATTGACAGGGCGGCCCGTAGGGGCAGTTGGTCCATGAACTGCTCCTACGGGAACAGGCGGCGCTTACTTGCGCAGCGCCGCATCGACCTTGCCGCGCAGCAGCGGTTCCGGGGCCGCACCGACGATGCGGTCGATCACGCGACCACCGCGAAAGACCAGCAGGGTCGGGATGCTCTGCACCTGGTAGCGCATCGACACCGCCGGATTCTCATCGACGTTCAGCTTGGCGACCTTCATCCGCCCCGCGTAATCCTTCGCCATCTTCTCCACGACCGGCGCGATCATCCGGCAGGGGCCGCACCACGCCGCCCACAGATCGACCAGCACCGGCAGATCGCTCTCCAACACCTCGCGCTGGAAAGTCGCGTCGGTGACGGTCACCGGCTTGACCGGCGCCGCTTGTGGCGCGGGCCGGGCCGGTTCGCTCGCCGGGGCGGGACCACGTCCCAACAGGTGATCGACGTGCTCACGGAAGCGAGCGGCGGTCACCCCCCCTGCCTGGGCGAGTTCCTGCCCGTCGCGGAAGGTGATCACGCCGGGCAGCGTCCCCTGAAAGCGCGCCGCCGTCTGCGGATTCTCCTGGGTGTTGACCTTGGCGATCAGCACCTGCCCGGCGTCGGCCTGGGCGACCTGGCGCAGCGTCTCTTCCAGCGCGGCGTCCAGCTTGTCGCCCCACAGTACCAGCGCAACCGGGTAAGTGCTGTTCAGCACGCGGTCGATACTCTGATCGTTCGTGTTCAAAGGCATGTCGAAGTGCGGCATGGGTTCGTGGCTCCTTAGGACTCGCGCGATTTCCCTACTGCGCGAGGCTGACTCTGGTGTTATTATTGATTGGATGCAGACCGGGGCCGCGCGGTTGGATGTTATGCGTCAAATTTGCATAAGAAAACTAATAAATGGGATATTTTTGAATTTAATTTTTGACATTTGGGGGCGATTTTGCTACGCTTGTGCATTAAGGCACACGTGAGTTTTCCGGGGCACGCACCCTGCGCGCAGTGGCGTTTCCCCGTTCAGACGCGCAGCAGGTCTAAGTCTCATGCATCGCCAGCGAATCCCGCCCAGCGCGCACCGAATCGCCTTGCAAGCCGTCTTAGGTGAACCCGGCCTATCCGGGCTGTTCCTGGTGCTGTTAGCAGCCGGAGCAGGCTTGCTGCTCGATTTCCAGGTCTTCAACCTGCACCCGGTTTTCAGCATCGGGCTGCTGTTGGTGAGTATCCCGGTTTGTCTGTTCTGGGCCATCCGTAGGACGCTGCGCATGACGCACAAGCCCACTTCCGAAGATTATATGCGGAACCTGGCCCTGGCGACAGTTGCCGGGCAGTCGGGCTGCATGACGATTATTGTTATTTTTATGGCACTTTTTGCCGGGATGTTCCTGGATTCAAAGCTTAACACGCATCCGTTATTTACGATTGGCCTGGTGTTGGTCAGTGTGCCGGTGAGTCTGTATATGATGATCCGGCTGGCTTTATCGTCCGTCGCGGCAATAAGGTTTTCTTCCCCGGATAAGGCAGCACCTCCCGGAGAAGAAGCAGATTCTGGTCCGGCTGCTGGTTCGTTACAGAAGGAGAAACGCTCTTGAAAGGAGTTTTGATACTTTTAGGGATTATTGCAGTCAGCATTGTATTTTGCGGCATTGTCCCATCCCTGATGGCCGGACAGGGGGTCGCGGTGGCGCTGCCCGTGATCATGGTCCCTGGCGAAACGGTCTGGACTGACTTCCTGGGGATTAAGGGCCTGACGATCACCAATACGATCCTGGCGACACTGCTCACCGACGTGCTGCTGCTGGCGTTTGTCTTCGGGGCAACCCGCAAGATGAAGATGGTCCCCGGACGCCTGCAAGGGCTGCTGGAGTGGATCACCGAGATGCTGTACGGGCTGGCGAAGTCTACCGCCGGAGCGAATGCCAAGCCGATTTTCCCCTTGATGGCTACGATTTTCATCTTCGTGCTGACGGCGAACTGGATCAAGCTGGTGCCGGGTGTCGAAAGCGTGGGCTTGATGCACTGCGCCGAAGCGGGGATGAGCGGCTATGAAAAGAGCGGCATCCGGCTCGACGTGACCAAGGCGATGGATCGCGGCACGCGCGCGACCGAAGAAAACTATGAATTGTGCCACGCCAAAGAGGCCGGACACGCCGAACACAACGTCGCGGGCGAGATCGTCCAATCGACGATCTTGACGGCGGCGGCGCAGGAATTGAACGTAGCCTCGATCTCGCTCAAGGACGATGTCGGCAACGGCAACAGCATCGCGACGTATGTTTCTGGCGAAGGGGCCAGCCTCGACGCGGTGCAGGCCAAAGCGGCAGAACTCGTGCCTGAGGCGATCAACCACGCGGTCGAAGAAGGCGAATTGACGGCTGAGGAAGCCGCGGCAGTGACGGAGAAGCCTGAAGAAGCCGTCGCCGAAGCGATCAACGAGCCGTTCTACCGCAACGATCTGTACGTCGTGACGCCGTTCCTGCGCGGCGCGACCACCGATCTGAACCTGACGCTGGCGCTGGGTCTGCTGGCTTTCCTCGCCATCCAGTATTTCGGCGTCAAGGCGCACGGCATCCGCTACTTCACGAAGTTCGTCAACACCCCCGCGCTCGAAAATGCGGGCAAGAACCCGATGGGCATCATGGACTTCGCCGTTGGCCTGCTGGAAATCATCTCGGAAATCTCGAAAATTCTCAGTTTCGGCTTCCGTCTTTTCGGCAACCTGTTCGCGGGCGGCGTGCTGCTGATCGTGATGTCGTTCATGCTCTCGATGCTGGTCCCGGCGGGCGTCTATGCGCTGGAACTGTTCGTCGGCCTGATCCAGGCGTTCGTGTTCGCCATGCTGACGCTGGTCTTTGCGTCGATGGCGATGGCCGGTCATGGGCACGACGAGTCGCACGAATAAGCGAATCTGACGTTGAAACGTCTTTGGAACTTGACTATCTAAGGAGGACTGCATGAATATTAACGGGACCGACTTTATTACGGCGCTTAAGACCATTGGCGCTGGCCTGGCGATGATCGGTGTGATTGGGCCTGGCATTGGCATCGGGTTGGTGGTCCAGGGCGCGCTGACCGCCATCGGACGCAATCCGGATGCATCGGGTCAGATTATCACCAACATGATCCTGGGTATCGCCTTTGCCGAGGCCGTCGCCATTTATGCGCTGGTCGTCTCCCTGATTATCCTGTTCGTGCTGTAACAGGAGGCACATAAGTGGACGCACTGGGCATAAATTTAGGGTTTTTCATCGCCCAACTGGTGAATTTTGGCCTCATCTTCGCCCTGTTGACTATCGTCTGGCGGATCGTGATCAAGATGTTGGACGAGCGCGCCAGGAAGATCGAGCAGGGGTTGGAAGATGCGCGGGCGGCTGAAGAAGCGCGCGAGAACGCCGAGCGCGAGCGCGATAAACTGCTGGCACAGGCCCGGGTCGAGGGCCAAAAGCTGGTTGAAGAAGCGCGCCAGCGCGGCGAGGACCAGACCAAACAACTGCTGCGCGATGCCGCCAGCGACGCCGAGAACTTGCGGGCCGCTTCCCGCCAGCAGGCCGACGAAGAACGCAGCCGCATTCTGGCCGACACGCGCGATCAGATCGTGGCGCTGTCGATTGCCGCTGCCGAGCGCCTGATCGGCGATGCGCTGGACGAAAAGCGCGCCAAAGCCATCGTCAAGCGGTTCTTCGCCGAAGTGCCCGCCGAAGCGAAGGGCCTGGGCAAGCAGATCGTCGTGACCAGCGCGCTGCCGTTGGCGGACGACGAAAAGACTGAACTCAAGAAAGTCACCGGGGCCGACGAGGTCGAGTACAAGGTCGATCCGGCCATCCTGGGCGGGCTGGTCATTCGCGCCGGGGATAAGGTCGTGGATGGCAGCGTGCGCGGCGATCTCACCGCGCTGTCGGCGCAGTTGCGCTGATCCTGCACTGCCGCAGGGACGTTTTTTCGGACCACACCGCCAGGGGAATTATGCCTCTGGCGTTTGGTTTCATAGGGACAAATGTCATTTTTTCAAAGGCGGGCGCAGCCAGCAGCCCCCTCCACCGACGTTTCCGCCGCGCCGCTCCCCCTGTGGTTCATCGTCTCGAATGAGGAGACTCGTAGGGGAGCACCGGCGTGCGCTCCCGCAGGCGGACACCGTCCCTACACGATCAAAAACTGTCGGAGACTGAACCACCGTGAGACCCCTGAAAGATGCTGTTGGCGAATTCATACCTCACCCCTAAATCCCCTCTCCAAGTCTGGA
>CAYRWY010000346.1:0-3423 GCA_964427955.1 uncultured Anaerolineaceae bacterium
TCGAGCAGCCCGCCGGGACTTCGGAATACACCGTGATGTGCAGCGCGATGTCTTCCGGCACGCGCATGTATTCAATCGCGGCTTCCAGCAGCGGATGGCGATCCCACTCCGAGTGACCGCTGGCGATGGGATAGACGTCGCCGTAATTTTCGGCATACAAAATGATGCGGTGCTCGCGATCTTTGACCGGGTAAACCTTGATCTGGACCTCGACGTAGGGATAGACGCCGATGTTGAAGACTTCGCCATAGCCTGCGAACCAGGTATCCGTCCACCCGCCGTTGTCGCAGATCCGAATCGGGGCCACGCTGTTGATGACCCGGATCGGGGCACTCACTTGTTCGACGCTCACGGTAAAAAAATCCTCTCTATAAAGGTAGATTAGGGAGCACACGATTAGAATTCGCATGATCGGTAAAGGTGGTTAGTCAAAAACAGGGGAAATGGGCCTGTTTTTACTAAAAACTAACCACTAAAAACCAATAACATAGTGCGAATTCGATTTGTTTTCTCCATTAGTATACCGCCCACCGCCGTGAAACGAAATGCGCGCAGCGTCAAGCATAACTTTGAACCTTTACGTACAATTGAAGTTGAATTGGGACTCATCTCTACCAGAGAGGATCAGACATCATGAAAAAAGTACGGTGGGTGTTGCTGGCCGTGGTGCTGGTGATCGTCATCCTGGCGGTGGCGCTCGGCTTGTTCATCTACAACCAGTTTCACGACGACGTCAAGGAACTCGCCCAGGTGGACGGCGACCTGGCCTACATGACCGACCAGGCCGGGAACTGGGACGTCGTGATTCTGCACCCGGACAAGATCACGCTCGACATCACGCAGGAAGGCACGGCGCAGGATTACCTGTTCAACTTCACCTTTGACAGCAGCATGGTCTATTTCTATTCGACGCGCTCCGGCGAATTCAACCCCGCGCGCGTCAAGGCCGACGGCTCGAACCTGGAAGTCTTGAACTTCATCACGGCGGGCCTCAAGGCGATCTCGGACAAGCACCTGGACGTCGGCCCGCAGTGGAGTCCGGACGGCCAGCAGTTGGCCTGGACCAAGACCCAGGTCAAGGGCCTCGGCAATTTCACCAACGACATCTGCCTCGCGCCCGTGACCGATCCGAACAACTTCAACTGCCTGACCAAAGACCAGAGCAGCAATACCGAGGCGTCCTGGTCGCCGGACGGCACGCGGTTGGTCTTCGCCTCGGACCGGGGCGAAAACCAGGACATCTGGGTCGTGGATATTGCCTCCGGCGAACAGACCCGGCTGACTCATGACGAAGGCTGGGCGTTCCAGCCGGTCTGGTCGCTGGACGGCGAATGGATTCTGTTCATCTGGAACGTCGAGTCGGGCACGCTGGAAGGCGGCAACCTCAACCTGCACGTCGTCAAGCCGGACGGCAGCGAGCTGCACGCGCTGGCCGACGGCGAGCAGTTCAAAGGCGGCGCAGCCTATTCGCCCTCCGGCAAGCAGGTGGCGTATATGTCCAACGAAAGCGGTAAATGGGCGATCTACGTGATGAACGTGGACGGCAGCGAGCTGCGGCAGGTCACCGACGGCCAGGCCAACGCCCTGTACCCGTCCTGGGTGCCGCAACTGGCGAGCGAGGCGGCGGCGCAGTAGGGGCAGTGCATGAATTGCCCAATAGACGTCAACTTACTGAGGCTCGCCTAAAAAACTAAACTTTGGACGCTCACGGTTAACCTCACCCCCGACCCCCTCTCCAATCGTGCTGGAGATGGGGACTGAACTTCGGATGGAGTAAATCCCCTCTCCGCTTTTTTCGGAGAGGGGACTTAGGGGTGAGGTAAATCTCCCAGGCAAAAGTTTAGCTATTTGTGCAGGGATCAGTAAGCCTCTGCTCTCAAAGGGAAAAAACGGCCTCACTCCTCACCCCTCTCCATCGTTTTCTGATGGAGAGGGGCATCAGCGCCTCGGTTTTCTCCCCCTCTCCGTCCTCGGAGAGGGGGCCGGGGGGTGAGGTAAACCACCGCGAATCGTCGCGTGCTCAATGCTTTGTCCGCCGACTTGAATAGCGATAAGGGCCACTGCGATGCATCTTTTGCTGGTACGGCACGGGGAAAGCTTCACCAACCTGGAGAATTGGGAGGGGGGCAATATCGACACCGGCCTGACTCCGCAGGGACAGCAGCAGGCAGCCAGACTGGCGGCATGGCTGGCACGGTACGTCCACGTCGATGCGCTATACGCCAGCACGTTGGCGCGCGCCCTCGAAACTGCCGGTCCTGTCGCCGAGGCCGCCCACCTGGCGGTGGTGCCCGATCACCGCGTGCGCGAAATCGGGCACTGTCATGCCGACGGCTCGCCGCTCCGGCCTGAAGAACTGCCGGTGACCTTTCCCCCGGACTATTGGGGCACCGAATGCCCGCACCTGCCGATCAGGGAAACGGGCGAAAGCTGGGTGTTGTTCCGCGAGCGCGTCGGAGAGTTTTTGGACGACGTGCTCGCGCGTTACCGTGATCGCGCGGACACGCCCGAAAAGACGGTGGTCGTCGTCTGCCACAATGCCGTGATCAGTGCCTCGTTCGACTACGTTTTCAACACTGGCCCGCGTTATCACATCAAAGTCATCACCCCCAACACCGGGATCGTGCACTGGCAGCACCGGCAGCTCAAGCCGGGGCGCGAACCCTGGCGGCTCCTGGCGCAGGGCATCGCGTACCACCTCCACAGCGGGGATGGCGAATGGCTGGGAACCCGGCCCGCGTGCTGTCAGGCGAACTAGCCGGTCCCGTCTACGGGATCATCTCCGGCGTGGCCGTGGCCGTGGGCGGAATCTGCGAGATCCCCGGTTCCGGCGTGCTGGTCAGCGTGATCAGCACCGCCAGCGTCCAGGCCGGGCTGGGGATGGGGATCTGCGACGGTCCCGGCGTCAGGGTCGCCGTCGGCGTAGGGGCGGGCGTCCCGGTCGGCGGGCGGGTAGTGGTCGAGGTCGGGGTGGGCGGCGGGGTGTGGGTCGCCGTGGGCGTGGCCGAGGGGGTGACGTAGGCGGCGGGCAGCGCGAACTCGACCGGATCGGAACTGGGAACGCTCGCCCGAAAGTTCAGCGGCGTATCCGGCGCGAAGGCGGCTTGCCACGCGGGCGACAGCGAATAGTACGCCACTTCCAGCCAGTAAGTCCCCGGCTCCAACACGCCGAAATCGTAAGCTCCGCCGTCTCCCGTGGTGATCATCGTCAGGAAGGCGTCCGGCGCGAAGGGGGCGAAGCGGCCATCGCCGTCGTCGCGATACAGCCGGAGTCCGACGCCGGGCAGTGGAGCCTGATCCGGTCCCCGCAGCGTGCCCCGCAGGCTGAGCACGTCCGCCGCCTGTTGGGTTTGCGTCTGGTCCAGCGCCGCCGTCTGGGCCTGGATCGCCTGCTGGGTGAGCGCCGAGATCGTCTGCGTATAG
>CAYRWY010000346.1:3523-6364 GCA_964427955.1 uncultured Anaerolineaceae bacterium
CGCCGTCTGGGCCTGGATCGCCTGCTGGGTGAGCGCCGAGATCGTCTGCGTATAGACCACCGCGGCGTGAGTGTGCTCGCTGACACAGCACTGGCTTTGCGCCGTTTGGGTCGCCTGGTCGATCAGGGCGAGATTGGTGAGGGTCGGACCATCATCAGGCAGCAGAAGGTCGTTGGTCGCCGCTGTCAGGGTGTGCTCCTCCTGCGTGAGCGGCGATCCGCCGCCGGACGTCGCCAGCAGCGTGATGATCCCCGCCCCCAGCGCCACGATCACGATCCCTATCCCCAGCAAGATACGCCGTGCCATCGCTTCCCCCCCAAAAAAGCAGATCACCACAGAGGACACGGAGATCACAGAGAAAGACCTTTTTTCCTCTGTGGACGCGGTGCGCTCTGTGGTGAAGCTCTACGCCTATTGCGCCGTATAGCCGCCGTCGATCACCAGTTCGGCCCCGGTGACGAACTTCGCCTCGTCGGACGCGAGATACAGCACGCCGTAGGCCACGTCCAGCGGCTCGCCGGGGTGCCCGATCGGGTGGATGCGGCAGCGCCCTTTCATGTATTCCTCGTAACCTTCGGGCGAATTGCGCGCCATGTCCTCGACCAGTTCGGTCATGATCGTGCCGGGATGCACCGAGTTGACGCGAATCTTGTCCTTGGCGTAGTAGATCGCGTCGGTCTTGGTCATCAAGCGCACCGCGCCTTTGGCGGCGTGATAGGGCGGGATGTCCGCCGAGCCGATCAGCCCGTAGATCGACGACAGGTTGACGATGCTGCCGCCGCCCGCCGCGCGCATGATCGGGATGATGTGCTTGGTGCAGAAGAAGACGCCCTTCACGTCCACCGCCAGGATCGCGTCGAAATCGGCTTCGGTGATCTCGTGCGGCGGCTTGTCCGCGCCGGACACGCCCGCGTTGTTGACCAGGATATTGATCGCGCCATACTGCGCCGCAATCGCGCCCAGCGTGCGCTGGACGTCGGCCTCACGCGAGACGTCCATGTGCCAGAAGGTGGCTTTCCCACCCTGGCGGGTGATCGCGTCCGCCGTCGCCCGGCCCTGCTCGTCCAGAATATCGGTGACGGCGACGATGGCCCCTTCGCGCGCCAGCAGCTCGGCAATCGCGCGCCCGATGCCAATCGCCGCGCCCGTGACCACCGCTACTTTGTTCTCTACTCGACCCATTCCTTTACACTCCTTCAGAAAAAAACACGTGACACCGCAGAACACGACCTGGGTTCTATTGTGCCGGAGCGGCGCCAGCTTCGCAAACGTCGGGCAAGCGCCGGGTGATCAGGGGTGGGCAGCAGCCCGGGTGGGGGGTATACTGGTGCGTTCGTGTGCCCAAAGTGGACCTTTTCGAGGCTTTTATCATGCGACGTTTTTCACTTGTACTGGGATCGACCGGCCTGTTGATCGCCGTGCTGGTGGGCGGGCTGCTGTTTGCCGCCCCGCGCCATGCCGCCGGACAGGGCGTGCAGGCGACGCCGCTGCCGACCAATACGCTGCGCCCCAGTCTGACTCCGACCTTCACCCCGCCGCCGACGAATACGCTGCGTCCCACGCTGACGCCGACCTTTACCAGCACGCCGCTGCCGACGAGCACGCCGACCGGCACCGCGACCTTCACGCCGTCGCCGTCGCCGAGCTTCACGCCCAGCCCGACCGCCACCGTCGTCGGACCGAGCGAATATCCCGATAACTACAACCCGCTGACCGGGCTGCCCTATCCGGACGAAGCCGCGCGCAACCGCCGCACCCTGATCGTGAAAGTCTCCAACTTTCCCGAAGTCGTGCGCCCGCAGAGCGGCCTGACCAAAGCCGATATCGTGTTCGAGTACGAGGTCGAAGGCGCGGTCACCCGCTTCGCCGCGATCTTCCGCAGCCAGGGTGCCGAAAAAGTGGGCAGCGTCCGCAGCGCGCGTCTGCTCGATCTGGAACTGGTCCCGATGTTCCAGGCCCTGCTGGCCTACAGCGGCGCGAATGCCTGGATCGACAATTACATCCTGAATGCCGACTGGAAATGGCAGGCCCTCTCGCCGCAGCACGGCGTCAACTGCCCGCCGTTCTGCCGCTACGAAGACCCGACCAAAGCCTACGAGCATACCCTGTTCGGCAACACCTTCGAGATGTGGGACGTCGCCACCCAGCGCCAGGTGAACGAAGGCCGGGCGGTGCGCGGCTTCGCCTTTTCGGATGTGCCCGATCCCGGCGGCAAACTGGCGAACGACATCTACATCGACTACTGGAACCAGCGCCAGGACACCCGCTGGCAGTATAACCCCAACGATGGGCGCTACTACCGCTACAACAGCGGCCTGCCGCACCTGGACGCCATCACCGGCCAGCAGCTTTCCGCCGACAACGTGGTGATCCTCGAAGCGACCCACGTGGACCGGCCCGACATCTACGAGAGCGAGATCGGCGGGATCGCCGTCGAGATCCAGTTGTGGGGCACCGGGACGGCCTGGCTGTTCCGCGACGGCCAGTGGTATGAGGGGATGTGGGCGCACGCCCAGGGCAAATCCGGCCTGTGGCTGGAATTCAACGACGGCCAGACGCCGATGCACCTCAAGCCCGGCCAGACCTGGATCAACATCGTGCGCCCGGTTATGTACGGCGTGACGGTCAGCGACCAGTACGCCGACATGCAGGCCACGTCGCAGGCGATCTACGGCACGCAGACCGAGGTCTACGCCGAAACCGCCACGGCCATCGCGCCCTACGTGACGCCGGTCCCGATCACGGCCACGCCCACCGCCGAGCAGCGCCCGTAGCAGCCTAATGGAGAAACGAATTAGAACTCAGAGGATCGGAATCGTAGGGGCGTAGCTTGCTACGCCC
>CAYRWY010000347.1:0-6360 GCA_964427955.1 uncultured Anaerolineaceae bacterium
GGCGTCAACTTAAGCGTCTGCTCTTCTCTCAAAGAGAAAAAAACGGCCTCACCCCTCTCCATCAGAAAACGATGGAGAGGGGAATCAGAGCCTCGTTTTTCTCCCCCTCTCTATTGCGCCTTTTCAATGGAGAGGGGGCCGGGGGGTGAGGCCGGGACAAGGCAATGATCGTATCAAAAACCTTAAATTGACACGCCTATTGGCGGGCAATTCATGAATTGCCCCTACGATAGAATCCTTCTCCGGGTTATTCGCTCAAAAAACAGGAAACCAGTCCTCAGTGCTCGTCGTCCGCGAGGGGATCGTCGGGCGGGGTGAAGCCATGCCGCCCGTACAGCGGCACGAACATGACCGGGATCAGGTATTCCATCTCCCATTGATCGTCATAGCGCCGCATCCGTTGTAGAAACTGCTGCTCCGGATCGCCCACCGGGAGCACCAGGCGGCCCCGGTTGGCCATCTGCGTGCGCAGCGGGCCGGGGATGGACGGCGCAGCGGCGGTGACGATAATCGCATTGAATGGGGCCATGTCGGGCAGGCCCTGGCTGCCATCCCCAATGAAGACTTCCGCGTTGTGATAGCCGAGATCCGAGAGCAGTTGGCTGGCCTGTTCGCCCAGGTGGGGATAACGCTCCAGAGAATAGACCGACCGGGCCAGCTCGCACAGCACGGCGGTCTGGTAGCCGGACCCGGTTCCGATCTCCAGCACCGTATCGTCGGGCGCGAGATTGAGGAGCTGGGTCATGAGCGCCACGATATAGGGCTGGGAGATGGTCTGGTTGTAGCCGATGGGCAGGGGGCCGTCCTCGTACGCCTTGGAGTGCAGGAATTCCGGCACGAAGCGGTGGCGCGGCACGCGGCGCATCGCCTCCAGGACACGCGGTTGGCGAATATCGCGCGCGATCAACTGCTCGCGCACCATGCGTTCGCGCATCATCTCGAAATCAAACATCACTGCACCGGCTTAGAGCTTCTTTTCCTCGAACAAGGCCCGATGAGGGAATACCAACCGCCCGGCGGCGTAATCCTTGCGGCGCAGCGCGTGCTGGTTGGCGCGCTCAAAGTCGTGGTGGATGTCCTGCACCCGCTCGATCTGGGCCGTCGCAGGCTCGACCGAGAAGATCACCACCGCCACCGTGAGATCGCCGGGCACGAACAGCACGCTCTGCCCATTGCGGAGCTTCTTCTGCGCGGGGCCAGGATTGCCACGCTCGGCGCTGACGGCCTTGAGGCGTGCCAGGACCGCTTCTACCTGGGAGTGCTGAATCTGGACGATACCGGTGACCGCGATCAGGGCATACGAGTCCTGGTCGTGGATCGCATAGGACACCACGCGCGCTTCGTAATGCGACTTGAGAAACTGGGTGTGGCCGGGCCGCACCACGGACTGCCAGGCCTGCGTTTCAGGATCACGCGCGAGCAACCCTTCCGTGATCATGCGCTGCTCGCTGTAACGGCTGTAGATGGCGTCGAACTGGGCCTGGTTGAGCTTGCCCTGCGCGAATTCGGAGGCAACGCTGGCCATTTTCTGCCGCAGATTGATCAGAGCCTCTTCGGCGCGCTGCATCTGCTCACGCGGGGTGAGCGGCTCTTCCGGGGTCCCCCGTTCGGGGAAAGTGGGCGCCAGGGGCGGCTGCGGCTCGGTATTGTCGAAGATTTTGGGACGGATGGGCGAGACGGGCGTATCCGGCGACAGCGGAGAGGACGCCGGACGGCTGGGAGTGGGCGAGATGACCGCATCCGGCGGCAGCGCCTCGACTTTGCGTTCCGGTAAATCTTCGTGCGGAATGCGCGGTTCCTGCCGTTTGCTAAGCAGCCGCCGCAGCAAGGAGTTCGTGTTTTCGGTGGGATCGTCCGATTGACTCATCATGGCCTCGCCGCTTACGGGCGCTCAGGGAAGTGCTCCCCTCCCATCATTAATATTGTACTATAGCAAAGGCGTCAAAACGGCGAAAGCGGTGGCGTGTTTGCTTATCGTTAAGCTCCGGTTTGGATTTGGTCAGCCCGGATCACCGGATTCGGAGACTTCGGCGCGCGGTTTGCCTGTGTCGGTCATCGTTTCCCGACGCTTATAAGCCAGGTAGGCTAATCCCTGGAACAGGGCCTCGACGTTTTCCCCGGTCAGCGCGCTGGTCTGCAAAAATGGCATCTTGCCCTCGAAACGCGCCCACCCTTCGGCCTCGGACGGCGGGATCACCGCACCCAGGTCGATCTTGTTGCCGATGACGACCATCGGCACATCGGGGACGCTGGCGAAGACCTCTTCGCGCCAGCGCGGCAGGTTGAAGAACGTCGCCGGAGCCGTCACGTCGTAAACCAGGGCGACCGCCAGGGTCCCGGCGTAGAACTGATCGCGGAAGGTGCGGAAGCGTTCCTGACCGGCCACGTCCCAGATCGACAGGCGCAGCGTTCGTTCGCCCAACTGCACGGTCTTGACCTGGAAATCGACGCCGATGGTCAGAATCCGTGATTCTTCGAATTTCCCCTCGCAGAAACGGCGTACCAGGCTGGTTTTGCCCACATTGCCATCGCCCACCAGCAGCACTTTGTAAATGGGAGGTTCCGTCACCCTGACCCGCTCCTCACGATAAATTCCTCTTATGGGTAGTATAGCACAACCGCCCGATTCTCAAATACGGTACGTTACTGCTACAATCTTCAGGAGCACTGACGGCGGAGGCATAGCTGATGGCACACTCAAACACGCGGCCAGCATGGTGGAAAAACACGCGCGGCGAATGGTACGTGATTTTCCAGTTCGTCCTGTTCACGCTCATCGCCTTTGGCCCGGATTCGCTCGACCTGCACGTCCACCTGCCCGATCCGGGACAGGTGCTCGCGCTGGGCGTCGGGCTGGCGCTGGGGATGATCGGGCTGGCGCTGGCGCTGGCCGGGCTGTGGTGGCTGGGCGATAACCTGTCGGTATTGCCCCACCCCAAAGACGATGCCAGCCTGGTCCAGAGCGGACCCTACCGCGTGGTGCGGCACCCGATCTACAGCGGGCTGGTGGTCGGCGCTATCGGCTGGGCATTGATCCACACCAGCGTCATCACGCTGGTCTATGCCGTGGTGCTGTTCGTTTTCTTCGACATCAAGTCGCGCCGCGAAGAACGCTGGCTCATGCGCAAGTTCCCCGACTACGCCGCCTACCGGACGCGCGTGCACAAACTCATCCCGTTCATCTACTAGGAGGACAGTGTGACTGTTCGCGTGTTATTCGTGTGCCTGGGGAATATCTGCCGCTCGCCGATGGCCGAGGCGGTCTTTCAACACCTGGTCGATGAAGCCGGGCTGGGCGACCAGATCGAGATCGATTCGGCGGGGACGGGCGGCTGGCACACCGGCGAACCGGCCCACCGGGGCACGCGGCGGGTGCTGCACCTGCACGGGATCGAGTACACCGGCTCCGCGCGGCAGATCGAGTCGCGCGATTTCAGCCGTTTCGACTACGTCCTGGCGATGGACAATTCCAACCTGTCCGACCTGCGCCGCCTGAGGCCCGCGCACAGTCCCGCCGTGCTCCAGCGTTTTCTGGACTTTCTGCCCGACGCGCCTACCCGTGAAGTGCCCGATCCGTACTACGATGGCAATTTCGAGGGCGTGTACGATCTCGTGCGCGCCGGGGCGGAAGCCCTGCTGCTCCGCATCCGGCAGGACAAGGAACTGTAGACGATGACCCTCCCCGCCGCTTTGAGCGCCCGGTTGGCCGATCAACTGGGAGCGCCGGTCCAGAATGCCCAGTCCGTCTACGGCGGCGACATCAACCAGTCCGCGCGCTTCGAGTGCGGCGGGGTGCCTTATTTCGTCAAATGGAATGCCAGTGCGCCGCCTGCCATGTTCCCGACCGAGGCGCACGGGCTGCGCCTGCTGGCCGGGGCGAAGGCGCTGCGCGTCCCGGCGGTGATCGGGCAGGGCGATGCCGACGGGGCGTGCCCGGCCTTCCTGGTGCTGGAATGGATTGAGACCGGCGGCGGGCGCAGCGAGCGCACGCTGGAGCAGTTCGGCGCAGGGCTGGCCGCGCTGCACCGCTGCACGACGGAGCAGTACGGGCTGGATCGCGATAATTTCATCGGGCGGCTGCCTCAGCCGAACACCCGCTCCGGGAGTTGGGTCACCTTTTACGGCGAGCAGCGCATCAGTTTTCAGATGAAGCTGGCCCGGCAGCAGGGGCGGCTGCCCGCCCGGCGCGAGGACCTGCTCACCCGGCTGATCGCGCGCCTGCCGGAGTGGCTGGACGATGCGGAGATCGCGCCCGCGCTGCTGCACGGCGACCTGTGGGGCGGCAACTACCTGATCGACCGCCAGGGGGCGGCGGTGCTGATCGATCCGGCGGTGTGTTACGGCCACCGCGAAATGGACCTCGCCATGAGCGAACTGTTTGGGGGGTTCTCGCCGCGGTTCTACGCGGCCTATCAGTCCGCCTACCCCGCGCCCGGCTATTCTGAGCGCCGCCTGCTCTACCAGTTGTACTACCTCCTGGCTCACCTCAACCTGTTTGGGGAATCCTACGGTGCCCAGGTGGATTCCATCGCCGCGCACTACGTCGGGCGCTAAAGTCCTCTCGCTCGCTTGAAACGTAGCAGCAAGGATTCCGGCGTTTGCCCCCCCGTGCCAGATCACTAAAATAGAGGGTTGAGCTAGGTATGGGAGATTACGCGATGAATTCCACTCACCAGGTTCAGGCGAATGACGCCGAATGGAATAACCCCGCGAACTGGAGCACGTACCAAGTTTTGGGGTTGGACTTTGGCAGAATCTATCGCAGTCGTGCCGACACCCGGCTGTGGGTGCCCAAGTCGAATCCCCGACAGGGCCGGACGATCAATCTCGGACATCCACGCGGCCCGCTGCTGTTCTGGATGATCGGGGGCGGACTGGCGGGCCTGGCCCTGCTCGTCGTTTTGATAGTGGCGTTGGCGCTGATCTGACTCTCGTTACCCGGTGGATTCAAGATTGACCAGCGTGAAGCCGAACACGTGGGCATCCCAGGGGCAGAGATCGACGTACAGCCCGTTCTCGGCGATCTCGCCGCCGTCGCGATCATAATCCACGTTGTGCAGCGTATCGTGCAGCCGCCACAGCTCACCCGATAGATCGAAGTCGGGCAGCGCGATCCGCGCCTGGGCCGACGACTCGCTGTAATTCACCACGATCAGGCGGCGTTCGTCACCCTGCCGCCAGGTGTACGCAATCAGGCTGCGATGCGAGGCGTTCAGATCCCAGGCCGGGCTGCACTCGCGCAGCAGCCACGCCCCCTCGTGGTAGATCGGATGGCAGGTGTCTTCCAGCAGCATCCGGTAGTAGGCCTCTACGACGACGTTGTCGGGTTCCATCGGGCGGCGGGCCAACTGGACCGGCAGCTTGACCTGGCGTCCCACCAACTGTCCCTCGTGGAGCAGTGTCGCGCCCGGCAGCGTCGCGACCAGCACCGCGGCGGCCAGATCGCGCATCGGCCCCAACGCCGTCGTCGCGCGCGGCTCGTCATGATTCTCGATGAAGCGCACCATCCGGTTCTGGTACTCCGCGTCGGCCATCAGGTGCGCATTCACCGCGCGGGCGGGTTCGTGGCACAGCCGGTCGTACAGCCGTTTGTCGTAGGTGTAGTCGAAGCCCAACTGCTGGAGATCCCATTCCATATCCCAGTACACTTCGGCCATGAATTTGAAGTCCGGGTGATGCGCTTTGACGCCCGGAATCACCACGTCCCAATACTCCAGGGAAGGCGCCTGACCGGCACGCTCGCCCCAGGTCTGCGAAAACACCTTGTTCGTCATCAGCATTGCCATATCGCAGCGCACGCCGTCGCACTGGCTGGCCAGGTCGCGCACGGTATCGACCACCAGCGCGCGCAGCACCGGGCTGAACGCATTCAACTGCGCAGTATCGGTCCAGGCCGGGAAATACGGATCGCGCCCGTTGGCAAAAAAGCGGCGTTGGGTGGCGATGGTGCTCTCGAAGAAGTAATCCGGCTTGTCCTGGGTCTCCTGCTCGGTCGCCTGGATGAAGCATTCCGGGTGCGTCCACAACCAGGGGTGATCGATGGCGACGTGATTGGGGACGAAATCCAGGATCAGCTTCATCCCTCGCGCCGCCAACCGCTCGCGCAGCGCGGCCAGTTCCGCCCGGCCTCCCAGGTGCTTATCGACGGTGTAATGGTGAATGCAGTACGGCGATCCCACCACGTCGGCGGGCTGATAGTCGGGCAGCGCACGGCGGTAATCCGCCTGTAATCCTGGGTGCTCGCGCGCGATCTGGGTTCCGGCCTCGCTGCGCTCCCATACGCCCATCAACCACACCGCGTCAAAATGCCAGGCAGCCAGCGCGTCCAGGGTTTCGTCCGGGATGCTGCCCAGGGTGATG
>CAYRWY010000348.1:0-6327 GCA_964427955.1 uncultured Anaerolineaceae bacterium
AGATCTCCACCAGGGTGGGCAGGGGGGCAATGTCGCCGCCCATGCTGTACACGCCGTCCACGACCACCAGCTTCCCGGCATCGTCCGGCAGCTTCTTCAAGACGCTTTCCAGGCTGTCGGGATCGTTGTGCGAGAAGCGGCGCATCTCGCCCTGGCTCATGCCGCGCGCCATGAAGCAGCCATCGACGATGCTGGCATGATCGTCTTTGTCGATGATGGCGTAATCGTTGCGCTGGACGATGGCCGAGATCGTGCCGACGTTGGTTTGATAACCGGTGCTGAAGACAATGGCCGCCTCTTTGCCGACGAACTTGGCCAGACGCTGGTCGAGCTCCAGGTGGAAACGCAGCGTGCCGTTCAGGAAGCGGCTGCCGGTGCAGCTCGTCCCGAAATGATCGAGCGCGTCACGCGCGGCGGCTTTGACGCGCGGATCGGTGGTCAGGCCGAGATAATTATTGGAACCGATCATGACCACTTCTTTGCCCCGGAAGACAGCGGTAGTAGCGTCGGAGTCTTCAAGCGGCTGGAAGAACGGATACAGCCCCAGTTCCATGGCTTCCCGCGCGCGGGTGAACTTCAAAGTCTTCTCAAAGATGTCTTTCATGATAGTCGTGATTCCTTATCTGCTGGCAGAGCGGCCCAATGATTACGGATGATCCGTGAGCAACTGCGCGGGATTGTAACCAGTTTGAAGGAACTTGGCGACAAGTCCGCAGCGCGGCTCACCACTCCAGGTTGCCCGGCGGAAGATCGTTCTCTTCGACGTCGGGAGCGGGATCTTCCCATTGTTCTTCAGGCCGGTCGGGCACTGCCGAGAGGAACGACGGCAGGCGGTTGTGGGGCGGGCGTTGGGCATGGGTGGGGCGCTCCTCCCAGTCGGGCAAGGGCGCGGGCGGCTCCAGTGCCGGGGCCGGCGCGGCTTCGTGCCGGTCGGGGAACCAGATCCCTTCCAGCCAATCGACCAGGGACTTGATCGTCTCCGGCGTCAGGCGGATGGCGGCCTCAAACCCCAGCGGCGAGAACGCGTACAGCCGGGCGAAGTGCTCCCGCACCACGAAGATGGTATAAGGCTGTTCCCACCGTTCGCGCGTCCACAAGAAGGCGATCCCGTTTTCGCGCCGGACCAGCTCGACCCACCGGCTGCGATCCGCCGTGGCGAGCGGCGACAGCCGGAAACGCAGCGCCAGCGCACTGAACAGCGTGAAAGTGAATTCGAGCGTGGTCTGGGCGCTGTGTCCGATCTGAGCATCGACCATCAGCGTGGCCGAATCATCGTTACTGCTGAGGATAGCCGTCGCCTGGCGCTGGACCGGCTCGCCGAGCTTGGGCACGAACTGGATGTGCGACAGCAGCGGCGCATTCGCAAAACGCCGGGCCAGATCGGTGTCCAGGTCGATCTCGCCGGAGAAAAACTGCTGCAACGTGACCGGCGCGGAAACCTGGATGTTGCGCGTATGGCCGGATTCGCGGAGTTCCACGCCCAACCGCTGGCGGTCCTGGTTGGTGATACGTCGCGTAAATTCGCGCGTCATGCGGATCAGCTCGTCCACCGGGATTTCTTCGAAGTCCCTGGAAGGCGAGTGAGGAGTAATCGAATCGGACATCGCGAGAATAGCTCCTGCCTGACACCAGTTCGCCCCTGATTATACGGCACGTCCGGCAAAAGCGAAAAAAGCGCGGTTGGGCGTTACCCCACCCCAGGCAAGCGGGCTTGTTCCTCTCGCTGTTTCGGATTGTAATCAATGTGGAGACTCGTAGGGGCTGCCCCTACAGAAGACTGAGCACGCGAAAATTCGCCGTGTTTTACCTCACCCCCTGACCCCCTCTCCACCCGGTGGCGAGGGGGAGGGTCGCGGTGGAAATGTCGAGGTAGGGGCGCCGCTTGCTGCGCCCTGCTTTGAAGAATGGTAATTTTTTCCCCCCCAAAAAATCCTCAATCGCACCAGGCCAGACTCAACAGAGGCGCGGCGAGTGCTGGTCGAAGGTGCCCAGCGCCAGGTATTCTTGTTCCGGGAAGCCGAGCGTCTGGCTGATGCCTTCGGCGACTTGCAGCAGGCTGCGGTACAACACCCCGGACGGGGCTTGCTTCGCCACGGTCACGTAGCTGTTGCCGATTGCCCCGTGATAACGATCCAGGGCCACCGGTCCACAGGGTCCATCCAGCACCAGTCCGGACAGAACTTCCTTGAGTCCGGCCTGCCCGTTCGACAGGTCGCCGTGGACTCGTTGAAGGGCGGTCAGGCCCGCCTTCGTATTGAGATAATACTGGAGCGCGAACGACGAGGGGAAGTTGAAACGCTCGGTGAAGCTGGTCTGGTACGCGGCGACAAACTGCTGCCACTGCGGCGCGGGATTGTCGTCCGCCGTGGGCCCGCCCGCCACCAGACCCGCCAGATAATCGATGTCCTCACCGCTGCTCAAAATGGATTGGTCGGTGGTGATGCTGCCGCCGAGCAGCGGCTTAGGCTTGCCGGTTTCCTGGTATTGGCGGAGAAAGGTGCTGGCATCCGTGCCGCCGAGCGCCACGAAGACGGCGTCGGCAGTGCACGGAATGGCGGCGATGGCCTCGCGATAATCGGTTTCGCCCAACGAGACCCAGATCTTGCGCGGCACCGTCCCGCCCCGGCGGCAGAATTCCATCATGAAGCCGCCGACCTGGGCGAAGGGGTAGGAGTATTCTTCGCCTACCGTGACGATCTGGCGATAGCCCAGCACGTCGTAAGCATAGGCTCCGACGCCCGCCACGACCTGGACGCCGTTCAGTGAAAAGTTGAAGAAGTTAGGCGCCGTATCCTGGATCGTCAGTTCTTGCGCGCCGGATGACCCGTTGAGAAAGACGTGGTCCTGGTGCTGCCGGGCATAGTTGCGGACCGCCAGACCCTCGTTGCCGGACAGCGGCCCGACGATAAAATCGACCTGGTGCTGCTCGATCAGGGCGGCTGCCCGGTACTCTGCCGCGTCGGGCGTGCCTAGCGTCGCCTCGACGTGCAGCTCGATCGGACGACCCACGACCTCACCGCCGAACTCCTGAACGGCTAACTCGACCCCCCGGATACCGTCTTTTCCCAGCGATTTGAACGGTCCGAATAAGGTTGCTAGAACTCCAATCCGTAATGGGGTGGTCATCCCTCTGGCTCCTCTACTGGGCAGGAGTGTCCCCGCCTAGAGTCTACTCTAGTATAGTATAGTTAAAAAATGATAAAAAATATGAAGAAAAACTATTTGCGATCTATGGTGGGACTATTGTTTCCATCGGGCGGGATGCCAGGAGTCTACCTAGTGGCAGATGCTGTCCAGCAGCCGCCACAGCGCCCGGCAGCCTTCCTGCTCGTCTTCGGTCATGGTGTCGATCCCGGTGCGGTAGATCTCGTGCGGGCGCAGCAGCCAGTACAGCTTTTCCAGGCTGGTCGGCGCTTCTTTGCGCGGCAGCAGAATGTTCAGCACCACGCGGGTGCGCACGTCCTCGATCACCGTTTCGACGCGCTCGCGCGGGATTTCGCCTTCGCCCGAATCTTCGAACAAGGCGTTCAGCCGCTTCAACGTCGCGACGAGATAGTGCTCCTCCGGGTTCTTACGGAGCACTTTCCCGGCGATCCGGCCCACCTCGTCGGCGGCGGTGAACTTGCGGACGCGGAACATCGGCTGCTGCTGGCGCAGGCGGGCCACTTCTTCCAGCAGCCGCGACATTTCCTGCCCATCAAAGGGGAGACTGCGCGCGCGGTCGAGCGAGTCCAGCAGGCCGAGGAACATCTGCTGCTGGTTCGGCGCGAGCGCATCGAAGCACAAGCCGACGTATTCGGCGGTGGGCGAGAGGTGGGTGGGATAGTACTCGGCGGGGATGTAGTCCGCCATCTGGAAGATGCGGATGTGATCCAGCCCCAAAATGTCGCACACGGCGCGCAGCACCAGGGGGTGTGGACCGGGGGCACTGCCATCTTCCCCCTGTTTGAGCAGGTTGCGGATCGTGCTCTCGGCGACTCCGGACGCCGTCGCCAGCATGTTGGCGCTCATCCCGCGTTCGTCCAGGACGCGCCGGATGAAACTGCCCAACGTCTCTTGCGGTTTTTCTTCGGCCACGGTGGATTTGCTCCTCAGGTTGACAACCGTCGATGTTCTATGTTACGATGATAACATGGTTCGCAAATATTTGCGAACGACGTTTAAAGTTTGCCATCGCTTTAGCTCTATTCTCCCCTGCTGCTCCGTCGATCTTCCATCTGACCCCCGGCGCTGGCACCTGTGTCAGTTTCCGTTTCTCTCGTCCTGGTTCGCAAATATTCGCGAGCAAAGATTAATGGTAATCGGACGCGTGTAACGAAGAAGGAGGGGAAGATGAGCAACTCTTTTCAACTTTTGGTTGGGGCCGAGGCGTTCTTACGCGAATTCGCCGCCTCTGTGCGCGACTGCCACCGCAGCCTGTACGTCCAGTTCTCGACCTTCGAGGGCGACCGCAGCGGCCAACGAGTGGCGGATCTGATGATGCAGGCGGCGCGGGCCGGGGTGGACGTCCGGCTGATCGTGGACTGCTACAGCGACGTGGTGATCAACGATACCTATCCCAGCCTGCTGCACCACCAACCCGACCTCGCCGCCGAACGGACCGCGACCTATGCCCTCTACGACCGGCTGCGCGACGGCGGGGTCGCCATCCAGCGCACGGCGCCGCCCGGCTGCCTCGGCATGTTCATGCTCTTTCGCAATCACAAGAAGATGGTGATCCTCGACGGCACCACCGCGTTCGTCGGCGGGATCTGCGTCAGCGATCACAACTTCGCCTGGCACGATTTTTTCGTCAAAATCCAGGGCGACCTCGTCCCGCCGATTGCCTGCGACTTTACGTCCACCTGGGCGGGTCACACGCGATCCTTCGACGCTCCCGCGCCTGCCGGGGATTTCATCCTGAATCAGGGCGCCGGACGCCCGGCCATCTTCCGCCACATCCTGCACCTGATCGAGACGGCCCGCGCGAGCATCGTCATCGAATCGCCGTATCTGCTGGGCGATCACCTGGAGCGCCGCCTGCGCCAGGCCGCCGAACGGGGCGTCCGCGTCACGCTGATCCTGCCGTTTCGCAGCAACCAGGCCATGTACCGGGTGTGGGTGCGGCCTCTGCGGAGGTTCCTGAGCCATCCCAACATCCGCATTTACGGGATGTGGGGGACCAACAACATGACGCACGCCAAGCTGATCGTAGTCGATGGGCACTGGGCGGGCTTTGGCTCCTTCAACATGTTCGAGCTGGAAGGGCTGACCCAGAAAGACCTGACCGTCTTTTCCGACAATCCCGACCTGCTGCGGCAGTTCCAGCAGTTGATCGCAGACGACCTGAGCCACAGCGTGCTGTTGAAAGCGCCGCGCTGGAGCTGGGGACGCAGCAGCTACCGGCTGGTGCACCGCTTCTTCCGCTGGTGGACCGGCTGCCTCGTCAAAAATCAGCGATGGTTGGCCGTGTACGGCTAGAAAGCGACTCCGGCTATGGTTGCTCGACACCGGATTGGTTTGAAATATGGTTGTTTGACCCTGATCTTGCTCGCGGGGCTGGTGGCGCTCGACCAGACGCACGCCTTCAGCGGCCTGGATGGGGTGGTGGCCGCATGGTTCGACGTGATGGCCGGGCTGGGGCTGGTGGGCTTCTTCCTCGTGGCGGTGATCGGCAACTCGGCGCTGCTGCTCCAGATCCCCTACACGGTGCCGCTGCTGTCGCTGGCGTTGGGCGGTGCGAGCCTCGACCGGATGCTGCTGATGGGCGCCGCGTCCGGCCTGGGGGCCGCCGTCGGGGAGATCGTCTCCTACGCTGTGTCGCTGAAACTGCTGGGCGAAAAAGTCACGCCCGAACGCAGCGCGCTGCTGCGCTGGATACGGCGCACGGTGAACGCGCACCCGCGCCTGATTCCCCCGTTGGTGTTCATGTACGCGGTATCGCCGCTGCCGGACGATACGGTGATCATCCCCCTGGCGATGATCAACTACGGCCTCAAGCGGATGCTGCTGCCGCTGTTCACCGGCAAGATCACGCACAATCTGCTGATTTCAACCGTGTTCTACTGCTTCACCAGTTGGTCGGCGCAGCGCGTGTCCGCAGGCGTGCAGATCGATCTGGCGCTGGGCCTGCTGATTCTGTTCGTGATGTTCATCGTCTACCAGATCGAAAAAGCGGCCCAACGCGACGCCGCGTGCTGTGCGGCTGGCTGATGGGCGGAAAGGTATTGAGATGGGGAGTTTTTGAGGGATAACTCTCATTTTTTCAAAGCCGGGCGGGGCGGCGCCGCTTCCCTACACCAACGTTTCCCCCGCGCCACCGGGTGGAGAGGGGGTCGGGGGGTGAGG
>CAYRWY010000349.1:0-6308 GCA_964427955.1 uncultured Anaerolineaceae bacterium
AATAAATGGGCAGACTCGTAGGGGAGCACCAGCGTGTGCTCCTGTTTTTCGGGCGGACACCTTGGTCCGCCCCTACCCGATCAAGAACTGTCGAAGACCGAACGCGCCGCTGAGCATAGCGAACGGTTAGGAGGATGTATGAAAAGTCCCCTCAGCGAATGGGTGATCCTGGCCGCGGCGGCGGCGCTGCTGGCCGGATTCGCCGCCCTGCCCTGGACCGCCGTCTACTTCGATCACACGCTGCACACCGGCGTCTCCGGGCTGCGGCTGATCCTGGCCGGGCCGGACGTCCGGCTGCTGCGAGAGACCGATCACATTTCAGGGACGGAAGAAGAAGGCTTTCTGCGCTACGAGGGGCGCAACCGCCAGCTCACCCCGTTGGGCCTGGGGCGCTATCTGGGGCTGCTGCTGATCCCGTTGGCGGCCCTGGCCGGGGGCGGACTCACCCTGCGCGCGATGCGGCGTCCACTGCACCGCCGGGATGCCATCCGCCAGCGGCGCAGCCTGGCCCTGCTGGTGATCCTCTATTTCTTCCTGGGCTATCCCAGCTATGCCGTATCCGGGATCGGCCCGTGGGTGTGCGGCGTTGGCGCCGTGCTGCTGCTGATCGTCGCGCCCGGCGCTGACGGCGTCTGGGCACCCTGGAAGCTGGATTTTTCGAAGTTTTGAACCCGCTGGCGTTGTTCCAGGAGTTGTTCGACGCCGGGGCCGACCGTTACGCCCGCGACATCGCGCCGGTCCTGCTCCCGCTGACCGCCGACTTTGCCGCGACGCTCCCCCTCGATCCCGCCGACCGGGTGCTGGACCTCGGCACCGGGACCGGCAGCCTGGCGCGCCTGATCGCGCCGCACGTCCGGCAGGTGATCGGGGTGGATATTTCGCCCGCCTCGCTGCGGATCGCGCAGAATCTCCCCGACGAAAAAAGAGAAAACGATTCAACGCAGAGCACGCGGAGAGATTCGAGGGAAGAAGCGAGAACACAACCGCGCTACGTCCGGGCCGACCTGCACCGCCTGCCCTTCCGGGAGCGGAGCTTCACGCTGGCCGCGGCCTCGCTGGGATTGAACGCCACCGATCCGGATCGGGCGCTGCGCGCGATCCGGCGGGTGCTCGCGCCGGGAGGACGGCTGACCTTGCAGGAATGGGGACCGGCGGACCCGCTCAACCGGGCGCTGGACGAGGTGCTGGCGGCGTATGCCGTGGAACATCCCGGCGCAACGCTGGCCCGGCTGCGCGACGCATTGGCGGAGATACCGCCCCGGTGGAGCGACTATTTGCAGGATGTAGACGATTATCGCGACGGGCTGGGCGAAGCGGGCTTCACGGTCGAGGCGGCGAGCGAGAGCGCCCCACTGGCGATCCCGCTGCGGCCCGCGCAGTACCTCGCGTACTGGCTGGCCTGGACGGATCGCTACGAGGAAGTGCGCGCGCTGGACGAGGGGTCGCGCGCCGCGTTCATGACTGCCGCCCGGCAGCGGTTGGACGACTTCACCCTGCCGGACGGGCTGCTCACGTGGTCGCCGGTGATGTTCCGGGTGCAGGCGCGTCACTCCGCATAGATCGACACGATCCCCGCCAGCAGGCCCAGCGCCAACGTCACGACCAGCAGGACGACAAAAACGCTGGTCAGCGCATCCGAAGGATAGTACAGCAAATAGACGCCCAGCACGGTATACACGGTCACCGCGATCAGGCCGATCCGGTAGACCCAGGCTTCGCGCCGGGTCATCGAAGGCTTGCGGTCGTGAGGTTCGCTCATCCTTGCTCCTATTGAAAACAGTACCGGGTAAAGCCCGCCCAGGGCTGCACCTGGGGATAGTATACCTTACCTGACGGCGGCTGATCAGCCCGCCATACCGCCAGAATCTGGACCCGGTCACGCGGGTGGACGCGCACGCACCCGCCGCTATCCCGGACCAGCTTGACGAACAGCATCAGGTGCAGCGTCGCGAAATTGAGTTCGAGGAAGACCTCGCGGGAGGTGATCGTGGCGCTGAGCGTTTCGGGCGGTCCCAGCACCGCGATCACGTCGCCCAGCGGCACCGCGAACCGGACCGGATCGCGGCCCTGCGTCTCAAAATCACGCGCGGTAAAAGCGGCGGGAGCCAGCCAGGACCCGACCGGGCGCAGGATCGCGATCAGCAGCGCCAGCGCGATCCACAGCCCCACGATCCGTACACTCGCGCGCCGCATCGATCACTCGCGCGCCGCCCGCGCCGCCCGCCGCGCCGCCCTCTTGATCAGGAGGTTGATCAGGCCGATTTCGACGATCACCGCTGCCAGCAGGGCCGCGCCCAGCAGCACGCCGTAATCGACTTCGGTCCAGGTGCGCAGGAAGGTGTCCAGGTCCAGGAAGCGCAGGCCGTGATCGCCCAGCAGGGCCATGCCGAGCAGCCCGCCCCAGCGTCCCGGCGCATTTTGCAGCAGGGTCGTGGACGGATCGAGCACGCGCGAGCCATCGGCCATCGCGAATACGAAGACGAACAGCAGAATCAGCAGGATCGCGATCCGGATCAGCGGGACCAGGCCGCGCCGCTGGATCAGCGACGATACCCACAACCCCAGCGCCGCGCCCAGCCCGACCATCAGGAACGGCTGGAGCAGCCCCGCCGTCATCAGCGCAGCCAGCAGCAGGATCGCGGCCTCGATGCTCACTTCCGGCGTGATCCCGGTGGTGTAGAGGTCCAGGTGATAGCCCTGGTATTTTGTCAGATCGTCCAGCATCAGCCCGACGAACAACAGCCGCACGATCAGCAGCAGGATCAGCGAGCCGCGCAGTTGGTAGAAGACCGCCGCCCAGCGCGCCCGGACGATGCGTTCGGCGCCGTGGCTGGTGATCTTGAATTCCTCCCAGGTGCCCCGGTCGCGCTCGGACGAGACCAGGCTGGCCGCACTGAACACGGCATAGAGCAGCACGACGAACTGGACGATCACCAGCGGAAAATACAGCACGGTGAAGAAAGCCGATCCCGCCGGTTCGCTCATCCCCACCGGGCTGTCCATCCGGTAGCTCAGCCAACTGATGGCCAGCAGTCCGCCCAGCGTGGCTCCCAGGATCAGCCGCGATAGCAGCCGGGTGACTCGCGCCTGGTGGCGCTGCTCGCGCTGGAGCACGTAGCGCAGCACCGCATCGCCGGGCCGCATCCAATCGGGAAACTGATCCCAAAACAGTCGTTGAAGGCTCATAGCATACTCCTGAGATCGGGCGCACTCACGAGTGGCGCGACGATCAAAAAACACTGAGCAGGCGAACACTCGCCGGGTTTTACCTCACCCCCCGGCCCCCTCTCCACGCGGTGGCGAGGGGGAGCGGCGCAGCGGAAATGTCGGTGTAGGGGCGGGTCTCCTACGGATTCCGGCAGCACCCGAATCGTAAGCGATTTTGGGCAGATAGGCCAGCCGCACCGTCCGCCGGTCCGCCTCAGCGGGCGAAAAAGGATCGCTGCAAGAACTCCATCCCGGCCAGAATCTGCGTGACCCGCGGCGCGGCGAGCGATCCGAGATATTCGCCCAGCCGCGTTTTTTCGACGGCGGAGACCTTCGACACTTCCACCACGCTGGGCCGGGGCAGATTCGCCTCTCCGGCGTCGAGCAGGACGTTACCCGGCAGGCTGGCGCGCTTGAGATTCGACGTCAGCGCGCAGACGACCACCGTCGTAAGGCGGCTGGGATTGAGCACGTCCGCCTGAAGGACGACGTGGGGATGCGGAATGCCCGGCTCGATCTGCACCCAGTAGACGTCGCCCTGGTGGATGACCCGCTCCGGCGCCAGCGCGATCAGGCGATCACGCGAGAAGTCGAGCCGCTGCGCCAGGGACTCCGCCTGCTCGGCCAGGGTGTCAGGCAGTTCAACCGAGATTTCCCACATGGCTTTTCCCTTCCATTCCTCCGCGTGCTCTGCGTTGAATCCGTCTTTCGCTTCGCAGCGTTTTACGTCAGCGCGGCGCGCAGATCGTCTTCCAGGCGATCCAGCGCGGGACGCCATTCGTCGGGCTTCACCGTCACCAGGTGCGCCGGGTGGATGTAGTACAGATGGGTCTGCGGCATCTGCCCGGTGCGCGCCTCGACGGCCCGCGCATACATGCCGACTTGCAGATAATAGTTCCGGGCATTGTGACGCGCGCTCTCGCGCGAAACCAGCGCGGTCTTGTAGTCCACCACATGCCACTGATCGCGCGCGTGGAACAGCACGTCGATGCGGCCCTGGATAGTGCGCTCGCCCCAGCGGAACATGAACGGCAGCTCGCGGTGGACTTCGCGCGCCTGCTCGATGCGCGCCCGCGTCTCGCTGGCGTCGAACTCAGCCAGCAGGTCCAGCGCCGCCGACACTGCCGCGATCACCTGGCTCTCATCGCTAACGCCGTACTCCCAGGCGTAGGCGCGCAGCCGCTCGATCAGCCGGTCGTGACCGGTGTTGGCCGGGAGCAGCCAGGCTTGCAAGGCCCGGTGCACGATCTCGCCCACGATCCGGCGCTCGTCCTGCAAACTGGCCGGGCCGGGCAGCGGGCGCAGCGGCTCCGGGGCGTCGTGCAGCACGGCATGGCGGAAGGACTGCCAGCCGCGCGCGGTGGGATCGTAGGACGGCGCGCGCCCGATCTGCGCCACGTGCGTCGCGGTCAGGAAACGGGCCGGAGCTGCCGGATCGACCGGGACGTCCGCCAGCAGCGGCGGGAGCGCCGGATCGACCCCGTCCAGCGCGATCCCGGCGGCGACGGCAGGATGATCCCAGGCGCTCGCGGTCCGGCGCGGCGCGAGGTGGTCGGGCAGCGTCATCGTCAGCGGCACCCGCAGTGCACAGCCGCCCCAGGGATAGTCGATCACCTGGGTGTCGTCGTCGCGAATCAGATCGTCGCTCGACAAGCCCAACGCGGCCAACCACTGCCGCAGCCAGCAGTGCTCGGAGGCGCGAAACAGCAGTCCGCTGACGATCAGGGCATCCTGGGCGCGCGTGGCCCCCACGTACAGCAGGCGGCGGCGCTCCGCCCGGTCACGGCGCTCGGCGGCCAGGGCGGCATAGCGCCAGGCAAAGAGCGGGATTTCTTCATTGGGATCGGCGGTGGGCAGTTTGCAGACCGGCCCGGCGTCGAGATCGGCCTTGAAGACCCCGCCGTCCGCCCGGCGCGTGCTCCAGGCGGCATCCGCCAGGACCACCACCGGGAATTCCAGCCCCTTGCTGGCGTGAACCGACATCAGCGTGACCGCGCCCTCGACCTCGACCGCCGCTTCGCCTTCGCGGACTTCGCGCGCCGTCAGGCTGCGGGCGTAGTCCAGGAACGATCCCAGCGACACCCGCCCCGATTCTCGCGCCAACGCGACCAGCTTCTCGACGTTGCCGCGCCGCCGCGCCCCATCCGCCAACCCGGTCAGCGTGGCCGGATAGCCGGTGAGGTGCAGCGCGCGGATCAGCAGATCGGCCACCGTCGCGCGCCCGGCCAGTTCGCGCAGTTCGCGCAGCACGGCGCAGGCGAAGGCGCGCACCTCGATCTCGTCCGGGGGGAACAGGGGGACGGGATCACCGGCCTCACCCGGTAGGGGCGCCCCTACGTCTGGCGTTTCTGCAATCGCAAAGAGCGCGTCCCACAGCGGCAGCACGCCGCCGTCGTCCGTGCGGGCCAGCCGCAGCGCGAACAGCGCCTCATCGCTCAAGCCGAACAACGGCGAGCGCAGCGCCGAGGCCAGCGCCAGATCGTCGGCGGGGTTGTACAGCGCGCGCAGCAGGTTGAGCAGATCCCAGACTTCCTGGCGGCCATAGTAGCCGCGCCCGGCGACCGTCACGTAGGGCAGCCCTGCCGCCTTGAAGACTTCTTCGTATTCCGGCACGTGCGTCATGGCCTGGAACAGGATCGCGACGTCGCCGTAGCCCGCCGGGCGGTAAGTGTCGGACTTGCGATCCCAGACCGGCGCACCCTGCTCGACCATAGCCCGCAGGTGCCGGGCAATCTCCCAGGCTTCCCACTGGCGCAACTGATCGGTGCTGACCTTCTGATCGCCCTCCTGCTCTGGCTTGTGCAGCGCGATCACGGCCAGCGGGCAGGCGTGGCCGGGCGCGATCTCCGGCGCCGCCGGGCGAAAGGCCCGCATCGGCTGGCCGAGCGTGACCTCGTAGCGAGCGGCGATCCCGGTCCGCGCGGCCAGGATCGTCCCGAACAGGTCGTTCAGCGCGTTGACCAGGGCGGAATGGGTGCGAAACGACGTCGAGAGCGGCAGATCCTGCCCGCCCCACCCCAACAAATCCTGGCGCACGGCATCGAAAACGCTGACGTTCGCGCCGCGAAAAGCGTAGATGCTCTGCTTGGGATCGCCCACCA
>CAYRWY010000350.1:0-6308 GCA_964427955.1 uncultured Anaerolineaceae bacterium
CTTCGGCTTCTCCCCGGTCATTCAACATCCGATACGCGAGGTTGAAGGCATCGCGCTCGTACCGTTGGACCAGTTCTCCGAAGGCCTGTGGGTCGCCTGCCAGCGTCCTTTGCACCCACAAAGAATCATCGTTACTTTGAATCACGCTCAAATACCCTACCTGGTCAACCTGCCCCTACTAGTATGATATACGCAAACCCCGGAGCTGGGTTGCGTGCGTTTTGACTATACCCGACATTGGGCACAGCCGTCCACTTAAGAGTACAATGCTTACCATATTCGTGTCCGCTGTTCCGGCTGAAGGATCTGCTGCATGGCTGTTGTATATCACGACTCAGACGCCAATCTTGGCTTGATGATGGATAGGAAAATTGCGGTCCTGGGTTATGGGAATATGGGACGTCCGTTCGCGCTGAATCTGCGTGACAGCGCGTTCCCGGTGCTGGTGGGGAATCAGCAGGATGCCTACGCCGAACAGGCATATCGCGACGGGTTTGAGATCGTCCCCATCGCCCAGGCTGCCGCCCAATCGACGCTGATTTTTGTCATGCTGCCGGACGAGATCGCCACCCAGGTCTATTTACAGGAAATTGCTCCGGGGTTGCAGCCGGGGGATACCCTGGTGTTCGCCTCGGGCTATAACGTGGCGTTCGGGTTCATCGAGCCGCCGCCCTTCGTGGACGTGGTCTTGATCGCCCCGCAGGCTATCGGGCAGGGCGTGCGCGAAGGGTATATCGAGGGGCGAGGATTCCCCAGTTTTGTCGCCGTCGCCCAGGATGCCTCGGGCGAAGGTTGGGCGCGGGTATTGGCCGCGGCCAAAGCCGTCGGAGCGCTGCATCATGGCGCGGTCGAGCTGACCTTCCAGCAGGAGGCCGAACTCGATCTCTTCACCCAGCAGGCGTTACTGCCCGCGCTGTTTGGAGTGTTGAGCAGCGCGATTGAAGTGCTCAACCGGGAGGGATTCCCCCCCGAAGCCGTGATGAGCAGCCTGTATCTTTCCGGCGAATTGGGCTACATCGTGACCAAGTGGGCCAACGCGGGCGTGCTGCCCAGCTTGCAGCAGTATTCCCAGACGGCCCAGTACGGGCTGCTGTCGCGCCTGGAGCGGTTCCGCGAAGTCAAGCTGAACCGCCAGATGGAGGCTGTGTTGGGCCACATTCGCAGCGGCGAGTTCGCGCAGGAATGGGCGGCAGAATATGCCGATGGTTATCCGCGCCTTCAGGCGCTGCGCCGCCGTCTGGAAAATGCTCCCACCTGGCAGCATGAACAGTCCGCACTCGCCATCCTCAAAGGCGACGCTGCGCCGGGCGAGGGCAGCATCGAAGGTGTCTGAGCGGTCTATACCAAGGAGAGCGTCATGAATCGAATCAAGCTGGATATACCGTATCGTTCCCAATGGGATGTGCCCGATGCGGATCTGGCAGCGGGCGACTGCGGCCCGACCTGCGTCGCCATGCTGGTCAATGGGCTGGGCAAAGCCGTCACACCTGACGATCTCTACTATGTGATTTACCCGGATTTGAAGACTAATCCGGCGATGTCCATTCCGAACATGGGCTATACCAACTTCTCGCACCTGTACAAGGCCGCCCAGGCGTATGATCTCACGCTGCGGCGGTTCACTTACACGGCGGCGGGAGGGTTGAGCAGCTTGAAGGTCTCGCTGGCCGAGGGAAAGCCCTCGATTGCCCTGGTGAAATATGCGACCTGGCGCGCCAAAACCGGGAACAACTTCAGCGGGGCGCATTTTGTGGTGGTTTCGGGCTGCGACGACGATCATGTGCTGGTGCACGATCCGTTGTTTGGCTCGGCGTACAAGACCAAGCGCGACACCGGTATCTACTTCGAGTGGACCAACGACGAATTCAAGACGGCCTGGAGCGGCTTTGCCGTCACCGAAAATCCGAACTACGCCTGCCTGACGACGGAGGATGTCTTCGCGTTCGTCGAAGGGGGCGAGGAGAAAAAAGAGCAGCCCATTGTGATCGTCGATCCCGTCAAACCGGACGATCACCGTCTCCCCCTGCTGGAAGAACTCAAGCGCCGCATCGTCGCGCTGGCGGCCTACGAAGGGGTTCCCACGCCGAATCTGGACGATCCCACCTCGCTGGCCTACTGGGCGTATCATGTCGGCTATTGGGGTGAGGACGTCACCGTTCACGTGGTCGGCGCGGGCGATTCGCTGTGGACCATCGCCGGGAAGTATTACGGGCAGGGATCGAAGTGGCTCGCCATCATGGCCTTCAATGGGCTGCGCAATAACATGATCCGGGCCGGGCAGCGGCTCGACATCCCGCTGCCCGGACGTCTCGACGTGGGCGAAACCTTCGATCCTACCCGCGAGGCGCTGGAGGAACAGGAAGGCGCCGTGCCGCGTCTCGCCGCGGATGGGTCGGTGCCGCCGAGTTTTGGCTAACCCTTGAAGACTGCGAAAATGGACGCCCACTGTCACGTGGGCGTCTGTGGTTAGATCGGCTCGATGTGCGCCTCGGTCCAGGCATCGTAACGGTCTTTGATGGCCGTGATCAAGGGGGTAACGGTGCCGTCTCCGACCGGCTGGTGATTGATCCTGGTGATCGGTACGACCCCGCGGCTGCTGCTAGTCAGCATGGCGTCCGACAGGCGCGGGAGATCGTCCTGGTGCAGCGCGGTCAGGCGGACGGGCAGCATTTCCGGCATGATTTCGAGCAGCGCCTTACGTGTGATCCCCCCTAGTATATCCTCGTTGGCCGTGTACAAGACCCCATCCAGCACGCCATAGAAGTTGCTGGACAGGCCTTCAAGCACGCGTCCCTCTTTGGAGACCAGGATTGCTTCGTAGACGCCCTGGGGGAGGTTGTTGAAGGTTGGCTGGCGCACGACCATCCAGTCGGTGGTTTTGGCCACCGGATTCTCGCGCACGATGGGCGAGGTGATGACGTGCGCTCCCTGGCGCAGGATGGCGTCGGGCACTGGACTCAGCCGCTCGAAGGCGAAGTAGATCTGATCCGGCGTGTCGCGTGGGACGGTGAGCCGGAACTTGACGTCCGGAAAGCCTGCCTGGTGCAGCAGATCGCGCATGGCGGCACGCAGCCAGTCCCGGTCGAGCCGGAGCGGGATGTTGACCAGCCGGGCCGACTCTTCGAGCCGGTCGAGATGCGCGTCGAATAACAGCGCGTGGTCGGCGTGAAAGGTGCGCGCCACCGTGTAGACGCCGCGCGGCTCGTGGGCGACGGCGGCGGTCAGCGAACTTACCTGGTACGGAGTCGGGGTAATCCCCTCCGGCGTCAGGATGAAGGTCGGGATCGAAATTGTAGTGGGTTGGGCCATGAGTCTCGTATTTTCCGGTAAATGGGTTCCGCCAATCATACCACGCTTTCAGGGCGCGTAAACGGCGATCACGCTGGGTAGTTTGTCCAAAGGCAGATAGGTTTCGTCGTGCCCCGGCGTGTTGATGATCATCCCGGTGGACCGTCCGCCGTCCAGCCCGAACGCGATGGTCAGGTCCAGGTCGCTGCCGATCAGCCAGGTTTGCAGGTCGGCCAGCGAGATCAGGTTTTGCGTCATGCCGAAAATGATGCGCCCGGATCGATCCTGGGCGGCCCAGGTGCGCGTGGACCGTTGGTCGAAGCCGTCACCCTGGGGAGCCATCACGCCGCCCGCCTCGATCAGCATCGGAAAGCCCTGCACGGCCTGCCAGAGTGTCTCGCCGAAGTAGGGTTCGCCCACCAGAGAGCGCACGCGCACACCGCTGTCCGAGACCTGGAACATCCCCCCGAACCCGGCGAAGGACTGCCCGTAGAAGTTCCCATCGCTGACCAACAACCCCAGCGCGTGATCCGACTCGTCGAAGAACGCGCCGTTGAGAATGACCGCCGCCCCGGTGAGCTGGTCGCGCCAACTGGTGAGGGAGAGGGGACTGCCGGGGCTGTAGTGCACGCGAATCGTCACGAGGGTTGGATCGAGACGAACGAGCACCGCCTTGCCTTTGCTCGTCGGGATGCTCATCTCCCGCCGTTCCACACCCTGCGCGAGCGTTGCCCACGGGCTGGACGGCTGCGGCGTGCTGGGATCGGGCGTGAGCAGAACTTTGGTCTCGGTGACGCGGGTGAGGTTGCAGCCAAGCAGCGCCAGGCAGGCGACGATGACCCGGATCACCGACGTGATCCGGGCTTGAACTGGAGAAGTAAGGTTCATTGATCCGATTTGTCCCGTTCTTGAGTTTCCTTGCGATGCTCCAACAGGCGCGAAGCGAGGGTCTTTTCGCGCGGAACAGGTTGAGGGGCGGATTCTTTGACTACCGGCTTGCTGGCGACCGCTGTTTTGGTTTTCGGAGCCTCACGCGGTGGCTTGGGCGGGCGCTGCTCGACCGGCGGAGGTGCGGCAGGTTCTTCCGGAGATTCCGGCCCGGTTCCGGTGCTCCGGGCACGATCTTTGGCATCCAGCAGACGGCCCAGGCGCTCCGACGGTTCGAGCGGCAGCGCCACCCGCTTGCGCCGGAACAGAGTCTTCAGGGCAGCCCACGCTTTATCCCAATCCCCCCGCGTGAAGACCAACCGCCGGACGCCCACATCCACCGGCAGCAGCAGCAGGGCTGCCAGCACGAAATACTGCCAGATCGGTTGGGCCGCCTGTTCCTGGTCGAGGTTGTGGAAAAAGGCGTTCTTCGGCGCGTCGCGCAAGGACTCGCCGTGGGTGGTGTTCGCGATCCGTTGCAGCAGGCTGAGAGGAGCATCCTGGCCGGTGGCCGAGTAGTCCACGCGATACTCTGCCGAATAGCTCAGGACCCACCCGGTTGTCTGCCGGATCGACTGGGCGGGCTGTCCGCTGCTGCCCGCCGTCTGACCGGCGACGGTGAGGAAGTAGGCCCCTTCCTGTTGAGGGGTGAAGACGGCTTCGTAACGTCCAGGTGCCGTTTGTTGGAGGGCGAGCGTCGTCGTATCCAACTGGGTGCTGACCACGGTCGCGTTCAGATTCAGGCCGTTGAGATAGCCGCCGTTGTTATCGCGCACGTCCACCACCAACACCGCCTGCTTGCCCTGCTCGACGACGCGCGCCTCGACGTTGTTGTTGGTACCCTTGCTGATGGTCCAGCGAATGGTCTGGTTCCAGAAGTCCGAGAAACCTGACCAGTTCAGCCAGTTGGCTCCCCACCGCGAGGTCGCGTCCGAAGTGAATGCCACTGCCCGGCCCAATCCGTACTGCCACGTCGCCAGGATCGGGTCTTCTTCCGGGCCGCGCAGCACCACGGTCGCCAGGTCTTTGGGCGTGGTGGCCACGTACCCTTTCAGGGCGGGCATACTGCTGATGCCGTCCATGATGGGATGACGGGTCGCCAGCGCCGGAAAGAAATCCTCCTCCGAGATGTACGACCGCGTCGCGAGCAGGGTCTCGGCGGTGAAAATCGCCGGGATGGTCGAAATGTCGTACGCCAGGTGGAATTTCCCATTGCCCGCGATGGCGACATCGTGCAGCCAGCGCGCGTAATCCTGGCCGATGGCGACCACCGAGGTGGTGATGCCGTAGTTCTGGTACATGCGCGAGACGGTCGGCACGATCCCGCCCGGATCGGACCCGCCGTCCGTCAGCAGGATGATGTGCTTCAATTCGGACGGATCGCCGCGCAGCACCTGGTCGGCAGACTGGATACCCTGGTAGATGTTCGTGCCGCCGCCCGGTCGCAGCGATCCCACCAGCGCGCGCAGTCGGTCCCGGTTGGACTGGTCCCCGACGGTCTGCAAATCGACCACGTAATACGCGCTCACATCGAACGACAGCACCCCGGTCCGGTCGTTGTCGTTCAGCAGATCGAACGAGCGCACCACGGCTTCTTTAGCCAGTTCCAGGTTCGTGACTCCGCCCGCGCTCGATACTTCCATACTGCCGGAGCGGTCGATCAGGAACAGCAGGGTCATCTGCGGAATGCGTTTCTGATCGCGCAGCCGCATTTCGACCGGCAGCGTCTCTTCCAGCGGCGTCTCGAAATAGCCGCCGACGCCGTAGCTGTTCGGCCCGCCGATCACGACCAGCCCGCCGCCGAGATCGCGCACGTACGCCTGCAAATACTTCATGCGGTCGGTGGTCATCTCGGTGGCCGAGACGTTGGCGAGGATGATGCTGTCATAGCTGCTCAAGGGCGCCAATCCCATCGGCAGATCGTGCGGTCCCAGCACATCGACCTGTAACCCGGATTCTTCCAGCACGTTTTGCAGCGCGTCGATCTCGCGCTGGTCGGACGTCACAAGCAGCACGCGCGGCGGTCCGGTGACCTCGGTGAAAGCCGAAAGCTGGTTGTTCTGATAAAACGTATCGCCGCTGCGGGGTTCGAC
>CAYRWY010000351.1:0-6298 GCA_964427955.1 uncultured Anaerolineaceae bacterium
GGTAGCCTGCTCGCACGGCAGCAGCCCGGCGAGATTTTGCAGCGCGATGAGGCCAATCGTTTCGGCGGGCAGCCCGGCCAGCGTGCATTGGTCCAGGACGTGCAGGATTTCCAGCCGCCGGTTATAGCGCGAGATAGTCTTCTCGGCCTGTTGGCGTGCGGCCACCACCGCTGCCTGTTGTTTGGCCGCCGATACTCGGCGATAGTGGGCCATCATCAGGACCAGGACAAACGACAGAAACGCGAGCCCGACCCACCGGTCCCGCAGAGTCAGATTCAGCGGGTATTTCTTGAAAACGACCATCCCGGCGATCTGAATCCCGATCAACAAGATCGTCACCTGGATGAGCAGCACCAGGCCGCTCAAGATCAGATCGGAACGCGCTTCTTCCTGGACCAGATAACGTGCCAGACGATGTGTCCGCAGTTTGGATGAACGCGGGGTCATCGTGTACTCCTTTGATATGCTAGGGTCCGGTGACCGGCGCCTCGCCATTCAGAATCTGAATAGCGTCGATGGCGATCACGTTGCCCTCACTGGCCGCATTGTGGCGCGACGTATTGCGTAAGGTGATGGTGTGTATCCCGCTGGAAAGGCCGGTGATATACACCACCTGTCCGAAGGTGCCCTCGGCGGCGTACCCGTCGATTTCTTGCCGTACCGTGCTGTCCACCACCACTTCGAAAATGCCGAAGTTTTTGAACGCCACGTATTGAATCGCCACGCTCGTGCCGATAAAGGAGAATTCCATCTCGGCATTGGCGTCGGCGCTGTAGTGGTAACTGCCGCCCGTGCCTTTCACCGACTCGATAGACTCCCAGGAGCCTGCGATATAGTGCAGCGCGGGATGGGTGTCGTCATATGTCCCCTGGGCCAGAACCGACTCCATGACGGTCGACTCGACAACCGTCGGCACCGGGGTGGCGGTGGGTTCGGGGAGGGCTGCCGTCACGACCGCCACGGTCGGCACTGGAGAAGGCGGCGGCGCGGTCGGCACCGGGGTCGGCAGCACGGTTTCCGGCAGATCGGCCAGGGCGGCCCCGGTGGCATCCGGCGAGACGTACAGCACGATCGTCATCGACAAGAGGCTTTCCATCCCCTCCGGACTGATATTCATGTCTTTCAGGATCACCTTGGGGACCGAGGCTTCTTTGAACAGCACGAGAAAACTCGCGATTTGCGGGAAGCTGCCCGCGGCGCGCAGTTGGAACGTCTGCACTTCGTAAGGCTGGTCCTGGACGGGCTGATCGGCGGTCTGGGCCTCCGGCTGCTGCAATTGCAGATCGAGGATTTCCATGCCGGTGGCCGTGGCGTATTTGTAGAGCCGGTCCAGAATCAGGGCGGCTTCGGTGTTGGACAGGAACGTGCTGACCAGGTTGGTGCGGCGGGTTTCCCAGCTTGCCAACTGTTGGCTGAGCGAATCCTGCGCCCCGCCTTGTTTTTGATTCAGGTCGTCTATCGTCTGCTGCCCGGCGGCGATCTGTGCTTGCACGTCTTTATGGGTGTTCCACGCGGGCACAATCGAGAGCGCGCCGAACGCGACGTGTCCCAGCGCAATGATCGCGATCAGGACCACCGGCAGCAGCGCCCCCAGCCTGCTCTTGAGAGAGGAAGGTGTAGACTGGTCAACATCACTGGTCATGGTTCACCTCCGCTAATCCGGCCAGGATCACGAACTCGACCACCGTTCCCCCGGAGGCCGGAGTCGGCGTAGACGACATAACCGCGTCGGCAGAGACGGCGGTCGTCGTCACGGCCACGCCGGTCGGGGTGGGGGCCGGGGTAGGAGTCGGGAGCGTCTTCAGGGAAATGGACTGGACGATCACCCGCGAAAATTGGCCGGACTCTTCGAGCATCCCGGCATAGCTCATGACGACCCCCTCGGTAGGAGCCTGTCCCCGGAGCAGGAGCGCGCGCCCATCGGTCTGGACCAGGCTGGTCAGCATCATCTCGGCCTGGTGAAAGTTGCTGATCACCGCCATCACCGTGGGCCAGTCGATGTGATCGTTTTGCAGGTTGGTCTCCAGGGCTTCGAGCGAGCGATATTGGTCGCGCGCATCGATCAACTGCTGTTCCATGGTCTGCTGTTCTGGATCGGGCTGGGACTGGCTGTCGATGGTCTGCTGAATGTGGGCCATGTCAGCCTGCAAATCCGCGTTCTCCTGCCGGATGGCCGCTGCGCTGAGAAACAGCGGGACAAACAAGCCGGCCAGGCTGAGCACCAACAGCCAGATGATGATCCGTGAGGACCGTCCTTTTTGAACGGGTTCCTCGGTCTCGCCCATCTCCAAGAGTTCATCGTCGAGCATCGCCATCACAGGTTTTCCTTATCCTAATCCCTGGAATGGGTTATAGAATAGCGCGATCCATGCTCCCAGGCATAGGAAAGGGGCATAGGGGATGCGGCTTTTGAGTCCGCCCCGGTGGGTCAGCAGCATGACGATCGATACCACGCCCCCCAGGCCAATCCCGATCAGCAGTGCCCACAGCACGTCAGGAAAGCCGAAGGCCAGGCCGAACAGGACGGCTAACTTGACATCGCCCGCGCCCACGTCGCCGGGGCGCAGCCAGGCCGTTATGAAGAACACCGCAAAGGCCAGCGCGCCGCCTAACATCAGGCTGAGCTTATCGTCACCCAGCACGGCCACCGTCATAATCGCCGGGTAGACAATGATATTCAGGATCAGCCGGTATTTCAGATCGATCAGGGTGATGATCATCAGGAAAGCATAGCTGCTGCTGTACAGAAACCAGGATCTGGACAGGCCGTACTGCCATCCCAGCCCGCCCAGGACCAGCCCGCTCACCAGTAGCACCCCAAAGCGCAGGGTAAGCTCGCGGCGCACCGGCGCGGAGAGGGGGCGCGATGCCCGGTGCAGTACACGCCAGGTCCGGGTCGGAACAGGACGTCGTTCGCGCGCTGCCGCAAAGCGCGGGAGATAATCCGCCGCCATGTTCAGAAATTCTCCGAGGATCAGCCCTGCTACGAAAAAAAGAATGATCATGTGGTCCAGTCCTTTCGCCTGCGGCTCAGCTTATCCGGAGTGTGGCCGGGAAGGTGATGATGAACTCGGCCCCGGCCCCTTCGACGTTCCGCGCGATTACCGTTCCCCGGTGGGCGTCGACGGTCGCCCGGACGACTTCCAGTCCCAGCCCAATGCCGGTCAGGCCACCGGCGGAAGGCTTGCCGCGAAAATAACGGTCGAACAGCAGCGGAAGGTCGTCTTCGGGGATGCCGGGACCCGTATCGCGCACCCGGATAATAATATCATTTTGGCCAAAGAACAGGGCGACATCGACCTGAGCATTTTCCGGCGAGTACCGGATGGCGTTGTCGATCAGGTTGAGCAGACTGTGATAAAGATGCGCGGCATCGCCTTTGATGAAGTAGGGATCGCCGATCAGTTGGAAATCAAGGGTCGTGGATTTGGCGGATGCCATCCCGTGCATGTCGGCAATGGCCCGATTGGCGATCTCGACCAGATCACAGCTCGATTGGTGCATCGTCGGATCTTTGCTGAGCGTGGTGATCTCGATCAACTGGTCGATCAGGCGTGCCATCCCATTGCCCGAATTCACCAGTTGGGCCACGATATCCTGCGTCTCGTCGTCCAGCGCGGTGGAATTGTCCATCAACCCGGTATAACCCAGCGTGGTATTCACCAGATTCCGGAGATCGTAGGACAGCGCGTAGTTCAGCGCCGTGATGATTTTGGCACGGCGCGTCAGCGCGGCATTGGTCGCCTGGTAGAGGCGCGCATTTTGCACCGCGACCGCGGTGAAATCGGCGATGATCGCGATCAGTTTTTCGTCACGGGCGCTGAGATGCCGTCCCGTGGCCCGGTGAGCAACGGACAGCACGCCGAACGTCACGTTGCCCAGGGTCAGCGGGACGTAGAGCACCGCTTCGACCAGGTAGCCGGTCTTGACCTTGATCTGGGCGCTGCCCGCTTGCCGGTTGGCGCGCACCGGTTGGCCGGTGGCGATGACTTTTCCGGCGAGCGTATCCGAGACGGACAGGCGCATGTGCCGGATCAGGTCGTCGTCGATGCCCTGTTCGGCTTCCAGGAACAACTCGCCCGTTTGTTCATCTACCAGCCAGATCGAGGCTTCATCGACGCCGCTGTACGTCACGGCCATTTCGAGCGCCTGCTTGAGCACGTCGTCAATAGCTAACTGCGACGTGATGGCCCGCGCGGCGGGAACCAGGGCATCTACGAGATCGGTGTCGGGCCGTGAAGAGGCGCGGTTGGCGGGCCGTTTGACGATCCGCACCACCAGTTCAAGCTGCCCCAGCGCCAGAATATCGCCATTGGCCAGGCTGTAAGGTGTGTTGACGCCAATCGAGCGGCCATTCAGCCAGGTCCCGTTGGTGCTGTCCATGTCGATCACGTACAGCTTGGCGTTGGTGGGGCGCAGCATGACGTGGCGGCGCGAAACGCCTAACTCGTCGGCGTCGAAGGAACTGAGCGATACCAGCCCAGGAATTTCGTCGCCCCGACCGAGAATCACCTCGCCATTGATGTCCAGACCCACTCGGCGGCGGGGATCGTAGGTGAGATCGAACCGCACCCGCCAGACCGCAGCACTGCCGGGATTCTCAGCCGTGTGTTCAGAAGGAACGGGCCGGAAGACCAGTTCGGACTCGGCCAGCCGCAAGTCCCACAGTCTTTGTTCACTCAGCTCGCTTGTGACCTGACGGACCATCTCGTCCGAGTTTGAGACCATGTTCCTACTCCTTATTGCTCGGCAACCGGCGTAATCTTGCCTGCGATGTCCTGGCACAACACCGCCAGGTCAGTGATGTTGACTTCATCCAAATTCTGGAGGAGTGCTTCCGAACGCCCGGAGCCTTCCTCGTCGCCAAAAACACTGGATAGAATGTCCTGCATAGCAGAATTGGCCGGTTTGTTCTGCTCGGAGGACGTGGCCGGCTGTTCCTCCGGCGGTTTCTGTTCCTGTACGACGGCGGCTCCCTTGGCGGCGGCCTTCGCCACCGGCGCCGCAGCGCCCGCTGTGGCAGACGCCGGTGGGACCGGGATCGCGGCGGGAGCACTGCTTGCCCCGGCGACTGGCTGGCCGTTGATGGGAGGTGTTGCGGACTGAGGTTCGGCAGCCTGAGCCGCTCGCGCCGCTTCGGCCAGGGCCAGACGCCGCCGGGCGATCCGGGCCTGCTTGAGGCGTCGCTGGGCTGCCCTCTGGCGAATACGGGCTATGACCACCAACACCGCCGCCGCCAGCAGGGGGACGAGCGCGAACATGATGCTGATCAAGATCATTTTTTGGCCGAGAAGCATTTCAGTCATGGGTTATTCTCCCCGCTGCTAGATGGTGAGAATGCCGTTCACCATCGGCGGGACGATGATGAAGCTGATCCCGGAGATGAACAGGCAGATCGCCAGATAAAACGCCCCTTTGAGCTTGTAGCCCCCGTCGCCAAAGATGATCGCGGCAGCGCCGACAATGGCGAGCAGCAAAATCATCGCCACCGTCAGATTCGACAGGAACAACAGATCCCCTTCGGTGAAGCTGACCATCGTCATGCTCATCGAGGCCTGGCCCTGTGTCGCGCCTTCTCCGGTGGGCATCAGCTTCTCGACGAGGTGCGCGAAGTTGGTGACGATTGACAGCACGAAGACCATCAACCCGGCGACGACTGCCTGCATGACGGTCGTCAGGGCCGCGAACGTGCCGGACGTCAGCCGCCGCTTGGCGCGCAGTTGGGACGTTTTGCTGGCGAACAGCGAGCAGAGATAGCCCACCCGCTCTGGATCGCCGCCGATTTTGATCGCGCCGTAAAAGATGTCGATGGTCTCGCTGATCAGCTTGCTGCCCGACTCCAGCCCGAATTTGTGCCAGCAGTGGTTCGGATCGACCAGGGCTTGCAGCCGGGTGCTGAGGCGTTCGATGTCGGGCTGAAGCGCCGGGAACGAGCTTAGATCGACCTTGGTCAGCGCCTGCTTCAAGGTTGTGCCGCTCGAGGTCGCCATGCCGCCCGCCGAGCGCAGGAAGGTGCTGAATTCGACGTCTTTGCGGTTGACTTTCCGGTCACTGATCAGGCTGGCGATGCCGAGCGGGAGCAGGAAAGCCCCAAAAGCGATGAACACCCAGCCCGTGTTGACCCCCAAGAGAAAGAGGAGCGAACACGCCGCCATGCCGACCGGACCCAGCGTGCGGGCCATGCTGAGCGTGCGGCGCTGCTCGCGCGAGCCTTGCGCGGCGGGCACGGTCATTCTTTCTTTCGGAGCCGAGCGCCAGATAATCCAGGCGCCGAAGCCGCTGATCACGACGCCGGTGG
>CAYRWY010000352.1:0-6279 GCA_964427955.1 uncultured Anaerolineaceae bacterium
GTTGTTGCCCTCGTTGCTCTCGGCGATGGCGTTGCCCGTATCGACCGCCACCTTGGTATTGATCGCGGCATAGGAGCTGGGATAGCCCGCATAGGTGCAGGTCAGGATACGTCCACCCCGCGCCGCGAGGCTGTCCAGCGTCCAGTTGCAGGCGGGAGCGGGATAGTTTTCGCCCGGCCACCAGTCGATCTGGAAGCTGCCGGAAACCGCCGCCGTGCCCTGGTTGTAGACGCCGACGCGGACTTCGACCGGTTGGCCCTTGGTCGGCGTGGCCGGATTGAGCGAAAACTCGCTGACGTACAGGTCCGGCTGGCCCGCCGGAGCCGCCGGGGCGCTCACACTGATCGGTTGGAGATAGACGTTGTTGCCCTCGTTGCTCTCGGCGATAGCATTGCCTGAATCGACGGTGACTTTGGTGTTGATCCCGCTGTAGGGGCTGGGATAGCCCGCGTAGGTGCAGGTCAGGACGCGCCCGCCCATCGCCACGAGGCTGTCCAGCGTCCAGTTGCAGGCGGGAGCGGGATAGTTCTCGCCCGGCCACCAGTCGATCTGGAAGCTGCCAGAGGCCGCGGCGGTGCCCTGGTTGTAGACGCCGACGCGGACTTCGACCGCCTGCCCCTGGACGGGCGTGGCGGGATTGAGCGAAAACTCGCTGACGTACAGGTCGGGCTGGCCCGCCGGAGCCGCCGGGGCGCTCACACTGATCGGTTGGAGATAGACGTTGTTGCCCTCGTTGCTCTCGGCGATAGCATTGCCTGAATCGACGGTGACTTTGGTGTTGATCCCGCTGTAGGGGCTGGGATAGCCCGCGTAGGTGCAGGTCAGGACGCGCCCGCCCATCGCCACGAGGCTGTCCAGCGTCCAGTTGCAGGCGGGAGCGGGATAGTTCTCGCCCGGCCACCAGTCGATCTGGAAGCTGCCAGAGGCCGCGGCGGTGCCCTGGTTGTAGACCCCGACGCGGACTTCGACCGCCTGCCCCTGGATGGGCGTGGCGGGGTTGAGCGAAAACTCGCTGACGTACAGGTCCGGCTGGCCGGTCGCGCCGCCGCCGGGCAGGGTGGGGACGGGCGTCGGAATGACCAGTCCGCCCGACGTGCCTGCCGGAGTGTCCAGCGCCAGCGGGGGATTCCCGTAGGCGGACGCCCACACGAAGGCCATGCTGCCGCTGAACATCGCCCCGGACAGGATCGGTCCGACCGGCGTGGTCGTCCCCTCATTCTGGTAGAACAGGCCGCTGGCCGTGTTGTAGACAAACCCGGTCGGCACGCCGATGATTTGCGCCGCCTGATCGGCCAGGGGGGTCAGGCTCGCGGTGCCCAGGACATTCCAATAGAGGTGGGGCGTGATGCCGTCACTCTGCCGGAACAGCGCGACCCGCCCATCCGCCGCCCAGCGCGGCTGATAGAAGGTGCTCACGCTGTCCGCGTAAAAAAGCTGCGTCGCTGCCGACGGATTGGCCGCGTCGGCGGGCAGAATGCCGATAGCATTCGTGGTCACGGCGTGCAGCGGATCTTCGCCCACCGCCGGGCCTGCCGGGTAGGCGGGGTCCTGGTAAGCGACGAGCGCGTGACCCGTGGGCAGGACGTCGAGATCGGGCATCCGGTACGGCCCGCTGATCAATTTCTGGCCCACGCCAGGCACCCCTTGCGGATACCAGGCCACGGCTCCCAGGGGGGCGCTGACGCTGTCGAAGGTGTCGAACCGGAGATGGACCTGGTAGCTGGTGCCGCCCGCGTCGGGCGAGAGCAGTACCACGTGCGGAACGACGCTGGCCGTCGCCAGGAATTCGCCGCCCACGAAGCTGGCGATCTCCGGCCCGCTGTTCAGCAGTTGTTCGAGCGGGCTGCCGGTGCTCAGGTCGAAGACGATCACCCGCCAGCCCGGCGGCGTGGCCGGATCGTTGGCGAAGCTGATGGCGATCCGGTGGTAGGCATCCGACGAGTAGCGATCCCCCAGGTAGACCCGCTCATTGGGCTGGGCCTGGTGGACGATGAGCCACTGCGCGGTCTGGAGATCGTAGAATCCGACGCCGATCTGCCCCGTGGTCAGCGGCGCCAACTCCACCAGGTAGCGGCCATCCTGCGAGATATGCAGCGCTTTGGAGTTGCACGCCGCGCCGGGGGCTTCGTTGGGGAGCACGGGGCGCGGGATCGAGGTGTATTCCCCGGAGGGTGTGACCCAATGCAGCGTATCGTTGCATTGGTCGTGCAGGACCAGCCACCACTCACTCGCCGGTAGCTGGGACTTTTCGGCGGCAGCGCCCGGCAGTCCGATGAGCAGTACCCCGGCGATGGCACACACCCCTATCAGTCTTCGCAACGCGTTCATCATCCACCTCTCTGACTTAGGCTGCTTTCGTGTTTTACTGGTAAAATTCATAATAGCTTATTACTGCATAACGAATCAATTCAATTCTGCAAAAAACTCGCTAAAAACCGAGCGGCGACGTGCCGTAGGGCAGACGGTGCCTGGACGTCGCGTGCGGTGCGCCCAAAACCCTACAATTACGATCAAGGGACAGGTTCGCCCTGCCCTATGATTGGCCTATAATCGGAGTAAAGATAACGATCAAATCGCGCCACGCAGCAGTCATTCAGGTAATTTTTGGGAGGAAATCGTTATGAGTCTACGACGACTGAAGTGGGTGATCGGGCTGGGCGTGGTCGTGATGGCCGCGCTGAGTGTCACCCTGGTAATGGGCGCGCCCGGCGCGCAAGAGAGCAACCCGCCGCCGCAGGTGTTCGATACCGATCCCCTGCCCGGCGAAGAGCTGGCCCTCGACGGCCAGGTGACCTTCTACTTCGACCTGCCGATGAACCCGGCCTCGGTGGAAGCGGCCTTCAGCGTAACGCCAGAGATCGACGGCGCGCTCGCCTGGCAGGACGCCGCGACGCTGGTCTTCACCCCGTCGTCGGCCTACGAGCGGGCGACCGAATACGCCTTCGTGATCGGGACCGGCGCTACCTCGGCAGACGGCGTGGCCCTGGCCGATCCGTTCACGCTCAAGCTGCAAACGGTGGGCTATCTCGAAGTGTCCGAAGTGCTGCCCACACCGGATTCCGAGGCTGTGGATACCGACAGCGTGATCACGGTGATCTTCAACCGCCCGGTGGTCCCGCTGCTGATGGTCGAGGACATGGACACCCTGCCGCACCCGCTGACGTTCGATCCGGCGGTAGAAGGCACCGGCGAATGGCTGAATACCTCGATCTACCTCTTCACGCCTTCTGCCGGGCTGCGCGGCGGCACCACCTACACGCTGACCGTCAAGGCCGGGCTGGAAGATACCACCGGCAGCGTATTGAAGGATGACTACCGGTGGAGCTTCTCCACGCTGCCGCCGGACGTGACCAACGTTTCGCCTTACGACCAGGAAAGCGCCGTCGTGCTCGAGACGCCGATCACGGTGGATTTCACCCAGCCGATGGACCCGGAGTCTTTGAAAGAGGGCTTCACGCTCAGCCTGCTGGGGCCGACGGGCGGCGATACCTACCTGCCGGAACCCCAGCCGGTGGCCGGGACGTTCGACTGGAATGACAGCTTCACCAGCCTGACCTTCACGCCGGATGCCCCGCTGGAAATGGGATCGGCTTACCGGATCGACCTCGTGGCCGAAAAGACGCTCAGCGCCACCGGCGCGGCGCTGCGAGAAGCGGCGACCGCCACGTTCTATACCGTGCCCTATCCCGCCATCCTGTATACCTCGCCGTCGGACGGGGAATCGGAAGCCTATCCTTACGGCGGTTTTTCGATCTACTTCGCCGGGCCGATGGACCTCGACTCGCTCGAGGACAAGGTGATCATCGATCCCAAGCCCTGGCGCGACTTCGACACGTATTTCTACGACTGGGACTACAGCTACAACCTGTCGTTCGACACCGAACCCTCGACCGAATACACCATCACGATCCTGCCCGGCATGGCCGACCGCTACGGCAACACCATCAAACAGGGCATGGTCGTCACCTACACCACCGCCGCTTACCCGCCCGAACTGACGATCCAGGGGCCGGGGCAGGTGGGCATGTACAGCAGCTACAACCCAACCACGCGTGTATTCGTCACCCACCGCAACGTCTCGCGGCTGGACATGGGCCTGTTCAAAGTGTCGCTGGCGCGTTTTGCCCAACTGGTCGGGCCGAACAGCTACGACGCCTGGCAGAACTTCACCCCGCAGCCGACCGACCTGCTGCGCCAGTGGTCGATGGACGTTGCCAGCCAGCAGGATCAGCGCCGCTACGAGCTGCTGCTGCTCTCGGACAAAGGGCCGAGCGGCATCTCGAATATCCAGTGCCTGGGCGCGCCCGATCCGCAGGTCAAGATCGGCGACGTGGTGATCGTCACGCGCGAAGATGCGCGCCCGCTCAACGTCCGCCAGGAACCGAACCTGACCGCGCAGACGATCTCGCAGGTGCTCCCCGACGAAACGATGCAGATCATCGGCGGGCCGTTCTGCGAAGGCGGCTATCTGTGGTGGCAGGTCGTACTGAGCAACCAGATTACCGGCTGGGCGGCGGAAGGCGACCTGGATCACTACTACTACGAGCCGCTGGGCAGCACGCCCACCGATCCCAACGCGCCGACGCCGGTCGGATCGACGGCGAGCGATCAACCGCCCGCGCTGGACCCCGGCATCTACTACCTGACGGTGAATGCGCCGGAACTGGTGGATTATGACGACTGGGGCCGCAAACAGCTCATGCTGGTGCAGTCGGCCAACGTCACGCTCAAGTTCAGCCAGGATACGGCGCTGGCCTGGGTCACCGACATGCAGAGCGGGGCCCCGGTGGACGACGTCCCGGTGATCTTCTACAACCAGGACTTCAACCCGGTCGCGCAGGCGCGCACCGATGCGAACGGCCAGGCGGTGGCGACGATCCCGCACCTCAGCGACCTGTATTCGGATATGTACGCCACGGTGGACGATGGCGGGGTGTTCGGCTTCGCGACCAGCAGTTGGTCGAGCGGCATGGACCCCTGGCAGTTCGACATCTTCAGCGACTACGATCCCGAAGATTTCACCGTCTACCTGTACACGGATCGCCCGATCTACCGGCCCGATCAGCCGGTGTACTTCAAGGGCATCCTGCGCAACCGCAGCGACGTGACCTACACCGTGCCGCCCGACGTCAAGGAGATCCCGATCAAGGTCTACGACGATCAGGGGCAGGTGATCTACGACCAGGTGCTGCCGGTCAACGCGATGGGATCGTTCAGCGGCCAGGTGATGCTGGACGCCAGCGCCCCGCTCGGCTACTACCGCATCGTGGCCGAGATGAGCAGCAACCAGCGCGACTCGTTCGGCGTGAGCTTCAACGTAGCCGAATATCGCGCCCCGGAATTCCAGGTGGACGTCACCCCGGCGGTGAATGCCGTCGTGCAGGGCGATACGATCAACGTCCTGGTCGATTCCAGCTACTACTTCGGCGGCGCGGTGTCGAATGCCCACGTGTCATACACCGTGCAGTCGCAGGATTACTACTTCAACTACACCGGCGACGCCGAGGGCTACTGGTCGTTCACCGACCAGAACTATGACTTCTACTCGCCCGAATACTATGGGGCGAACGGCCAGGTGGTCGCCGAAGGCGAAGGCACGACCGACGCTCAGGGCCGCTTCATGATCGAGATTCCCGCCGACCTGGGCGAAAAGGGATCGAGCCAGACCTTCACCATCGAAGCGCGGGTCACCGATGAGAGCGACCAACTGGTCGCCGGGCGCGCGCAGGTGGTGGTGCACCAGGGGTTGGTCTACGTCGGTTTGCAGCCGGAAGATTACGTAGGCCGCGCCGAAAAAGAGAACCGGATCAACGTACTGGCGGCGGACTGGGACAGCGCCCCGGTCGCCGGGCAGGACGTCGAATACGAGATCGTCGAGCGCCGCTGGTCGAGCGTCCAGGAAGAGGACGAATATGGCCGCACGACCTGGACCTGGGACGTCGAAGAAATCCCGCTGGACGGCGCGTCCGGCAAGGTGACGACCGGCGACGACGGCCTGGCGCAGATCACCTTCACGCCGCCCTACGGCGGCACCTTCAAGGTCTATGCCCATGCCCTGGACGAGCGCGGCAATAAGATCACCAGCAGCGCCTTCATGTGGGTCAGCGGCAGCAACTTCATCAGTTGGCGGCAGGAGAACTCCAACCGCATCCAGTTGATCACCGACAAGGACGAATACCAGGTCGGCGACACGGCGCAGATCCTGATCCCCAGCCCCTGGCAGGGGGAAGCTTACGCGCTGGTCACGGTCGAGCGCGGCGACATCCTGACGCACGAAGT
>CAYRWY010000353.1:0-6268 GCA_964427955.1 uncultured Anaerolineaceae bacterium
TCTCCAGCTTGCCTGGGGAGGGGCTGGGGTTTAGATTTCAATGCAAGGATCAGTAAATCCCCTCTCCAAGTCTGGCGAGGGGACACTTGCCTGTGCCCCCCCTCTCCGCCCTCGGAGAGGGGGCCGGGGGGTGAGGTAAATCTCCCCGGCAAAAGTTGAGCTAGTGGCGCAAGGGTCAGGTGTGTGCGCCGGGTACGCTCTCCCGCTCTCCAATCCGATGTGGTATACTTCCGCAGGATTTGGCCTTATCATCGGATAGAAACCCTCATGCCTGATCGTTTTCTGGACCTGTCCGAAGGCTCAGCGATGGTCGTCACCGATCTTCACGGCGACCGCGAAGCCTTCAACCGGTATGTCAACCGCTTCCGCACGCTGTACCAGTCGGGCGACGTCCAGCGTCTGATCTTCCTGGGCGATCTGGTCCACGGCTACGGCCCGCCCCAGACCGATGCCAGCCTGAGCATCATCCTGGACGTCATCGCCTTGCAGCGCGAATTCGGCGACGACCGGGTGATCATGCTGCTCGGCAACCACGAGATGCCGCACATCTACGGGATCGCGCTGTCCAAAGGCGATCTGGAGTTCACCCCGCGCTTCGAGCAGATGCTCGGCGATCACCGCGCGACGGTGCTGGCCTTTTTCGACCGGCTGCCCCTGGTCATTCGCACCGCGGCGGGCGTGATGCTCATCCACGCCGGACCCGAAGCAACCGTCATCGACCGGGCCGAGGAACTGCGCGCCTTCGATCACCAGGCCATTCTGCGTGATGCCGACCACGTGCTGGCCCAGGCGGACGATCTCGCGCCGCTGTTTCGCCAGTACAGCGCGGTGTACGGTTCTCCCTACGCCGACGATGCCGAATATTATCTGGGCATCAAGGGGTCGAACGATCCGCGCTTTACGCATCTGCTGCGCGCGTTCCTGATCTCGCGGCAGAGCCAGCCGTTCCACCTGCTGTGGGAGACGATGACCACCCAGAACGAAATCGGCCTGACCGAATTTGCCTACGTGCAGGCCTGCCAGAAATTCCTGGCGGCGTTTTCGACGGGCGCACCGTCGCCGCAGCGCGTGCTCGTCAGCGGCCACATGGTCACGCCGATGGGGGGCTATGCCCTGGTCAACCGTTTCCACCTGCGGCTGTCGAGCGGCACCCATGCTCGCCCGCGCGAGGCGGGTCTGTATCTGGTGCTGGACTGCGCGAAGCCGGTCCGCAGCGCCAACGAGCTGCTGGGCTCGCTGGGCAGTGTCTTCAAGGATGACCAATGACCACCCGGGTACTGCTGATTCGTCATGGCGAAACCGACTGGAACGCCGCGGGCCGCTGGCAGGGTCACGCCCCGGTCCCGCTCAACGCCGAGGGCCTGGAGCAGTCCGCCGCGCTCGGCCATTACCTGGCGCATAACGGTTACCGGATCGACGTGCTGTACAGCAGCGATCTCCAGCGTGCGCGGCAAACCGCCGAGGCCGTCGCCACGCCGCTCGGCCTACCGGTCCAGACCGATCCGCGCCTGCGCGAGGTCGATCTGGGTGAGTGGCAGGGCCTCACCCGCACCGAAGCCGAAGCCTGGGACCCGGTGCGCTATGCCGCCTTTCGCGCCGATTTTTACACCGTCCCGCCGCCCCACGGCGAGTCGCGAAATGCCCTCAAAGCCCGCGTCCGCGCCGGTTTCGACGATCTGGTCGCCCGGCATCCTGAGCACACCCTGGCCCTGGTCAGCCACGGCGGCACGCTGGGGATGCTGATCGAGAGCCTGTTCGGCCCCATCGAGCGCCCGACGCTGAGCAATACCTCGATCTCCGTCGTGGAACAGCCCGCCCCGGACGCCGCCTGGACCCTGGTGCGCGTGGCCTGGGCGCCCCATCTGCACGACAATCCGCTCGGCGAGACGTGGTAGCGGGCGAACAGTTTTCAGCCGTCAGCTTTCAGCTTTCACAGCCGGGCGCGCCACCGGGTGGCGATGCGTTACCCACAAGTAGCCCTCACCCCTGGCCCCTCTCCAGCTTGCCTGGGGAGGGGTCGGGGGTGGGGTAAACCGCTGAACAGTTCGTTTAGTTTTCCATGCAAGGATCAGTAAAAGCAGGGCGCAGCAAGCAGTCGCCCCTACACCGACGTTTCCACGGCGCTGCTCCCCCTCGCCACCGGGTGGAGAGGGGGCCGGGGGGTGAGGTAGAACCCGGTGAATTTACGCTTGCTCAACGCCGCCCGCTATCCACCCTTGCCGCGCAACTTTGCACCCCCCGATCCCGTAGAATCTATGGAGGCTGTGATGAGCAACCCTGATCCGTCTATCCCCCGCCGTGCCACGTGGTACCAGCGCCTGTTCGCGTCGCTCCTGGCCTCTCAGAGCCGGAAATATCCCCTGTATTACGACACCCGCAAGCGCGCGCTGCTCGGCGATCTGCGCGGCGAGGTGTTGGAGATCGGTCCCGGCACCGGCTCGAATCTGCCCTACTATGCCCGTGGGGTACAGTGGCACGGCCTGGAACCCAACCCGGCCATGTTCCCCTATCTTCAACGCGAAGCCGAACGGCTGGGCCTGACCGTCCATCTGCGCCAGGGGCAGGCGGAACACCTGGACGCCGACGAAAACCGCTACGAGGCGGTGGTCGGGACGCTGGTGCTGTGCTCGGTGACCGATTCGCAGCGCGCGCTGCGCGAGATCCGGCGTGTGCTCAAGCCGGGCGGACGCTACGTGTTCATCGAGCACGTCGCGGCCTCGCCGGGCAGCGCCCAACGCCACGTCCAGCGGATCGTGGCGCCGCTGTGGAGCGCCTGCGGGGACGGCTGTCACCCGGATCGCGACACCGGGACGGCCATCGACGGCGCGGGCTTCAGCCGCGTGCACCTGGAGTATTTCCGGCTGAGTGTGCCCATCGTGGGACCACACATTGCCGGTTTCGCCGTCAAATAGACGAGAGAGTAGGTTGCCATGAAGGTCTATCTGCGTGTCGTGCTGCTGTGGGCGATGGTCGTATCGCTCGTCGCCGTGCCGGGGATGGTCCAGGCCCAGGACGGCACGATCTACGTCGATCCGCAGGGCCGGTTCACGGTCGAGATTCCCGCCGGGTGGGCGGATCAGAGCACGGATCAGTACGGGCTGTTCGTCAATCCGGACAACGTCGGGGCCTATCTGCTGGCGGTCGCGGCGGACGAGCTTCAGCCTGGGATTCAGGCCGGGCTGGCGATCATCGTCCCTGGTTTCGACACCCCGCCGCTCTCAAGCAATGATCTCCCGCTGCCGAACGGGATCTGGACTCAGAACATCTATCTGGGGACCGGCGCGGGCCTCAACGTCGCGTTGGGGCACTGGCAGGACGGCGTGGTCTACCTGGTCTACCTGACGATTCCGGACCAGAATTTGCTTCAGGGTCAGGCGCAGGCTGACATGAACAGCATCCTGTTGGGCTTCACCATCGGCGCCAAGATCGACCTGGCGGGCGTCAAACCGGCAGTGCTCGACGCGGACAAGCTGGCCGAGATCGACGCCTACCTCGCCAGCGAATTCGAGAAGAGCGGCATTCCCGGCGCCGCCATCGCCATCGTCCAGGACGGGCAGATCATCTACACCCGCGGCCTGGGCGTGCGCGAAGTCGGCACGACCGGCGCCGTGTCGGATCAAACCCTGTTCATGATCGGCTCGACCACCAAATCCATGACGACGCTGACCGCGGCCACGCTGGTGGACGACGAGGTGATCGGCTGGGACGAGCCGGTGACCGAGATCGTGCCGGACTTCGCGCTGTCCGATCCGGCGGCCACGCCGAAAATCCGCGTGCGCGACCTGTTCAACATGAGCAGCGGGCTGCCGCGTTACGACATGACCCTGCTGCTGGACACTCCCACGCCGGAAGAACTGATCGCGTCGCTGGCCGATATCCCGCTGGTGGCGCAGCCCGGCGAGCAGTTCAATTACAACAACCAGATCGTTGCCAGCGGCGGCTACATTCTCGCGCTGGCCGCGGGCGCCGAGCGGGGTGTCAACGTCTACGACACCTATAAGGATCTGCTGCAAACGCGCGTCTTCGACCGGGTTGGCATGACCAGCTCGACCATCGATTTCGACGCGGCGACGTCCAGCGCCGATCACGCCCTGCCGCACACCAACGACTTGCTGACCGGGAACGAGATCACGGTGCCGCTGGGCTTCGAGCGGTTCGTCGTGCCCGAAACCCCGGCGGGCGGCGTATGGTCCACGGCCCAGGATATGGGCCGCTACCTGATCATGGAGCTTCAGCGCGGCGTCGCGGCGGACGGGACACGCGTCGTCTCCGAAGCGGCTTTGCTCGCCACGCAGACGCCCGCCATCGCCACTGGCGGATCGTCCAGCTACGGCATGGGCTGGATGATCGAGGATTACCAGGGCCAGACGCTGATCGAGCACGGCGGCGGGACGTCGGGCTTCACCTGTGACTTTTCCTTCCTGCCGGATGCCGGGCTGGGCGTGGTCATCCTGATGAACCGCACCGAAGGCGAGATGTTCGGCCTGGCGGCGCGCAGCTACATCTACGAAACGGCCTTCGGCCTGGAACACCACTTCACGCCGACCTACACGACCATCGTCGATACCCTGCGCCAGCAGATGACGGTCTCCGTCCCCGATCCGGCCAGCGTGCAGGACTACCTGGGACAGTACGAGCACCACGTCACGCTGTCGGTCAACGCTCAAGGCGAAGTCCGGATCGCGAATGTCAACGCCGACGCGCCGCTGCTGGCGACCGGCCAGCCGGGCGTGTACGTGACCGGCGGCGGGATTCCCGGCCTGGTGGTCCAGTTTGGGACGAGTGACCAGGGCGTGAAGCAGATCACCTTCTCCTCCGAGGTGGGATCGACCGACGGTCTGATACTGGCACAATTGAGCAGTCAGTAATACTATCCCTGTTTCCGGGGCGACTCCTTCATTTCGTCCCCGCGCCAGGTCGCCCCGGATTCCCTTTGACTCAAAAGAGGACGATACGATGAAAAAGTGGACCTCAGTGTTATTTGTCCTGGGGCTGGTCACGGCCCTGAATGCTTCCCCGGTCGTGTGGGGCGATGGCCCAACGCCGACGCCGTCCCCGCCGCGATCACCTTTCCGAAAATCGACCGGCATCCCGGTCCGGTGCTGATGTTCAACCCGCTGAACGGCGAGTTTCCCCACTACAGCCTGTCCCTGGCGGGTGATCCGTGGCAGGTCGATCTGCGCATGGCCAACACTTCGGAATTCGATCTGCGCGACGCCCTGGTCGATCTGCTGCACGCCAGCTACGACAGCCGCACCTTGTGGCCTCCGGCAGACCGTCTACCCCCGGAATTCGATCCCCAGGCGATCATGGAGACCGGCAAGAATCCGGGGTTAGGCGTCCGCCGCCTGCACGAGCAGGGCATCACCGGCCAGGGCGTCGGGATCGCCATCATCGATCAACCGCTGCTCACCGATCACCAGGAATACGTCCACCAACTGCGCCTCTACGAAGAATTGGACGACATCACCGGGGGCTGGTTGGTCGGCTCCATGCACGGTCCGGCGGTGGCGTCGATTGCCGTCGGCCAGACGGTTGGAGTCGCTCCTGCTGCCGATCTCTACTACATCGCGACGGCAGAGGGAGGCGGCGGTGAGCCGGACTACAGCTATCTGGCGCGCGGCATCCGCCGGGTGCTGGAGATCAACGCCCAACTGCCGGAGGATCGCAAGATCCGCGTGATCTCGGCGTCGATTGGCTGGGAGAATGCCAGCGTCAAGGGCTATGACGACGTGATCGCCGCGATTGACGAGGCCAAGGCTGCCGGGATCTTCGTCATCTGCACCAGCGAAGAAGAGTTGTACGGCTTCAAGTTCAACGGCCTGGGCCGCGTGCCCACCTCCAATCCGGACGACTTCACGAGCTACCTGCCGGGCGAGTTCTGGGCGCAGTATTTCTATCCTCAATTCGACCAGCCCCACTGGCAGGGGCAGTTGATGGTCCCGATGGATTCGCGCACCACCGCCAGCCCGACCGGCCTGGACGAATACGTCTTCTATGGGACGGGCGGTTGGAGTTGGGCGGTCCCCTACCTCGCGGCAACCTACGCGCTGGCCGCGCAGGTGGACCCGGCCATCACGCCCGAACGGTTCTGGTCGCTGGCCCTGGAAACGGGGCGAACCATCGACCTGGACCATGAGGGCACCACCATCCCCTTTGGGACGATCCTCGATCCGGCGGCGCTGATCGCGGCGCTGCAAGCCTACTGATCCCTGCACCAATAGCTAAACTTTTGCCTGGGAGATTTACCTCACCCCTCAATCCCCTC
>CAYRWY010000354.1:0-6258 GCA_964427955.1 uncultured Anaerolineaceae bacterium
ATGGAGAGGGGAACAAGCCCGTTTTCTCCCCTCTCCAGCTTGCCTGGGGAGGGGCCGGGGGTGGGGTTTAGATTTCAATGCAAGGATCAGTAATGAACTGCCCCATGGGCGTCAAGTTAAGCATCTGATCGGGTGTCATAGGGAAAAAAACGGCCTCACCCCGGCGTGGCAATCTCCCCCTCTCCATTGTGTTTTTCGAATGGAGAGGGGGTCGGGGGGTGAGGCCGGGACAAGACCCTGATAGCCTCAGAAAGCCCTAAATTGACACACATAGGGCTGCCCCTACATCACCTTTTTCCCGTGCGGTGTAACCCTACCCACCAAACGGCAGCGCCGCCGTGATCGCAGACACCGGTCGCCCGGCGTGCAGCAGCGTGACCGCCGTGCCCGGCTCGTGATGCGGACGTTTGATCACCGCCAGCGCGATCAGGCCCCAGCGCGGCGACGTGGCCACCGACGTAATCTCGCCGACCGTGCGCTCGTCCACCTGGATCGTCACCCCCGGATAGACCGGCTCATCCAGGTACAGCCCAACCAGCCGCCGCGTGATCTTGTCGTAGGTCACCTGGCGCGCGAGGATCTCCTGGCCCGTGTAGCAGCCTTTGGTGCTCGACACTGCCCCATCCAGCGCCATTTCGAGCGGGGTGTAGGCGTCGATCAGTTCGTGCAGCGGACCGGGACGCCCGGCCTCGACCCGCAGGGTATCGTACGCTGCGGCGCTCAAGGCTTCCGCCCCCGCCCATTCCAGCCGCGCCGCCAGCGACTCCGCCTGATCCGGCGGCACGATCAGCAGCGCGCGCTCGCGATCCAGCCCGATGACGGAGACGGTCTCGCCGCCAAACGTACCGGTCACCACCGTCCCAGGATCGGGCAGGCGCAGCCCGACCTGATCGAGCACCTGCTCGCCGGTGGGTCCAACCAGCTCGATCTGGGCCAGGTCGGCGCTGGCGTCGGTCACCGTCACTTTGTCCATGAAGAAGATGTGCTTCTGCAAATAGCGCGCCGTCGCCGCGCCGCGTCCGGGCAAGGTGATCACGCCGACCGACTCGCTGGCAGGCTCGATCACCATGCGCCACACGTCGAGAATCCGCGCCGTCGCGGAGGTGAGCACGCTCTCCAACACCCGATCGGAAGCCAGCGTGCGAATGTCATTCGTCGTCTGACGCTGCACGAATGCAAAGCGATCCGGCCCGCCGATCCGCAGATAACCGGCCTGCGGGAGGCGGTAGAAAGCCGCGCAATTCAGCGCCGCCTGGTATCCTGCCAGGGAAGTGTCAATGGCCAGGCTCATCGGAGGTTCCTCCAGTACATTAAAAACTGACGTTACGCCGCTCCTCATTCCCGGCGGTATGGGGGTTTACCTCACCCTCAACCCCCACCCCCTTCTCCCTCTCCAACTTGCCTGGAGAGGGAGAAGGGGAGGGCGTCCGCCGTATTCTCCCCTCTCCACGTCTCTTGGAGAGGGGCCGGGGGTGAGGTCAACGGCAAAGTGTGCAACGTCAGTTAAAAAGATAATCATCATGAATATCGTTCATTTACTCAGAAATAGCAAGCGGACCGGGCGTGCGGACGATCTCCCACGCATCTGTTATAATGAAGGCGTCTGTGGTTGGGGGGAGAAAGTTGGGGACCATGAAGCGGTTATTCATCATCCTGGCAGCGCTGGCCAGCGCGGCGTTGGCCTGCAACCTGGGGTCGGACGAACCACGCCAGGCCACCGTGCCGGTCATTCCGACCGCCCTGCCGACGGCCTTTTTTACGATCCCGACGGCGACCCTGATGCCGACGGCCTTCATCACCGCCACGCCCGCGCCGACGCAGATCAACTGCACGCCGTATACCGCCTGGCCGACCTACACCGTCGTGGCCGGGGATACGCTCGGCCAGATCGCGCAGCGGGCGGGCACCACCACCGAACAGCTCGTCGCGGCTAACTGCCTGGTCAACGCCGAGCTGATCTACGTCGGGCAGCGGTTATACGTGCCGCGCGTGCCGGTCACGGTCACCCCGGCGGCGACGATCACCCCGACCTACGATCCCAACCTGCCGCTCTTCGGGCAGGCGCTCTCCGCCGATCAGCACTGGTTCACCAGCACCGGACAGGCGATCACCTACCTGCCGACCGTGCGCGTGACGGTGGGGGTCGTGCAGAACGCGCTGCTGGTTGATTTCTACGTGAACGATCCGTCGAGCAGCGCGGCGATCTCGATTGGGCAGGACAACGATCCCTGGGACGGCGCGTTCGTGGATTACGACTTCCCCGCGCCGGGGGTCTACACCTTCCAGGCGGCGGCGCAGAACGAAGCGAAGCGCGCCACCAGCACGGTCTTCACCATCACCTACGATCCCAACTTCGTCCCCTCGGAAGGCCGCTATAACACCCTCACGATCACGCCCTACGTGCAAGCGTCGGGCGGCTGGCTGACGCTGGCCGCCGGGGCAACGGTCACCGTCTCGTGGCGGGATGCGCCCGTCGGCGCGACGCGGATCGACTTCACGCTCGCGCCCACCGGGACCGGCTCGGTGGCGCAGGTCATCGGCTCCGATCTCTCGCCCGCGGACGGCGCGATCATCACCTGGAGCGTGCCCGGCGGCATCACGGCGCACGTGCAGGCGAACGCGACCATGCCGGGCGGGACCATCGTGAGCAGCGATATTCTGAACGTCGTCTCCCCATAGGCTAAGGTATGCTCGCGTGGCTGCTGTTGTTCATCGTGCTGGCCGGAGTGGCCGGGATTGCCCTGTGGTGGCTGTTGATCAAGACGGAGGGCGTCTATTTGGGGCGCGGCGTCGTGATCTGGCTGTACGACGTCTACGCGCGGCGCTACGACGGCATCAAGCAGTTTGAGGCGTACGGCGAAGACCTCTACCTGGCGCGGCCCATCCTCAAGCGCCTGCTGCCGGTGACTGCGCCGCTGGTGCTGGACGTCGCGACCGGGACCGGGCGGCTGCCGCTGGCCCTGTTGGAACAGTCCACCTTCCAGGGGCGCGTGATCGGCGTGGACCTCAGCCGCCGGATGCTGACCGTCGCGGCGGAAAAGCTCGCGCCGCACGGGAATCGGGTCACGCTGATGCACGGTCCCGCCGAAACCCTGCCCTTCCCCGACAACACCTTCGACCTCGTCACCTGCCTGGAGGCGCTCGAATTCATGATGCACCCGCGCGAGGTGCTGCGCGAGTTGGCGCGCGTACTGCGCCCCGGGGGACTGCTGGTGCTGACCAACCGCCAGGGCCGCGACGCCAAACTGATGCCGGGCAAAACCTTTTCGCACACTGAGTTGGAGCATTTTCTGCGCGAGGACGTCGGGCTGAGCCACGTCTACATCCAGCCCTGGCAGGTCGATTACCGGCTGGTGTGGGGCAAAAAGCCCGGCTACAGCCTGCCCACCGGGCCGCGCCTGCTGGAAGAGATCTGGCGCTGCCCGCACTGTGGCGCCGTCGCGATGGAGCACGAGGACTCCGGCTGGCGCTGCGGGGAATGTCACCGCCACAGCCCCCGCGCCGCCGACGGCGTGATCGACCTCACCCGCGCTCGATCCTGAGCGCTGCGTCGCGGAACATTCCCGCGGCGGAGGCCCGGTTCATCCGGCAGTGATGCAGCGCGCTCACGTGAGTTCACAGCACCCCCTGCAATGGGGGTTGTGACCGCCTTCTCGACAAGTGTACAATCAAGACACGTGTCTTCATCTAAGGAGAATCCCGAACATGCGCTACCAGTACCCGCTCAACATGTCGTTCAAGATCGTGGCCGTGGCCCCGCAGATCTACGTCCGCGATGCGTCCGGCGCGGACCGGTTCTACGTCCGGCAAAAACTGCTGAAACTCAAGGAAGACATCGGCGTCTTCTCCGATTCGTCCAAGAGCCAGCAGCTTTACACCATCAAGGCGGATCGCGTAATCGACTTTTCCGCGCGCTACAACTTCACCAGCACCGCCGATGGGCGGCCCTGGGGATCGGTCAAGCGCCAGGGGATGCGTTCGCTATGGAAAGCCAGCTACCAGATCTTCGACGCAGCGGGCCAGCATACCCACACCATTACCGAAGGTGATCCCTGGGTCAAGGTGGCCGACGGCTGCATGTCGTCACTGCCCTTCCTCAGCCTGGTATCGGGCTACTTCTTCCACCCCAGCTACCTCATCCGCCAGGCGGGGACGGACACGCCGGTGATGAAGCTGCAAAAACTCCCGGCTTTCTTCGAGGGCAAGTTCCAGATCGAGGCACTGGCCCCGAACATCACCGAGGAAGAAGAAGCGCGCTTCCTGCTCAGCTACATCATGATGATCCTGCTCGAACGGCAGCGCGGCTGATCGGCCCCGCACGTGGTTTCACAGGCGATTCCAGTCCGGAATCGCCTTTTTATTTGTTTTTTTCGGTTTTTTTTCAAGAAAATGATTGCTTAAAATATATTAATCATAATAATATTTAAATTAACCATTATTGAAGCATGAGCTTCATGGACATTAGAGAGGAAAACACCCTATGCGTATCCGGTCTCTTCTGCTGCTCATCGTACTGCTGGCGGCTTACGTGGTCGGCGGACAGCCTTCCCCCGCCGCCGCGGCTCAGAACGCGACGATCACCAGTGTCACCTTGAGTGGCTGTAACATCATCGTCACGTTCCAGGTCGAAGACGGTGGAAACTACTACGTGAACGTCTGGGATGACGGCAACTTCCGGGCGGGCGCAGGCGGGTTCGTCCCGGCAGGCGGCACGGCGTCGGTGAGCTATCTCATCGGCGAACCGATTCTGGAAGGCGCGTCAGGCATTGGCCTATACGTCGAGAACGGGCTAGGCACCAACGCCACCGAAACCTATGACGCCCGCGGGAATTACGCAGTTCCGGCCTCGGTCGGCAACTCCTGCGCAGTGCAGTACAACCCCAGCGCCACTTTCTCCGGCACCGCCGCGGGTTGTGACGTGATGATGCCGATGACGGCAGATGCCGCGGTCGGCAGCTTCGTGGCCAACGCCGACGTCTACGCCGAACCGGGCAACCTGGTGACTCCGGCGATCACGCTCCCGGCAGGCAAAACCGCCTGGGTGCTCGGCGTCGACTCCAGTCACCAGTACTACAAGATCGTGTGGAGCTGCTCGCTGCTGTGGGTCAAGACCAGCACGATGGGGCCGAACTACGATGCCGTGTGGCAGGGCCATCCGCTGCCGTCCGGCGTGGTGAACTAGCGCACGTCAGGAATGTAGATCGTAGGGGCAGTTGACGAACTGCCCCTACTTTTTTGTGGCTAGGGGTAAATGCCACGCGTGCGCGTCGCATCGCCCACCCGCCGGATAGCGGTGATCTGCGCGGCAGTGCGCATGTCGATGCCATAGTGCTGGCGGGTGCGCACGACCTCGTCATAGGCTTTGATCAACACCCGGCGGAGCTGCCGGTTGACCTCGTCGATGTCCCAGAAGAACGACTGCAAGCCCTGCACCCACTCGAAATAGGAGACGGTCACGCCGCCCGCGTTGGCCAGGATGTCGGGGATCACTTCGATCCCCCGGCGGAACAGGATGTCGTCCGCTTCGGGCGTGGTGGGACCATTCGCCCCTTCGACGACCAGGAACGCCTTGACCTGCGCGGCATTGTCCGCCGTGATCTGGTTTTCCAGCGCGCAAGGGGCCAGCACCTCGCAGTCCAGCGCGAGAAGCTGATCGTTGGTGATCTTGTCGGCGTGCGGGTAGCCTTCCAACTGGTTGTAGCGGCTGGTCTGGATGTAGGCGAACAGATCGTCGATGTCCAGCCCGTCGCCGTTAAAATAGCCGCCGGTCACATCGCTGACGGCGATCACCTTGTAGCCGAGATCGTGCGCGATCTTGGCCGCGTAGCTGCCCACGTTGCCGAAGCCCTGGATCGCGACGCGCACTTTGGCCGGATCGTCGTAGCCCTTGCGGCGCAGCGCCTCGTCCATGCAGATCACGACGCCGCGCCCGGTCGCCTCGGTGCGGCCCAGGCTGCCGCCGATGTTGATCGGCTTGCCGGTGACAATGGCGGGCACGGAATAGCCCACCGTCATGCTGTAGGTGTCCATGATCCAGGCCATCGTCTGGGCATTGGTACCCATGTCGGGGGCGGGGATGTCGCCGTGGGGGCTGATGAACAGGACGATCTCGCTGGCGTAGCGGCGCGTCAGGCGCTCCAACTCGGACTGGGTCATCTGTAACGGATCGCAGACCACCCCACCCTTCGCCCCACCGTAGGGAAGATTGACCAGCGCGCATTTCCAGGTCATCCACATCGCCAGGGCGCGCACCTCGTC
>CAYRWY010000355.1:0-6248 GCA_964427955.1 uncultured Anaerolineaceae bacterium
CGCAGATTGCCGTGATAGAACACCTCGTCGCCCACGGCCCATTGGCGGACGCCGGGGCCGAGCGCATCGACCACGCCCGCCGCGTCCAGGCCCTGGATGAAAGGGTACTTCCAGTCGGGATGTCCGCCGCCCAGCAGCTTGTAATCGACCGGGTTTAGCCCGGCGGCCAACACGCGCACGCGCACTTCGCCGGGACCTGGTTCGGGTTGGGGAACCTCCGCCAGGTGGAGATTTTCAAACGCGCCGGGACGATCAAGAACCAGTGCTTTCATGATGCTACCCTCGGAAAAAGATAACCTTATGGGGCGGGGATAAAGACCGCCACCCAGTCGATTTGAACATTCCCCGCCGCCCGGTCGCGGGGGGGGACCCCGCTGAGGTCGGTTTCGGTTTGCAGCACCCAATGCAGCGGGGTGTCAGGGATGTGGTTGGTCGAAGTCCCAATCACCTGTCCGTCCAGGATGAAGGTACAGGTGCTGGGCGTCCATTCTATCACGGCAGTGTGCCACGTAGTATAAACGGCCTGGGTGGAATAGGCATCCTGGTCACCGCCGCGCGTCCCATCTTGATAATGCATGTAGGCGGAAATAAAACCGTCCAGGTTCCCCTCCGGAAAGTCGATTTCCCCGTCGCGCGGCCAGACCCCGCTGTCCGGCCACAACAGCCAGGCGGTCTTGTAGCCCGGCACCGGATCGGCCCGGAAACGGACGGCATAGCGACCGTAGAGCAGGCCGCCTTTGTCGCCCATTGCTCCCGGAATAGTCGGCACTGGGGCCGCGACCAGATGAACGCCGTTTTCGGTGTGCAGGTACAGGTTCATGACGCCATGCTGGATGCTGACCACTTTCGAAGGGAAATAGGTGCCGTTGCCGGTCGTATCCGGCCAGCCATCCGGGTACGAATTTCCCCAGCGATCCGCGACCGCCGCGGGAAAGCTGCCCAGCGGGACCTCCTCCTTGAAGTCATCGCTGAACACGAGCTGCCAGCCGGGAATGTCCCCGGTGGGAAACGCCGACCCATCGGGCGTGGGAACTGCCGGGGAGGGGGTGCCGGAAGGCGGGTTGGCGGCGAGGGATGGGCTGATTCCCAGCCTGGGACGCAGCACCAACGTTCCGCCTGTGAACAACACGAACGCCAGCGCGACGGCGGCCAGCCAGGAGCGATGTTTCAGTCTGAAGCGTAATGTCATGAGCAGCGATCCCCATAAACAAAAACCCGACAAGGGGATGAGTCCCTTATCGGGTAGCCTTCATCATCTGGGTCCGTGGCCCTATATCAACAGCCGCATCGGATGCTCGATCAGGTCTTTCAGATACTTCATGAACTGCGCGGCCTCGGCGCCATCGCTGACGCGGTGATCGACGCTGACCGTCGCCTTCATGCGCATCCCGACGCCGATGGTCCCGTCTTCCAGCACGACCGGGACTTTCTTGGCCGAACCGACGGCCAGGATTCCGGCTTCGGGCGGGTTGATGATGGCGATGAACTCATCGACATCGTACGGGCCCAGGTTGCTGACGCTGAACGTGCTGCCTTCGATCTCCTGCGGCTTGACCTTGCCGTCGCGCGCCCGTGCAATGGTGTCACGGTTTTGCGCGGCCAGCGTGCCCAGCGAGGTCTTGTCGGCGTCGTAGGCGGTCACGTTGACCAGCCCGCCCGACGGGAGCGCGACCGCGATCCCGATGTTGACGCGCTTGTGACGCAGCAGCTTGTCGCCGTAGTAGTGGGAATTCAGGTTCGGGAACTGGCGCAGCGCCAGGGCCACGGCCTTGACCACCAGGTCGTTCACGCTGATTTTGCCCGCTTCGTCGGGGATGCTGGTGTTCAACTGCTTGCGCAGTTCCAGCGCCGCCGCAATGTCGATCTCGGACGTGACGTAGAAGTGCGGCACGAACTGCTTGCTCTCGACCAGCCGCTGGCCGATGCGCGCGCGAATCCGGCTCAGTTCGATCACTTCCACGTCCGGCCCGCTGGGGATGTCGGTGAAGGTGGGCATACTGGGCCGTGTGGCGGTCGGCGGGACGGCGGGCGTGCTCGGTGCGGCGGGCTGTGGGGCTGCCGCTGCCGGGGCGACCGGAGCCGCGGGCGCTTCGGCGATTGGGAAATTCTCGATGTCGGTCTTGGTGACGCGTCCGCCGGGGCCGGTCCCGCGCACCCGGCGCAGATCGATCCCCTTTTCTTCCGCGAGTTTGCGCGCGATGGGGCTGGCTTTTACGCCGCCCGGCAGCGCGACGCTTTCCGCCGCCGAAACCGGCGCGGCAGGCAGGACCGCCTGGGGTGCGCTGGTGGGGGCTGGCGCAGGCGCGGCGGCTTTCGGTGCCGGAGCACTGCCATTCCCGCCAGAAACGACTTCTCCGGCGGCGCCGACGATGGCAATTGGCGCACCGACGGCGACCACGCTGCCCGGCTCGGCCAGGAATTGCAGCACGGTGCCTTCGAGGGTGGTCTCGATCTCGATGGTGGCTTTGTCTGTTTCGATTTCGGCGACGACGTCACCTTTTTTGATCGTATCCCCGATCTTGATGCGCCAGGTGACGAGCGTGCCTTCTGCCATGTCGAAGCCCAGCTTGGGCATGATGATTTGTTCAGCCATTAGATCACCTCTTTGACGGCAGCCACGATCTTGTCTGCACTGGGCAGCGCCATCAGTTCGATCTCGCGGGAATAGGGCAGCGGGTTGTCCATCGCCGCGACACGCTTGACCGGCGCGTCCATGTAGTCGAACATCTCATTCTGAATCTGCGCGGCGACTTCGGCCCCGACGTTGAACATCGGCAGGCTTTCTTCGACCACCACGCAGCGGTTGGTCTTTTTGAAGCTCTCGAAGACCGGCTCCAGGTCCAGCGGGCGCAGCCAGCGCAGATCGACGATCTCGGCTTCGATGCCGTCTTTGGCCAGCGTTTCCGCCGCGGCGGTGGACCATTCCAGGCCCTTGCCGTAGGTCACGATGGTTACGTCGTCGCCCTTGCGCTTGATGTCGCTCTTGCCGATGGGCAGCACGAAATCGGTATCTTCCGGCACGCTGCTGCGGCGCTGGAGCATGGTGCTGTGCTCGACGAACAGCACCGGATTATCGTCGCGAACCGCCGCCTTGAGCATCCCCTTGGCGTCGTAGGCCGTGCCGGGCACGGCGACGTACAGGCCGGGGAAGTGCGCGAAGAGCACTTCGGGGGCGTGGGAGTGGGTCGCGGCGAGCTGCTTGCCGCCGCCGGTCGTGGTGCGGATCACCAGCGGGACGGTGAACTGGCCGTTGAACATGTAACGCACCTTCGCGGCGTGGTTGACGATGGCATCCAGCGCCAGGAAGGCGAAATTGATCGTCATGATCTCCGCGATAGGCCGCAGCCCGGCCATCGCCGCGCCGACCGCCGCCCCGGCGATCACCATTTCGGAGATGGGCGTATCGCGCACGCGCTTGTCGCCGAATTCGTCGATAAACCCACGCGTGACGGCATACGTGCCGCCCCAGACGCCGACCTCTTCACCCATGATGAAGACGCGCTCATCGCGCTGCATTTCCTCACGCAAGGCCGCGCTCAACGCCTCACGGATCGTAATCACTTTCTCTGCCATTTTGGTCCTCTAGTCTACATACACATGGCTGATCAAATCTTCATAGGTGGGGTCCGGGCTGTTCTTGGCGAACTCGACCGCCTCGTCCACCGCGCGCAGAGCGTTCTCGTCGATCTGGTCCAGGGATGGCTCGATCCCTTTATATTTGTCGCACAACACCGCGCGGAAACGACCAATCGGGCCTTTGGCCTGGAAGGCTTCGACCTCTTCCTTGGTGCGGTAGCGCTGCGGATCGCCCATACTGTGCCCTTCCAGGCGGTAGGTGAGCGATTCGACCAGGACCGGGCCATGCTTGCGGGCGTGCTCGATGGCTTCGCTGATGGCGTCGTGCACGGCCTGCACGTCCATGCCATCGACGCGCGGCCCCTGCAACATGCCGTGACCATCGGCCCCGCAGCAGTAGGCGTTGGCCTTGTTGACGATCTCGACCGCGCCGCTGGCCCGACCGACCGCCGTGCCCATGCCGTACTGGTTGTTTTCAACCAGCCAGACCACCGGCAGATCCCAGACCGCGCTCAGGTTGAGCGATTCGTGGAAGTAGCCGATATTGGTCGCGCCATCGCCCATCAGGGCCAGCACGACTTCGTCTTTTTCCTGGTATTTGGCGGCCAGCGCGATGCCCGCCGCCAGCGGCAGATGTCCGCCCACGATGCCATGACCGCCCCACATGTGCAGGTCGCGGTCCGCCAGGTGCATCGATCCTCCCTTGCCACCGCTGACGCCGGTCCGCTTGCCGAGCATTTCGGCCATCACGCGGTTGGGGTCCAGCCCGCGCGCCAGGGCGATGCCATGATCGCGATACGCCGTGATGACGTGGTCCTGGGGGCGCAGGGCCGAAACCGCGCCGACGCCGGTCGCTTCCTGGCCGATGTACAGGTGCAGAAAGCCGCCGATCAGCCCTTGCTGGTACAGTTCGGCGCAGCGTTCCTCGAACCGCCGGATGAGCACCATCTGGCGGTACCAGTCAAGCAGTGTTTCCTTATTCGGTTGTCTTGCCATTAGGATTCCCTCAGACAGTGTGAAAAACAGGCATTCTCAACGCCTGGGTACAACTGAAGCAGTGTCGTGGCGATGGTGTAGATTATACGAGAGGCGGCGTCGGGTTGGCAAACGCGAGAAACCAGCGTAGAATGCGAAGCGATGGCTGAATCCGTACACATGGAATCCAGGTGCGATGGCAGATCGCTACTATCCCCCCACGTATCGTAAGCAAGAAGTGTCCAGGATCGTCGGCGCGTTGGATCAGGGTGCCTCGGTCTCAGTGATCGGCGCGCCCAGCGTCGGCAAGTCCAACCTGCTCAAGTTTCTGGATCAGGAGCGGCTGCAAGCCACCGATCCGCACAGCCCCTGGCAGATGTACGCGCCCAACGCCGCGTCCAAAGGCCGGTTGGTCGCGATCAGCATCGACCCGAACGCCCTGCTGCCGCCGCTGTCCGCCGGACCGGGGGATATTGCGGCCAGCGCGTGGCCGGGGTTTGAACTGCTGATCCACCGCACCACCATCACGCCGGAAGTCGATCCCTACTACGTGCAGGATGCCACCAGGCAGACGGACCGGCTGCCCGCCTTGCGCGAGCAGTTCTTGAATGCTCACCTCGGCGTTACCGACGTCGAAGACTCGCTGCGCAGCCATCTGGCCCTGCGCCACCTGGAAAGCCTGGTCGATGCGATCCTGACCAGCTATCGCCTGCTGAACCAGCCGGTGCGCCTCGTGTATATCATGGACGAGTTCGAGCGAATGCTCGCCACGCTGCCCGATTACTTCTTCGTGGCGCTGCGCAGCCTGCGTGATCGCTTCAAATACCAGGTCATGTTCGTGACGTTTACGCGCAACAGTCTGCCCTACCTGATCCCGGACGAAGAACGCATGGCCGTGCTGGAGCCGTTCGTGGAGCTGTTCCACGACGATCCGGTCTACCTCGGCCCGTTCAACGACGACGACGCCTGGAACATGATCCAGGAGTTGGAGGGACGCACCGTGACGCGCGACAACCGGGCGGTCGGGCTGTTGATCCGGGCGACAGGTGGATTTGCCGGGCTGCTGCGGGCGGGCTTCAAGCACGTGGACCGGCTCCAGCAGATTCCGGGGGACGATTACCACGCCGCTATCGCGCTGACCTCGAACTGGCTGGCGCAGGAAGACAACGTGCAAGAGGAATGCAAGACGCTGCTGCGCGGCTTGAACGGCGACGAGATCGCGACCCTGTATGCCACCGCCAGCGCCGGGCCGGACCAGGATACGCTGCGCGAATTGATGCACAAATCCCTGGTGGTGCGGTCGTCGGATGAGACCTTCCAGGTGCTGCCGCCGGTATTGGCGGCCTACATTCGCAGCCATCCGACGCCGCCCGCGCCGCGTCCTCCGGCCCGCCCGGCGACGCTGCCCCGGTGAGGATGCCGCTTAACTCTGTCCGTGATGGGGCGAGGGGGCCGGAACCAACAGCGCCGGAGTCCCGGCGGTCGGGCCGTGCCCGTGCTCAATCAGGTACAGGTGTCCACCGCGTTCGGCCAGACAGCGCCGCACCAGCCAGGCACGCACCCGGTACCAAAAAGGCAGGATGCTGCGGGGCAGTTCGGCCAGGACGGTCTGGGCGTCTACATAGACAGCCGCCTCGACCAGCGCCGAGGTGAACGTCGTATACTGGTAGGTCTGAGTCTCGACTTCGACATCGTAG
>CAYRWY010000356.1:0-6235 GCA_964427955.1 uncultured Anaerolineaceae bacterium
CCGCTAAAATCCCCTTGAATGCCAGTTAATGCTTGGTAAATGGCATCGCTGATCGCCGTCGCGACGGCGGTCGAGGGCAGTTCCATGCCGACCGTGTCCTGGGACCATTCGGCGACCAACCGGGCCAGCGGTACGCCCAGGAAATCGTTGACACCATCCAGATCGATGTACTGCCAGGACGTTTGCAGGGCCGGGACCCCACCCACCACTGTGTAGTAGGTAGCCATCACTTCGGGCTGTTCGAGATAGGTCAAAAATTCAGCAGCAAGGTCCGGGGTTGGCGCCGCGGTGGGCACCGAGAAGCACGAGCCGCCCGTCGCCGCGTGCACCTTGCGGTCAGCAGGACCGAAGGGCATGGGCGCGACACCCCATTGGCCCGCCATATCGGGCGCCGCCGCGGCCAGTTCCGTCACGTACCAGGACCCGTACATGACGGCCAGCGCATCGCCATTCGTCAGGGCAATCGTCGGGCTGCCGTCGGTGGCTTCATCCCAGAGCAGCGCCACGCCGTAGGTGTTGGCGAGATCACTGTAAAGCTGGAGGGCTGACACGGCTTCGGGGGAGTTGAAGATGTACTGGCTGCCATCTTCGCTGACCAACCGCCCGCCATTGGGGACCAGGAACCCCTGATACCAGCCATAATAGTCGTTCTGCGCGATCAGGATCGCTTTCGCGTCATCGGTCGTCACGGCCTGCGCGACCTTGATGAAGTCCTCGGTCGTGGTCGGAAAGCCGGTCAGGCCCGCCGCCGCAATCGCCGGATCGTAGATGTCTTTCCGGTAGAAGATCAGGTTGAAGTCCATGTCCGCGGGCACGCCGTACTGCTGATCCTGGTACCCGCACAACTGCCACCCGCCCGCCACAAAATCTGCCGGGTTCAGGGTCTGCTCGATACCTTCGAGCGGCGCCAAGGCCCCGTTGCGGATCAGGTCGCCCGCCCACATGGGATCGAGGGTCACGACATCGGGCACGCCGCCGCCGGACGCCAGGGCGGTGACGATGGCATCCCGGTAGGCGTCGTATTCAAACCGCTCGACGTTGACTTTCACGCCGGGATGCGTCTCTTCGAAGCCGCCCTTCACCGAATCGAGCCAGTCCGCGGTCCAGACAAAACCCCAGACCGTCAGGGTCGTGTCCGACCGGGCGGACACGGGCGCGGTGCGCAGGCCCGTCCACGATGTCAACGCCAGCGCTACGATCAAAACAGCCAAACTCACTTTACGCATGACTCTGCCTCCTAAGACTAACTCTTTACGATTTGAATACGCGTTCACCGCTTGCCCACTTCGATGCGCAGGGCATCGGGCAGCGTGGCTCGCAGATTGCTCATAAACACGTCATCAACCGCCAGCCCGGCCCGATCCGCCGCCAGCAGCAGCGCGCCGATCACCGGGCGCACTTCCAAACGCCTGATCTCGACCTGCGGGGCCAACGAGCGGATCGTACGCTGGATGGTCTTGAGCAGCAGATCGCCTTCCCCATAAAAGACGCTTCCGCCGAGCACCGCCTGGCAGGCGACATCCAGCAGATCGAGACGCCGCAAGATCGCCAGGATCGAGACACCGATCTCGCGTCCCTGCTCGCGGACCAACTGCCGCGCGAGCGCATCTCCGGCCACTGCCGCGGAAAAAACCAGGGGGGCCAGGGCAATGATCTGGGGGGCGGTCACCTGCTCCTGCACCAGGCGTTCCGCCAGCGTGGGCATATCCGGCGCGTCCAGAGCTGCCAACACCATGTCCTGCAAACACGTGGATTCCCCCCGTCCATCCCAGGCGCGGAAAGCCGCTCCCAGGGCAGCCAGCGCCAGGTATTCGCCGCCGCCTCGATCCCCGGTCACCGCCCCCAACGCGGGCAGACGAACCTCGCGCCCATCACGCCCGATCCCTCCGGCGTTGAAGCCCGCGCCGCACACCACCGCCATGCCAAATCGCTGGCGGCTCCCGGCACGAAAGACGGCGATGAGGTCGTTGAAAATCTGGAAATCCGACGCCAGGTCCAGGCCGTCGAGCGCGGGTTTCAACAGCGTGAAATCAGGGGGTAGATCCGCTCCGGCCAGGCAAAAGGCAGCGCACGACGCCCGCCGTCCCTGGAGGGCGGACGACGATGCCTGACGAACGTGATCCTGCGCCTGGGGCAGCCCCAGCGTTTGATAGTTCGATCCGCCTGACTGTCCCCAGCCGAGCACCCGCCCTGCCGCATCAGCCGCCAGGGCATCGGTCTTGGAACCGCCGCCATCCACGCCCAGCAAGATCACCTCGTTCACCCGGGTATCATCCCTTGAATTGTGGCAGATAGGCGCGGTGCGCCGTCTTGAGCGCCTGCCAGAGCGCGACGGCGGCATCCCACGAGGGCACCAGGGGGTGCGCCAGCAGCGCCATCTGCGCGATCCCATCATCGCCCGTCAGAGCCGCCTCGATAGTGAGTTCTTCATACGCCTTCACGGCGGCGGTCAATCCTCGAATGGAGGCGGGCAGCCGCCCCATGTCCAATGGATGCGCGCCGCTCTTGCCGATCACGGCTGGGATTTCGACCGCGCATTCCGGCGGCAGATCGGGGAGGGCGTTGCCGTTACGGACGTTGACAATGTGGACTTCGCGGCGATCCTGGGCGATGGCCCGGATCAATTCGACCGCTGCGGTGGAGTAAAACGCCCCGCCGCGCTCATTGAGCAGTGCGGGCTTCTCGGCCAGCGCGGGATCGGCGTACAGCTTGAAGAGATCGGCCTCGACCTGCTGCAAATATTCGGCACGGGTCTGGCCGTTCGACCGTTCTTCTTCCAACACGCGGTCGTGATGGGCATAATAGCGCAGGTAGTAGTTGGGGATCATGCCCAACTGCTGCAAATACTCGCGGGAAAAATTCTGATCATCCCACACGCTCTCGCTCAACAGGGAGGCCGTCACGTCCTGGCCATCCACCCAGACGTGCCGCGCCCAGCTCAGATGATTCAGCCCGACATAGTCCAGTTCGACCCGCTGCGGCTCCACCTCTAACGTCTCGGCCACATGGCGGAGCATGTTGATCGGCACGTTGCACAACCCGATCACGCGCACGGGGGTGTGGCGTAAGAGGGCTTCCGTGATCAACCCCGACGGATTGGTGAAATTGATCAGCCATGCCTGGGGAGCCAACCGGGCCATTTCGCGCGCGATGTCCAACATGACCGGGATGGTGCGTAGGGCCTTGGCAAAGCCCCCGGGGCCGGTGGTTTCCTGCCCGATCACGCCATACTCCAAAGGAATCCGCTCGTCCAGGGCGCGCGCGGCCATCCCGCCGACCCGCAACTGCGTGATCACGAAATCCGCGCCGTCCAGCGCTTCGGCCAGCACCGTCGTCAGGTGGACCGCAATCCCGGTCTTGTCCAGCATTCGCCGGGCCAACCCGCCGACGATCTCCAGGCGATGGGCATCGATGTCGTGCAGGAAGATGCAGTCCACGGGAAGTTCGGCGTTATAACGAGCGAATCCGTCGATCAGTTCAGGGGTATAGGTGCTGCCTCCGCCGATGACGGCAATTTTGAGCGGCTTCATACACGTTCTCCAGTGGGGGTTTCGAACTGCGGAAGATAATCATGATGAGCAGACAGCAGCGCCGCCAGCAGCGAACGCGCCGTCTCAAACGATGGGATCAGCGGGTGGGCCAATAACGCCTGGAGCGCTATCCGGGAATCGCCGGTAACCGCGGCCCGGATGGTGAGGGTTTGGGCCACGCTGACGGCCTCGATCAGCCCCTGAATGTGCAGCGGCGGCGGGGCAGCGGGCAGTTGGTGCACGCCGCTAGCATCCACCCGGCAGGGTACTTCGATGACCACGTCCGGCGGGAGACCGGCCAGCGTGCCCTGGTTGGGCACATTCAAAATCTGCGTCTCCCCCGTATCCCCGATCAGCGCGGCGATCAGGCTGACGGCTGCCGTCGAATAATGTGCGCCGCCCCGTTCAGCCAGCAGGGCCGGTTTCTCCGCCAGTGCAGGATCGGCGTACAAACGCAGGAGTTCATCTTCGATTTCTTTGGCACGTTCGGCGCGCGTTTGAGGCGCCTGGCGCTGCGCGGCCAGCATCCGATCATGGTGGTAGTAGAAGACCAGGTAGTAGCCGGGGATCAGGCCCAGCGTCTCCAGAAGCTCCGGAGAGAACACCGGATTATGTTCCTGCGCCGCCAGCCGGATCATGGCCTCCAGGACTTGAGCGGTGCGATTTTCCCCGTTGACCCATACTTCACGCACCCATCCCAGATGGTTCAGCCCGACATAATCCAGCGTCACGGTGTCAGGCGCAACGCCCAGCAAGGCGGCAATTTCGACGCGCATGGTGGTGGGTAGGTTGCACAGCCCAATCGCCTGAAGACCCGTTTCGCGCCAGATCGCCTCGGTGATCAGTCCGGATGGGTTCGTGAAATTGATCAGCCGGGCGTGCGGCGCCAGCCGGACCATGTCGTGGACGATGTCCAACATGACCGGCACCGTGCGCAGGGCTTTGGCGAACCCACCGGGTCCTACCGTCTCCTGCCCGATCACGCCATAACGCGGCGGAATGGTCTCATCGACCAGCCGGGCAGCCATGCCCCCCACCCGCAGTTGGGTAATGACGTAATCCGCCCCTTCCAGGGCTTCGCTTCGATCCGTGGTCAGGACCAGCCGGGCCGGATGATCGTGGTGCCTCAACATGCGGCGCGCCAGCTCCCCGACCGTGTTCAGCCGCCAATCGTACAGATCCATCAGCACAAGGGTATCGACGGGCACACGGTCACGGTAAGCGATAAAACCGTCGATCAGCTCCGGAGTATAGGTACTGCCGCCCCCAATCACCGCGATTTTCAGTCCGTTTCCCATACATGCCTCTTGGAAGTCTGATTGAGGTGGTCAAGCATCGACCAGATGGCGCCGAGCACCGGCGCATCGTCGCCCAACCCAACCGGCACGAGCGCGGGCGGTTTTTCGGTCAACTGGTTGAGGTGGGAGGCTGCCGCCGGGATAAGCAGCGACGCGGCCTGAACCCACGTGCCGCCTAACACCACGTGGCTGAGCGCCAGGGCATTCGACAGCCACGCGGCAGCCCAGGCGATCTCCTGCGCCGCGGCATTCACGATGCGCTCAGCCAGCGAATCGTGCTGGCGGGCGGCTTCGAAAATCATGTTAGCCGACAGACGCGCCTGGCTGGCCATCGCCTGAAGCGCGCTGCGTTCCCCCGCCTCCAGCGCCCGCCGGGCCAGAGCTACCAATCCGGCATCGCATAACCGCTCGGCCAGGGGCGTTCCATCGGGCGCCAGTCCCAGCCCTCCCAGGCGCGTTTCACCGCCCAGATATACACATCCCTGGCTGTAACTTCCCAGGTACAACAAGGCAAAATGCCGCTGGCCTTGAACCGCGCCCCATTCCGCCTCGCCCAAGGCGGCAAGTTCGACCGTTTCCGCAGTGGTCACGGGAATACCCAGGGCGCTGCTCAACGTCTGGCTGAGATGATCCGCTTCCTGATCGAGGTGAACGCCCCCTATGCCAGCGGCGACCAGCCGGGGGCGATAGCTGGGGTCGAACTCGATCAGGTCCTCGAAAAGCGAGGTCAAGGCGTCTAACAGCCGCGGCGAGGAAAGGAGCACCGTGCGGCGGACTAAAAACGTCCCGGCCAGGTCGGCCACCACCCCGGTCGCGGAGTCGGCCTGAACGTTGACCGCGATCAGCAGCCGTGCGCGATGGTTGAAAGTGAGCAAGACCGGTTTACGACCCGCTCCCTGGTTGGAACCCTCCCCGGTTTCGTGGATCAGGTCTTCGTCCAGCAAGGTGCGGGTGATACGGGTGATCGTAGCCGGATTGAGATCGAGCAGTTGAGCCAGTTCCACCCTAGAGATAGGTCCGCGCTGCTGGATCGTAGCCAACACGCTGGATCGGCTCTGCTGCCGCATTAATTCCGGAGGACGCGCAGGTGACATGGGCTATCCAAATTAATTGATTGCATAAAAGCAATTAATTAGTCTCATGATAGCACGAGAGATCAAATAATGTCAAGCCGCCAGACTGGGCGACTTCGTAGAAATACTGAGTTTTTTCTACGGACATCTCCGTAGGGGGAATTGGCAGCGCGCTCCTCTCCAAAATACCAGCCACTACGAATATACAAAGCATTAAAGAAGGCTTAGGATAGGGATAGTTGTTCATTGAGTGCACATTCAGCCCAAGGGAGAAATACCATGTTTAACTCGAAGAACCTGCACCGTGATGAGAGCGGCCAGACCGCCCTCGAAG
>CAYRWY010000357.1:0-6199 GCA_964427955.1 uncultured Anaerolineaceae bacterium
CCGGGTGGAGAGGGGGTCGGGGGGTGAGGTAGGCTCTAGCACGTAGTTCGCCAACCGTATCGCAAGCTGGAGAGGGGCCAGGGGTGAGGGCTACTGGTGGGTAACGCATACTGATCATGGACCGCCCTTACCCCTGCCCAAACCGCCGGGCGGAGCGCGCCTGGGCTTTCGCCGCCTCCACCGCGCGATTCTTGGGCGGGGCATTCGTCTCCAGCGCGAACAAGAGATCACGTGTCGCCGCCGCGATCCGGTCCACCGCCGTCGCGAAGGCCGCGGCATTGGCCTGCGACGGCTGGGTGAACCCGCTCACCTTACGGACGAATTGCAGCGACGCCGCGCGAATCTCGTCTTCGGTGACGGGCGGCTCGAAGTTGAACAACGGCTTGATGTTCCGGCACATACGGCGATCCTGTCCTCTCAGCGCGAGTTTCAGTCCTGCTGACGATCTTCGCACGCGCGTTCTGCAATGTCCACCCGCGGCGATGCGGGCAGGGTGATCTCGATCCGCTCCTTACCTTTCCCGACATTTTTGCGCTTCAGCGCGATCCGGCCCACTTCGCCGGTCGTCTTGAGGTGCGTCCCGCCGCACGCCACCCGCGCGAATCCGGCGATCTCCCAGGTGCGCTGCTCGGTCGCTTCGTCCGCGTAGGCGCTGAGGATCGGCAGATCGGCGGCGATCAGCGCCTCCGCCCGCGCCAGCAGATCGGGGAAGTAGCGCGCGATATTTTCGCCCCACTCGAAATCGAGGCGCGCCTTGTCCTCGGCGATATGCGCGCCGATCTTCTGGATCGGGCCGAGCGTCTGGTAGACCAGTTCCAGGATGATCTCGGCGGCAAAATGCAGCCGCATCAGCCGGTAGCGCCGCACCCAATCGATCTCCATGACCACCGCCTCCCCGACGCTCAGCCCATGATCGGGATCGAGCGTGTAGACGATCTCCTGGCCGTTCTTGCGCGCGTCGCGCACGATCCGCCCGCCGAGGGTCCCACTATCGCGCTCCTGCCCGCCCGCGAAGGCGTAGCAGATCGTCTCCGCAACCGTCACCTCCGCGCCGCGCACCACGGTGATCGTCGTCTCCAGCCGTGTCTGGTACGGGTCTTCCCAAAACACTTTTCGCGTCATCGCGTCACCTCCCTCCCCGAATCCTACCCGATCCCCGCCCGCCGCGCCGCTCCCAAAACAGCTTACTGAGCCTTGCATTGAAATCTAACCCCCACCCCCAGCCCCTCCCCAGGCAAGCTGGAGAGGGGAGAAAACGGGCTTGTTCCCCTCTCCAAAGTTGGAGAGGGGTCAGGGGTGAGGTAAATCCCCCTGGCAAAAAGTTTAGCTATTTGTGCAAGCCTCAGTAATTGAGAGGCCGCCGACAGCATCTTTCTCCCCTCTCTGCGTTGAATGCTTTTTGCTCTTGCCTTTTCGCACCTTACCGTAGGTCCAAGCAGGTCCACTTTAGGCGACATTGGACCTATTTTCCCGTATAATGCACAAGCAGAGTTGGTTATTTCGCCTGTCAACTGAGGCCGTTATGCGTATCCGAGACCTGCTGCGCGCCCGCCGCGCCGACGTCGCCATGAGTCTGATCATCCTCGTGTGGGGGACGAATTATATCGTCGCCAAAGATGCCCTGTCGCACCTGCCCCCGCTGGCCTTCAACGCGATCCGCTTCTCGCTGGGGCTGCCGGTAATGGCCCTGGCGGCCCGGCAGGCTCCTGGCGGGATTCGCGTCGCCCGGCAGGACGTGCTGCGCCTGATCGGGCTGGGGATGCTCGGTCCGCTCGGCTACCAGTTCTTCTTCATCCAGGCTATCGACCGCACCACCTCGACCAATACCGCGCTGTTGACCTCCACCGCCCCGATGTGGACGGCGGTCTTCTCGCTGCTGGCGGGGATTCTGGTCTTCCGCCGCCCGATGCTGGTCGGGATGGCGATGTCGGTGACCGGCGTCAGCCTGGTGGTGGTGGGCGGCTCGGGATCGGGTTTTTCGCTCTCGCACGGGGCGTTGATCGGCAGCGGGCTGGCGTTGATCGCGGCATTGGTCACGGCGCTGTACAACATCCAGATCAAGCCGCTGGTGGATCGCTACGGATCGATCACCGTAGCGGTGTGGGTCTACGGCGTCACCGTGATCGGATTGACGATCACCGCCGCGCCGGATCTGCTCACCCTCTCGGCGCACAATCTGCCGGTGCGGGTATGGCCGAATCTGTTCTACAGCGGCGTGATGTCCGTCGGATTGGGCTTCCTGGTGGAGAGCTACGCCATCAAGCACATCGGCCCGACGCGCATGTCGTCCTATTCCAACTTCACACCGATCATCGCCGCCATCTCCGGCATCCTGGTCATGGGCGACCCGCTGACCATCGCCCTGCTGATCGGCGGGGCGCTGACGATGGTCGGCGTCTTGCTCGTGCGCCGTAACACCTTCCTGCGGCTCCCCGATCCGGAACCCGCCGCCGAGTCCGAACTCACCGCCGCGCGGGTGCCGGGCGTGCGTCCCGCCGAGGGTCGCTAGCAACCAAAGGCCATTTGAAAAGCCCTATCCCCGGCCCACGCATCCAAAAGGGGAGTGTCAAGTCCCTCTCCACAGCGTGGGGAGGGATTTAGGGAGGGGCAAGCCATTTCCCGGCAAGTTGCTGATCACTTAATTTCGCGCGGAAGTACCCCCACCCAACCTCCCCCATGTATGGGGCGCATATCACGCTCTGGGCGGATCGCGTCGCCCGGAAGGAGGGCTACGAAAACGCCTGGAATACCCAGAAGATCCAGAACAACGAGCCGGAATACAGGATGATCCCGGTATAGGCACGGTCCAGGCCGGTGAAATTCACGTCGTGCCTCATGCGGTACACGCCGATCCCGGTGATCCCCAGCCCGACGAATCCCGGTCCAAACAGGCGCAGGTAGTTGATCTCCTCGTACTGAAAGACCAGCGCGAACATCCACACCAGCGAGAGCGCCAGGACGACGATCCCGATCTCGACGATCACGATTTTTCGGTCCCCCAGGTCGTCCCAGTCCAGAATCTTGCTGGACAACCCCCAGACGATCAACGCCAGGGACGCCAGCCCTGGTCCGAACAGCACGCCGCAGTTGATACACAGTTCACGCATACGCGCCCCCTCCATCGACGAACACTTGCTGCGCCTGCCCATTTTCCCATGTTTTCCGCTGTTTTGACAGGCATTTTTGCCCCCACCCTTGTCCCGCGCCCACCGAATGGGTGAGGGAACACCGACCGCAGATCGGAGGGGTGAGGGCTACTGGTGGGTAACGCATAGCCGGGCTAACTGGGGGAGGGTTACTCGCACACCAGCCGGAAGCCGACCCCGGCATAGCCGTAATCGGGCAGGTCCAGTTCGCGCGTCAGGGCGCAGATGTCCCGCGCGCAGCACGACCACGATCCGCCGCGCATCACGCGCTCGCCCTCGCCCCACGGCTCGATGTGATCCGGGTCCCAAAACTCGTTGAGGCACCACTCCCACACGTTGCCGATCAGGTCGCTCACGCCGTCGGCGGAATTGCCCCCGGGATAGATCCCGACGGCGGTCGCGCGCGCCAGGTTGGTGGGGCCGATCTGGGCGAGGATCTCGTTCATGTTGGCATAACCGCTCACGTAGGCCGCGCCCCAGGGGTAGCACCAGCCGTTCCCGCCGCGCGCCGCCCGCTCCCATTCCTGCTCGGTTGGCAGCCGGATCGCGCGCCCGCAGCGGTCGCTCAGCCAGCGGGCGAACGCCACCGCCGCGCACCACGACACATTCTCACGGGGGTGATTGGCCAGCGGGCACGGCTGCCCCGGCGGCTCGATCTCGCGCACCGCCAGCCCGTCCCACCAGTGCGGGGATCGGAAGCCGTCCTCGGCGTCGATGAACGCCTGGAACTGCGCGTGCGTCACCGGGTAACGCCCGATCAGAAACGCGGGCAGCGTGAGGATCTCGCCCTCCTGGTAGACGAATTCCGTCTCCGGGAGGGCCACCCATTCAATATCCGGCACGCCGTTGGACAGCACGCCCACGCCTGGGCGCGGGTCACCCAACTCGGCCAACGCACGGCCTGCCGCAGCGCGCTCAAGAGAGGCGACTTGAGAGCTGCGGATCAGTTCAAGCAACTGCTGAACCGCTTGAAGAGTCATTAAATTGTCTCCGCAAGAAAAATATTTAGTCGCAGCCTGGGGAGTACGGTGGGGAGTGCGCTGCGATATGCTGTATTGTACATCAATTTTTGATTCGAGTGAGAAATTTTGCACAAACAATTCACCCGTATATTCCACCCCCCGACGGTGCTATAATGGGCGGCGTCTTATCTCTCTATGGTTGAGGTTGGGATTGGCTGCTCTCAAGACCGTATTCCGTGATCGCCGCGCCGATGTGCTGATGGTCCTGGTGACGGTGGTGTGGGGAGTTCACTACATCGTCGTCAAAGACAGCATGTCGGATTTTGAGCCGCTGACCTTCAACGCCCTTCGTTTTTCGCTCGGACTGCCGCTGATGCTGCTGGTGGGGCTGCGCACGCCGTCGGTGTGGCACGTCCCGCGCGGCCTGCGGACCAGCGTCGTGATCAGCACCCTGCTGGGATCGCTGGGCTACCAGATCTTGTTCGTGCTGGGCATCCGGCACACGACCTCGACCAATACCGCCCTGCTCGCCGCCACCTCCCCCACCTGGACCGCCCTGCTGAGCATCGCGTTGGGCTGGGTGAAAGCCAAACCACGCCTGCTGGGCGGGATCGCGATCACCCTGAGCGGCGTCACGTTGGTGGTGCTGGGACGGGCCGAGGGTGGATTGGCGCTCTCGCACGACGACGTGATCGGCAGTGGGATGATCCTGGTTGCCGCCGTGATGGGATCGATCTCGGCCCTGGTCAGCAAGCCGGTGGTGGATCGCGCGGGGAGTATGACGATGGCCGTGTGGAGTTACGTGCTGACCGTCGTGGGACTGGTCGTGCTGGCGCTGCCGAATCTGCACACCCTGTCGGCGGACGATCTGCCGCTGGCCGTCTGGCCCAAGCTGCTGTACAGCGGCGTGCTGTCCAGCGCGTGCGGCTTCGTGATCTGGAACTACGCGCTGCGCCAGATGGGACCGACGCGCGCGGCCACATATAACAATTTCACGCCGCTGGTCGCCGCGGCGGCGGGCACGCTGATCCTGGGCGAGACGCTCACCCCCGCGCTGTTGATCGGCGGGGCGCTGACGCTGTGCGGCGTGGTGATCGCCCGGCGGAATATGTACCTGCGCGAGCGCCCGCCGCGCCCGGATGCTGCCGCGGCTCCAGCGCCCGCCGTGGGGCGATAGTATAGGTGATCCGGGGTTTTTCGTAGGGGGAGGGCTTGATGAGTCTTCCCGAATTTTGAGGAAGGCGTTGCAGGCGAATGTCGCTGGCCTTGACCTCACCCCCTGCCCCCCTCTCCACCCCGTGGCGAGGGGGAAATGAGCCAGTCCGAGTCTCCTCTCCCGCCGGTCTGGAAAGCGGAAACAGATAGCGCCAAAGACGAGCAGGACAGAGGGGCTACCGGCAAGCTGCGCGCCTTCTCCGACGTTTTCTCTGCGCCGCTCCCCCTCGCCACCGGGTGGAGAGGGGGCCGGGGGGTGAGGTAAATTTCAGCCGATGTGTACCAGGACCTACACCCCCTCCAGGTCCCAGTTGCCGCCGGGCACTTCGATCCCCCAGCGGCCCGTGATACGGATGCGCCCTTCCTTGTCCAGCATCAGCAGGTGGTAGCGCACCGTCGAGACACTCAATTGCAGCGCCGCCGCGATCTCTTTGAGCGACGGTGACAGCCCGTTATGCTGGCGTTTGTACTCGACAATCGTCGTAAAGACCCGGTCTCGCATGTTCTGACCCATAGTGACCCCAATAACAGAACGTCCGTTCGTATGATGATCAGTATAGTCAAGGGTAATCGCGATGTCAACCGGGTTTACCGCAGCCTAACCAGCTTCTAGCGCGTGACTAACCCCTCCCATTCGAACAGCGCCGCCGCATCGTCCAGGATCGCGTCCGGCACGCAGTCGCAGTCGCCGAACCCGCGTTCCTCGGCCAGCCGGTAGGCGTACTTCAAAAACGCGATCACGACGTCCTGGCTGCGCTCGATGGACAGCAGGATCGCCCGCGCGACCGGCCCGCCCTCGTCCAGCAGCCCGCTCTCCACGAACGCCGCGCGTACCTGCGCCAGGTCATACGGGATCAGGCGGTGTTCGGCCTCCCA
>CAYRWY010000358.1:0-6192 GCA_964427955.1 uncultured Anaerolineaceae bacterium
CGCGTGGAGAGGGGCCAGGGGGTGAGCTAAACCGCGCTCAACCTCAGCCCTCCGGTAATCCTTCGCCGTCCTCCTCGGGCGCCGCGCCCCACAGCCGCACCGAGGTATCCCAGTACCCGGCGGCCAGGCAGGTGCCGTCCGGCGACCAGGCCACGCTGTTGACCGGGCCGGTGTGGTCGTTCAGCACGGAGAGGATAATCCCAACGTTGGCATCCCACACGCGCAGCGTGCCGTCCATGCTGCCCGACGCCAGCAGCATCCCATCCGGCGACCAGGCCACGCTGGCGATGGGCAAGGTGTGCCCTTTCAGCAGGCGCAGCAGCCGCCTGGATTGCGTATCCCATACGCACACCGTCGCTTCGGAACTCCCGGCGGCGATCAGCGATCCATCCGGCGACCAGGCCACGCTGGTCAGCAGCCCGGGGCAGCCATCCAGGCGGGCGGCGGCGGTGCCGTAATCATGCCAGATGCGCACCTGGCCGTCGGAGGTGCCCGCCGCGAGGTACCCACCATCAGGCGACCAATCCACGCTCCAGATCGCCTCGTGGTGATCGTCACCCAGGACGACCAGCAGATCCCCCGTCGCGGCGGCCCATTCGCGCACCGTGCCGTCCAGGCTGGCCGACGCCAGCCGCGTTCCATCGGGCGACCAGGTGATCCCGTGCACGCCGCGCGAGTGTCCCCCGATGATGTTGACCAGCGTCCCGGTGTGGGTATCCCAGACGCGCACCCAGTGGTCATAGCTGGCCGAGGCCAGCTCCGTCCCGTTGGGCGACCAGGCCACGTTGACGGCCCAGTTCATGTGCCCGCCCAGCGCGATCAGCGGTGTGCTGGTGGTGGCATCCCACAGCCGCACCGTGCCGTCCCAACTGGACGACGCGAGGCGCGCGCCATCCGGGGACCAATCGACCGCCTCGACCGGGCCGGTATGCCCGCCCAGCACGGCCAGCGGAAAGCCCGAGGCCGTCCAGACCCGCACCACGTCGTCCGAACTGGCGGACGCCAGGCTGTTCCCGTCGGGCGCCCAGGAGATGCTGTTCACCCAACTGGTGTGGCCGGACAGCAGCCGGACCGCATTGCCCGACCGGTCCCACAGCCGCACATTCCCATCCCAACTGCCTGACGCGAGATATTTGCCATTGGGCGACCAATCCACCGCCTCGACCGCGCCGGTGTGCCCCTGTACGACGGTGAGGAGGCTCCAGTCGCCAGCGTTCCAGTAGCGGACCGTGCTGTCTTCACTGCCGGAAACCAGACGGCTGCCATCCGGCGCCCAATCGACGCTCAGCACCGGGCTGGTATGCCCTTGCAGCACGGCGACCGCGCCGCCGGACGAGGCGTCCCACACGCGTACCAGCTCATCACCGCCGCCCGACACCAGCCGCCGGCTGTCGGGCGACCAGCTCACACTGGACGTGCGGTGCGTATGGCCGGACATGCTCGCAACCATCACCCCCGTGGCGGCGTTCCACACGCGCACCCGTCCATCTTCGTAGCCCGCCGCGACGCGCCCGCCGTCCGGCGACCACGCGATGCAGCTCACGGCGCTGCCGGTGCTGCCGAGGGTCGCTAACAGGCTGCCGGAATTCGGGTCCCAGATCCGCAGCTTGCCGTTGGCATGGCCCGACACCAGCCGTGACCCGTTGGGGGACCACGCGACGCGGGTCGCCTGTGCATCCGTCGCTTCCAGGCGGCGCGGGGCGTCGGTGAAACTCTGCGTATCGTACAGCCAGACGCTGCGCGCGCCGACGAGGGCCAGGATGTGGCCGCGCGGTGCCCAGGCGACCTGGTGAACCATCCCGCGTCCCAGGCGCGCGACCTCGGTCATGTGCCGGGCATTATCCGCCGTGATGGGTGGTCCGAAGACCGATGACTGTGTCAGGATGCCTTGCCAGGCGTGCGTGTTGAGAGTGGTCGGACAGAAAACAAGCAAGCAAATTAGAAGGACCAGACATCCCCGCTTCATCCCCTACTCCTCCCCAGGAGTAACTTGTCACATAATACTATAATAAGGCGAATTCGAATTCAGGTCAACTGGGGGGAGTCGAGGCCAGGGGAAACTAATACTCCATGCCCGGCAGGGGAGGGACGGAGACGCGGTAAGCGCCCGCGTGGATGGTGCCGATCACGAACAGGGTCGCGCCGCCCCAGACGCCCACGCCCGCGATCCCGGCGAGGATCGCATAAGCGACGGCGCCATCCTTGACCAGCGCCACGTCGTCGGGATCGGCTTCGGAGTGGCTGAACTGCTCCTCGAACAGCGTTACCGCCGGATAAGCTTCGCGCAGCGCGGCCTGGTAGCGTTCCTGGGAGGTGATGATCCCCCCGGCGATCCCCAGCAGGATCGCCAGCACGAGGCACACGACGAAAATCATGCTGCCGAAGATCGCCCAGCGCCGCCCGATCCGCGCCCGCTTGAGCCGGATGTGCGCCGCCCCGGCGCCATCTTCGAACAGGCTGCCGTCCGCTTCGCGCGTGATGTAGACCCGGTCTGCCCGGAAGCCGCCCAGCAGCGCCAGCAGAAAATACCACAGCGCGCCGATGATCGTGAGAAAGGCCAACAGCCAGCCCGTCACGCCCAGCACCTTGCCGTGGGTCAGCGTGGCGGCGTGCGGCGTGCGGTTCTTCAGGTGATAGCCGCCATGCTGGTAGACCTGCACGCGTTGTTGGAGACGATCCACCGGGGGCGCGGCGTACCCATAGGTGGGCGGCGGCGCATAGACCGGCGCGGGCGGCGGCGTGATCCACGCGGGATCGGGAATGGGCGCGCGCACCGGCGGCGGGGTGTACGGCGCGGGCGGCACGACGTATTTCGGGAGGTTGTAGGCGGTCTCGGCGGCGGGGATATATTCCGCCGTTGGCTGTTCGGCGGTGTCCTCGTCTCCACGGTCGATCACGGCTTCACTCAGAGAGGCGGTGGGCACCAGTCCGGCGGTGTCATCCGGCGCCGTCTCGTCCAGGGGGTCTTCGGCGGTGATGTCGCCCAGTGGCGCGGGAGCCGCTTCGACTTCTGGCAGTTCGGTGGTTGGTAGTAGAGAGCGATCCACCGGCAGGATCGTCTCATCCTCCCCGGCGGTGTTCAGCGGGGAGTCGCAGCGCGGGCAGACATCGTCGCCCGTCATGACGTATGCGCCGCAGGCAGGGCAGCGCCGGAGATCGTGAGTCACGCTGAGTCCTTAATATCGTGTGCGTGCGAGAGTTGTCCCCATTGTACACCGGATTCCCGCTCGAATTGGACCCCTGCTCTATGCCTGCCGGGCGCTTACCGTGCGCTTGCGCGGGGTGATGCTGACCACCAGAAGCCACTTTTTATCAGGCGCTCCTGGAATTCCAGGACTTTCCCGGTAGGGATTTTCTCAGCGACCGGTTGACCCGACCACTTGGTATAGAACCAATCCAGGTAATGCTCGAAACCCCGGTCTTCCCAGTCGTCGATCAACCCCAGATGGCGCTGAGGATCGTCGTATTCGGCCACGATCTGCCCCAGTTGTTCCTCCGTCGGTGGGCTGTACTTCCCATAGTGCACGATGAATTTGTGGCTCAACCGGCCTTTGGCATAGGTTGGCTCCTGGCGCGGATAGCCCAGGATGACGGTGATCAAAGGGAAGCACGAGGTCTCCGGAAGGTTCAGGGCCTGGTAAACCCGGTCAAGGGGCTGGCGGTGCAGCGCATTCGTAATCAAGGAATCGATGCCCAGCGATGTGGCTGCAATGACCGCCGTTTGGGCCGCGAGCATGGTATCAATGGTGCCGGTGATGAAGCCGATGATATCGTCGTTGTCGAATTGGTGCCCAAGATAGCGGGCCGCCGCCATGATGCGCGTGTAGTCCACGCAAAAAACAAGGGCGCAGCTCCCTTGATAGGCGAGCAAGTCGCGCATGGTCTCGCGATCTTTCAGGACGATGATCGAATAACTCTGCCGCGCTGAAGCATTGGCGGCGTGCAGGGTGGCTTCCAGGATGTGGATCAAATCGGCTTCGGAAATATCCTGTTCGGAAAAGTTGCCGTGAATGGAACGAAGCTGACAGATGGTTTGCAGGGTCTCGTTCATGTTTTCCTTCAGAAAAATAGAAAATATGTTCTATGCGGGAAGTATAACATACCCAGGCGTCGGAATACAAGATTTCGACGCGATGGTGGCGATTTTTACGGCGCGGGGCGGATCTCCACCGGGCCGAGATCGACACTCAGGCCGACCACGCGCGGGCGACCGTACAGGTCGAAGTCCGGCAGCGGGACCGCCGTCGTCGTCCCGGCGTCGAACAGGGGACTGGTGGTATCCCAGGCAAAATCACCCGCGTCCGGGTGGGCGAAGATCGGATCGACGAAGCCGGGGTTGGCCGATCCGCCGCCTGCCGCTTCCAGCGCGCTGACCGGCTGATCCAGCTCGCCCACGCCCAGATCGCCCCAGATCAGCTCCTGACCGTTGCCCGATCCGAAGAAGATCGAGTGCTGCACGTTCAGCGTGAACGCGGGCGACACCCAGATCGCGCCGGAGTTCTGGTAAAACACGCTGTTGACGATCTCCAACTGGCCCGGCTCGGTCGGGCTGTCGTAGGCGACTGTCATGGCGTAGGCGCTCTCGCCCCAACTGTGCCGCGCCACCAGCGTATTCAGCACCCGGTAGGGCGCACCGGTCTCGAAGACCAGCGCCGCGTCGGCGTCGGTGTTGTACACCAGGGCGTTGATCACGTCGCCGCCCCGCCACAGCTTGATCCCGTTGCGCCCGAGGTCGTGCACGATCACGTTGGCGACCACGCTGCGCGTCGATTTGAGGTCGATCCCGTCCGCCGAAGCGCCGCTGACGTCGGCGTTGAACACCAGCACGTTATCGCCGGATTCGACCGCCAGCGCGTCCAGCGCCGAGTTGCCGGTATCGCCGGTCGGCAGCTCGACGCGCAGCGCCTCCCAGCGCATCCCGTGGCACGGACCTTCGCCGCACTGCATCCCGATGCTGCTGATCTGGCGCAGCCATACGTCGTACACCAGCATTCCTTCGATTACGGGGGTGCCGTTGCCGCCGTAGGCCGCGCGGATGCCTTCTTCCGATCCTTCGACGCGCAGATGTTGGAGCCGGGCCTGGCGCTGGGGCGCTGCCTCCGTGCGCCCGAACTCGATCCCCACGCCGGGGAAGTTGTGCACGACGAAGCCATCGACGATCAAGTCGTCGGCGCGGGCGGCGATGCCAATTTGCGTGTAGGGAGCGGCGGGGGTGAGGATCGCGCCGCCGACGGTCTGCGCGGCCAGGGTGATCCCCGGCGTGTCCAGGATCAGCCCTTCGTACAGGTCCGCCCCGCCGAGTTTATATTCTCCATCGGACACCCAGATCACGTCGCCGGTCTGAGCGACTTCGGTGGCCTGCGAGATCGTGGCGAAGGGCGCATCCGCCGTGCCGGGATTGGTATCGCTGCCGGTGGGGGCGACGACCCAGGCTCGCCCGCCGTCCTGGGGCTGATACGCGCGATCCGCCGGGGTAGGGAAGGCGCTCCACTCCAGCGCCGTCAGAGTCGGGAACTGGTCCACCGTGAACGCGCCGGACGGTCCGCAGATCGCGCCGTCGCAGATTCCGGCGGGGGCGTCCTGGGCCAGGACTGACTGCTTATGGCAGGACCCGCTGATGGGCAGCAGGCACACGACCACCAGAACTAGCGCTTTTGGGAAGTGCATGGCCGCCTCCTGAAATAGGGTCAGATATTAACAGTATAAACGATCCTGGGTAGCTCGATTTTTCAATCTACACTATACTCGGCGGAAAATGGTTGAGGGCCACGCCGTGAACAACGAACAAGTGACTGTGCTGGTGGCAGACGATGGGAAGGATAATCGCGAGTTCATCGTCGATTACATCCTGAGGCCCAACGGTTTCATCCCCCTGATCGCGCGGGATGGCCTGGAGACGATGGACCTGATCCACCGCCATCATCCCGACATCATCCTGCTGGATCTGCAAATGCCGCGCATGAACGGGATGGAGGTTCTGGACCGGCTGAAGCTCGAAGGGCTGGATATTCCCGTCATCCTGATGACCTTTCACGGCTCCGAAGAGATCGCCATCGAGGTCTATCGCAAGGGCGTGCGCGACTACGTCAAAAAGCCGTACACCGTCGATGAGATGCTGGATTCCATGAATCGCGCGCTGTCCGAGGTCCGGCTGCGCCGCGAAAAAGACGCCCTGACCGAACGGCTGCTGCA
>CAYRWY010000359.1:0-6179 GCA_964427955.1 uncultured Anaerolineaceae bacterium
CGCCACCTGCCACTACCAGGTTTTTCGCGCCCGTCTTCTTATACAGCGCGTTCGCCATGGCTAGGATCGCTTCTTCGGTTACGACCTGGATGCTGGCTGCAATGTCGGCGTAATACTGGTTTTGCTGCATGGCTTCTTTTTCCCCTGTGCGATGAGGGGCACTCTTCGCGGTAAAGAAGTCTTCGCCATGCTTGCGCGGTTTCCCGCCGAACACGTTAGCAAATTTGCCGTTGAAGCTGTGATGAGCCGAATAGTGGAAGGAGAAATAGTCCATGTTCAGGTGGAAACTGCCGTCATCGTGGATTGTGATCATCTTTTTGACCTCGTCCACAAATTTAGGCTCGCCATAGGGTGACATGCCCATGACTTTGTATTCACCTTCGTTGACTTCAAAACCCAGGAACGCCGTGTAAGCGGAGTACAGCAGGCCGATCGAGTGGGGGAAACGCTGTTCCCAGAACAAGTCGATTTTGTTTTCGCCTTTGCCGTTCCAGTTAGCGGTGGCGTGGCCCATTGTCGTGGTGGTCCATTCGCCGACCCCGTCCACCGTCAATACGGCAGCGTCTTCAAAGGGGGAGGCGAAGAAGGCGCTGGCAGCGTGCGACATGTGATGATCGCAGAACAAAATTTTTTCCGCCGGTACGCCGAGATGCTGCTGCAAGAGGGACTTGATCCACATCTTCTCGCTGATGTAGGCGGTGATGGCTTCGCGCCAGAACTCCCACGACCGGGGGAAGGTGCCCAGCGACGTTTGCAGGATACGTCCCACCTTGACCATCGGCTTTTCATAGAAGACGACGTAGTCGAGGTCCGGTCCCTTGATCCCGCCGCGTTCCAGGCAGAACGCAATGGCCTGCGCCGGGAAACCGTTGTCGTGCTTCTTGCGCGTTAACCGCTCCTCCATCGAGGCGGCGACAATTTCGCCATCGCGTAGCAGGGCGACGGCTGAGTCATGATAAAAACAGGAAACGCCCAGAATATCCATTAAAACTGCCTCCGCGCTTCGTCGAGGGTCTTACCGACTGGGGCTTTATCCAGCCAATGCGCCGGCGACTTCCGAAGCTGCAAAGGATCGCTCAACAGCCGTACTGCCAACGCGAAAGGAACGAATAGCGTGAAATAGAACAACACCGCAAAGACACGCGCCTGGATGTCGCCGTAGACCTGGCCGATGATCTCCCAGCGCTTCCAGGCGGTCTGTCTCAACTCACTCCACATAGCTCGCCTCTTAGATTTTTTTCTTCGTGCTTGTTGATCGTAGATCGGCGGTATTTTACCAGCGCCAAGACCCTTGTCAAATGCCCTGCCGTATGCTATCATTTACGACACACTAAATTGTGCCTGTAGCTCAGTGGATTAGAGCGCTTGTCTACGGAACAAGAGGCCGTGGGTTCGAATCCCCCCAGGCACGCCACAGGAAACCAGCAGCAACGCTGGTTTTTTTGTTTCTCGCCCCATTGCGCTGCGTCTTCACGTCGATTATAAACTTGCTCCCGATCCGAAGGCATATAAACTGGCTGGTGCTCGCCAGGAGGGTAACCCTGGTGTCTTCATCGGGCGCTGGTTGTATCTAGACCGAACAGGAGGCCGGATTTCCATGCAGCTTGAACCCTTTAAATTGGAACGTTTTTTCGCCCGGTATGAATTCGCCGTCAAGTACCTGCTCAGTTCGTCGGATGGCGAATCGATGACCGTCCCCGAACTGCTGTCATACGCCAGCGCCGCGCACCGGACTTTGTGGGACGAGCTGCGGCTGGGCTATACGGAATCCAAAGGACATCCCCTGCTGTTGGACGCCATTGCCCAGCTTTATGAGGGGATCGAGGCGGTTCACGTCCTCGAAGTCGTGCCGGAGGAAGGGATCTTCATCGCCATGAATTCCCTGCTGCAAGCCGGTGATCATGTGATCGTGAGCTATCCGGCCTACCAATCTCTCTATCAAGTGGCGCAGAGCATCGGCTGTACTCTCTCCCGGTGGACCCCGCAGTCAGGCCCCTGGCAGTTCGATCCTGCGCAGCTTGCGGATCTCATCCAGCCGAACACGAAACTGATCGTCATCAACTTTCCGCACAACCCTACCGGGGCCATGCTCACCCAGGAGCAGTTCCAGCATGTGATCGACCTGGCGCGACAGCACCACTGCTGGGTGTTCTCGGATGAAATGTACCGGTGGTCGGAATACGAGGCCGGAGATCGTTTGCCCGCGGCGTGTGAGGTCTACGAGCGGGCGGTGTCGCTGAGCGGCTTGTCCAAGACCTTCGGGCTTCCCGGCTTGCGGGTGGGTTGGCTGGTTACCCGGGACGCCGCTTTGATGCAGCGCTTCACCGCATTCAAAGACTACACGACGATTTGCAGCAGCGCCCCCAGCGAAATCCTGGCGATCATCGCCTTGGCGGCGAAGGAAGACCTCATCCAACGGACTCTGGGTATCCTGCGCGCGAACCTGTCCCTGTTGGATGCTTTCTTCGCTCGCCATACCGCGCTCCTGGCCTGGCAGCGACCGAGAGCCGGAACGCTCACGATGGTGGAGCTTGTACACCCGATGCCGGTTGAGCAGTTGGCGGAAGAACTGGTTCACCAGCAGGTCGTGATGATCGTGCCTGCGTCCCAGTTCGAACTGGAGGGCAACTATTTCAGGCTGGGCTTCGGACGCCGTAACCTGCCGGAAGCCCTGGACCACTTCGAGGTTTTTCTGCGCCAGATGCCGCGCTGAAACCCTTGTGTTTATTACCGACGGCTTATGTTGTTGCAAAAACGGATAGCCGCTACAATCTGCCCCCATTATCTTGGACCGCATAGGACTAAAGTATGGGTAAATATCTCGCGCGACGCATTATCGAGTCGCTCCCCGTAGTGGTGGGCGTATCGATCCTGGTGTTCATGCTGATTCATCTTATCCCCGGCGACCCAGCCGTCACGATATTAGGTGAACGCGCCACGCAAGAAAACGTCGAGGCTCTGCGCCAACAGCTTGGACTGAATAAGCCGCTCTATGAGCAGTATTTCATCTGGATAAGCTACGTGCTTCAGGGGGACCTGGGCAATACCGTGCGCGGCAACATCCCGATCTCGACGGAGATAAGCCATCGTTTCCCGGCCACGGTCGAACTGTCGCTGATGTCGCTCATGCTGGCCTCGCTCGTGGGCATCCCGATTGGCATTCTGTCCGCCGTCAAGCGCAATTCGATCCTGGACACCATCAGTATGTTTGGGGCCTTATTCGGCGTCTCAATGCCGATCTTTGTGTTGGGGCTGCTGCTGATTTTCCTGGTGGGGGTCGAAACGCAATGGCTGCCGTTTGTCGGGCGGCTGAGTTCGGGCGTCGAGATTCCCAAAGTGACGGGCCTGAATACCATCGATGCGCTGCTGGATGGCAACTGGCACGCCTTCAAAGATGCGTTGGAACACCTGATCTTGCCTTCGATTACCCTGGCGACCATCCCGCTGGCCGTGATCGCCCGCATCACCCGTTCGGCCATGCTGGAAGTGTTGAACCAGGATTACATCCGTACCGCCCAGGCCAAGGGGCTGCGCCCGCGCGCGGTGATCGTCAACCATGCCTTTCGTAATGCCCTGCTGCCGGTGGTGACCATTATCGGGCTGCAACTGGGTACGCTGCTGTCGGGCGCGGTGCTGACGGAAACGATCTACTCCTGGCCTGGCGTCGGCAAATGGCTGTTTGACTCGATTGAAGCTCGGGACTACACCATTGTGCAGGCGATGACCCTGATCATCGCTGTCATTTATATTGTGGCGAACCTGACCGTTGACCTGCTCTACGCCGTGATCGATCCGCGCATAAGGTACTGAATCTGCTATGGATAACTCTAAGCCTGTTTCCTTGAAAAAAAACTCGCTCACCACGACACGGCGCGAATGGATTACGGATCAGTTGACCTTAGCCTGGGATTTTCTCCGGCGGCTGAGACGTAGCCCCAGTGCGCGGGTCGGCGGTGTGATTTCGATTGCGATCGTTCTGCTGGCCATTGGCGTCCCACTGTTCAACAACTATAACGCGCTGCGCGACCGCGATCTGCCCGCCCGCTACACGCCGCCCGATTGTATCGTCGGTGTGGTGCGCTCGTATCTCAGCGATTCTATAGCCAACGTCTCTTTCGGCGAGATGCAGTGTAAACATCCCTTTGGCACGGACAAAAACGGGCGTGACATCATGCGGCGGGTGGGACACGGCATGTCGGCCTCGCTGGAAGCAGGCGTGGTGTCGGTCACGATTTCGTTGATTCTGGGATCGCTGGTGGGCCTGTTCGCGGGGTACGTGAGCGGCTGGACGGACAGCATTCTGATGCGCCTGATGGAAGTGATTCTGGCCTTTCCGTCGCTGCTGCTGGCGGTAGCCCTGGTGACGGTGGTCGGTCCCAGCTTGCGCAACGGGATGATCGCGGTGGCCGTCACCCAGATTCCGGTTTTCGCCCGGTTGGCGCGCTCGATGGCGATCTCCATTCGCAACACCGAGTATGTCACCGCTGCTCGCAGCTTAGGCACGCGGTCTGGAGGCATTGTGTTTCGCCACGTTCTGCCCAACAGCCTGGCACCCTTGATCGTGCAGGCCACCCTCGGGTTAGGCACCGCTGTGATCGAGACGGCTGCGTTGGGGTTTCTGGGCCTGGGCCAGCAGCCTCCCTATCCTGAGTTGGGGAAGATGTTGGCGGAGAGCCGCCAATCCCTGGCCTCCGGCATGTGGTGGGTGATGGTCTTTCCCGGCGTGACGATCATCTTGATCGTGCTCGGCTTCAATCTGCTCGGCGATGGGCTGCGGGATGTATTGGACCCGCGGCTGAAGAAATAAGCAGGCGGCTTCCGGACTATGACCTATCGCTATCAACCTCCTTCATCGTCGTCCGAGCCACCCGGCACCCCGTCCGGACCGCGCCAGGTGTACGTGCGCATGAAGGTGACCGAGCCGCGCTTTACCTATGCGCTGCTGGCGGCCAACGTGCTCATCTTTATGTATTTCTTCGGCCTCTCGCCCGCCAACCAGGTCAGCTTTTTTGACCGGTGGGCCAAAGTCAATGACGCCATCAAGCACGGGGATTATTATCGCCTGCTCAGTTCGATGTTCCTGCACTTGAACCTGACCCATATTTTGGTCAATGGGTATTCGCTCTACATTTTGGGGCGGGACATCGAAGCCTTGTTTGGCCGGGCCCGCTTCCTGGTGATCTATTTTCTGGGAGGGTTGTCGGCGTCGCTGGCCAGCTTCATTTTCACACCGGCACCGTCATTGGGAGCTTCGGGGGCGATCTTCGCGCTGTTTGGCGCGGAGATGGTGTACTTCTACCAGCATCGCGCGCTGCACGGCACGATGGGGCGGCGGCACCTCAACCAGCTTGTTTTTCTGCTGATCTTCAACCTGACGCTGGGTTTTCTACCCTCCAGCGTCAGCAATTTCCGCCTCGACAATGCCGCCCACATCGGCGGGCTGGTCGGGGGCATGATCCTGACGTTTTTGATCGGCCCGGCTTATAACGTCCAGCGTGACCCGACGGCAGAGGGTGGGCTGCGGGTGGTAGACAACAACCCGATCCGGCGCTGGGCTTCCCTGGCGGCACTGTATGCCGTGGGGTTGGTGATCGCCGTGGTCTACGCCGTTACCGCGTGAATCAAAAACCCCCTCTTCCAGTGACTGAAGAGGGGGTTCTGCTTCACTGTTCGATAAACTTTGTGGCCAGCTCTACGCTTTTTTCGGGCGTCACCTTCACCTGCGCGTCGGCGACCACCCCTTGTTCGTCGATGATCCAATGCGAGCGGATCACCCCCATGTACGTTTTGCCGTACATCGACTTCTCGCCCCATGCGCCCCATGCTTCCAAAATGGCATGTTCCGGGTCGGACAGCAGATCGTAGGGCAGATGTTCCTCGGCTTTCCATTTGAGCAGGTCCTCGACCTCGTCGGGACTCAGGCCCAGCACCACGGCGTTGGCGCTCTGGATGCGGGGAAACTGGTCCCGAAACCCGCACGCCTGGGTGGTGCAGCCTGGGGTACCGGCTTTCGGATACGCAAAGATCACCACTTTCTTGCCGCGAAAATCGCTGAGCTTGACCGTTTTGCCGTCCTGATTCTTCAGCGCAAAATCGGGGGCCTGTTCTCCAATCGATGGCATGGCTGTATTCTCCTCATGTGCAATACCTGAGAAAGAATTTAGCACACTCACCGCACT
>CAYRWY010000360.1:0-6151 GCA_964427955.1 uncultured Anaerolineaceae bacterium
TTTGAAATGGACGATCCTATTCTCTGGACTCCCTGGCGAATGCCCTATCTGCGCGGGGAAGATCGCAAGCAGTATGACGGCTGTGTGTTTTGCATCAAGGGGCGCGAGTCGTCCGATCCCGATTTCGACGCGCATGAGTACATCGTCGCGCGCTCGGAACACGTCTACGCGGCGCTGAACATGTATCCCTACAACAACGGCCACCTGCTGATCATCCCGTATGCCCACGTGCCGACGATGGAAGAACTGCCCGCCGCCACGCTGACCGACCTGATGCTGACCACCAACAAGGCGCTGGCAGCGCTGCGCCGCGTCTACCGTCCCAAAGCGTTCAACGTCGGCGCGAACATCGGGGCCGGGGCCGGGGCCGGGATTCCGGATCATTTTCACTTTCACATCGTGCCGCGCTGGGACGGCGACAGCGGCTTTATGACCGTGATCGGCGGCGCGCGGGTGATCCCCGACCTGCTGGACGACACGTTCCGGCAGCTTCGCGCGGTGTGGGAGGGCTGAGGGCGGAAAAATTGAATCGTAGGGGCAGAGCAAGCTCTGCCCAGGACGCAGCCAGCAAACGCCCCTACCGCGACGTTTCCGCCGCGCTGCTCCCCCTCGCCACCGGGTGGAGAGGGGGTCGGGGGGTGACTGTCAACTACAACTAAAAACTTTGTCTCCACCACGTTATTTGAAAGGATGATTGAGCATGGCTAAAAAACGTAAATCGGCACGCGAAGCAGTGATCCTCGGCGGGGCGCGGCTGGCCCAGGGCAAGCTCCTGGGGGCGCTGACGCCCTTCACTGCCGCCCAGTTGGGACAGATCGCGGCGAAAGCGGCGATCCAGCGCAGCGGGGCCGATCCCAATAATTTCGACGAAGCCATCGTCGGCCAGGTGGTCCCGGCAGGCAGCGGCCAGGCCGTCCCGCGCCAGATTTCGCTGGGCGCCGGGCTGCCCCCGCACGTCGGCGGGCTGGCTATCAACAAGGCGTGCGGCAGCAGCCTGAAAGCGGTCATGCTGACCGCCGGGCTGATCCGCGCGGGCGACGGCGACCTGTACCTGGCGGGCGGCGCGGAGAGCATGACCAACGCGCCCTTCATGGACCTGAAAGGCCGCCAGGGTCACAAGTACGGCCATTTCGAGATGGTCGATTCCGTGATGTGGGATGGCCTGTTCGATCACATCCAGGGCTGGATCATGGGCGAAGCGGCGGAATTCATCGCGCAGGAATTCGACATCACCCGCCAGCAGATGGACGAGTTAGCCTGCCGCAGCCACCAGCTCGCGCACGCCGCCACGCAGGCCGGGCGCTTCAAGGCCGAGATCGCCCCGGTGGAATTCAAGGGCCGTAAAGGGGAAGTAACCCTGTTCGACACCGACGAATCGATCCGCCCCGACACCAGCATGGAGATCCTGGGCAGGCTCAAGCCCGCCTTCCTGAGCGATGGCCGCGTCACGGCGGGCAACGCGCCGGGCCTGAACGATGGCGCCGCGTTCGTGGTCGTCGCCAGCCGCGAATACGCCGAGCAGCACGGCCACCAGCCGCTGGCCCGCATCGTGGGCTATGGGCAGGCCGCCGTCGAGCCAAAATGGCTGTTCGCCGCGCCCATCCACGCCATCCCCAAGGCGCTGGATCAGGCGGGCTGGACGATGGACGACGTCGATCTGCTGGAAATCAACGAAGCCTTTGCCGCGCAGGCGCTCGCCGATCTCAAGGGCCTGGCTCGCGACGGCCACCCGATCCCGATGGAGAAAGTCAACGTCAACGGCGGCGCCATCGCCATCGGCCACCCCATCGGCGCGTCCGGCGCGCGCGTGCTGATCACGCTGATCCACGCCCTCCAGCAGCGCGATCTCAAGCGCGGCGTCGCGAGCCTATGCCTGGGCGGCGGGGAAGCCGTCGCGCTCGCCGTCGAGATCGAGGTCTAGTTTTTTCTGCTGTCTGATGCTCGCTGTTTTTCTGGGCGGCCCTGGCGGGCCGCCGTTTGTATCTCGCCGCAGACGTTACACCGAACCGATTATTCGTCTTCGTCCGCTTCGTCGGGCGGAATCAGAGGTTCAACCTGGGCGATCAAGGTGGGGATGTCCTGCTGGATCACGTCCCACACCAGGTTGAGGCTTACCTCGTCGTAGTCATGGATCAACCGGCTGCGCATCCCGGCCATCGCCTGCCAGGGAATATCCGGGTGTGCCGCGCGGAATTCTAGAGACAACCGCCGCGTCGCCTCACCGATAATCTCTACCCGCCGGATCACGGCATCCTGGGTCTTGAGATCCTGGTCGAAGGTCGGACGATCCATGCCAGCCACCTACGTTTGGATATGGCGGGCAGCGATGAGAATATCCAGCACGTAGGTCAGGTCACGCGGCATGGTAGACCGTCCTGGCCGACTTGAGAATGGCTTTGCGGCGCAGATAGTTGGGACTGCGCTCGATGCTCTGGCGATCCACCAGGTCCACCGGTCGATTGAACAGGGCTTCGATCTCCTCTTGCATCTGTGTGATGGCTGACAGGGTGCGAATGCCGCCCGGCGCAAACGTCACCAGCACGTCAATATCGCTTTCCGGGCCAAAATCGTCGCGCAGCACCGACCCGAACAGGGCAAACTCGCTAATCTGCCACCGCTGACAGAACGCCGCGATCTCCTCTACTGGTACATCAACCGGCAAACGATCCTGAACTGCGCTCATGGTCCCGCCTCAGCTATCTTTTTCAGTTCATCCTGCACCCTAATGATCGCACACCTGACCCAGAATCTCAATCATCAGCGATTGCAACTTCTCAGCTAATAGATTTCGTGATTTGATGGAAGGAGTTCTAGCGCCCAGGTCGTCCACTGCCCCTCGCGCCGCGTTCGGCTAGAACGTCCCCCGACCGTAGACTAGCAGAAAGGAAACCGAAAATGCCTCGTTGGATGCGGATCGCCCTGGTGGGAGCGATCCTGTGCAGTCTTCCCGCGGTGATCCACGCCCAGGACAGCCCCCGGACCTATCTCGTGACCGGCAGCCAGCCGATCAATGCGCGCGCCTGCCCTCGCCTGGCCTGCGCCATCGTCCACACCTTCGATCCGGGGACGGCGCTCACCGTCAGCGCGACGGTCGCGGGTGATGCCCTGGCGGACAGCGACCAGTGGCTCCAGGTCGAGCTGGACGGCAGCACCGTCTACGTCCACAGCACCCTGGCCGAACTGGTCCCGCCCACGCCGGAACCGACTCTCCCCAGCAAGACGGAAGATCCCGCCCTGTGGGTCGAACATACCGGCACCGGATTTTCGCTCGATACGCCGCCCGGGTGGGTCGCGGCGGATGGCGTGTACTCGAACGGCGTGCTGCTCGACGCGTTGGCCAAACTTTATGAAATGGACTCCGACGACTTTATCCAGAACGTGGCGTTGACTTCGGAGACTCCGGACTTATACCTGATTGATATGGAAAATGGCACGCTGTGCGAGGTCTGGCACGCGGATCGCGGCACCGGGCGGCTGTCGCCCACGCTGCTGAAGGAAATGATGAGCTTCCAGTTCGAGCAGGAAGGCCATACGGTCACGGCGGCGGAGCCGGTCGCGCTGCCCGCCGGAGAAGCCGTGCGCCTGGACCTGACGCAGGCCGTCCAACATGTGATCTTCAGTTCGGACCTGGAACACGTCGTCTACGGCGTGGTGGGCACCGATCAGATCTACTACCTGGGCTTCACGGTCCCGCCGGAGGATCTCGACGAGACGGCGCGTACTCTGCTGGACGGCGTCGCCGCGAGCTTTCGCATGGAGAGCTAGAATCAAAAAAAGCCTACCACATCAGGGATAGGCTGTCATACGCACGCACCGCGAGCGCCGCTTAGTTCTCGCGCAGTTCTTTCAGGCGAGCAGCCTTGCCGGAACGGTTGCGCATGTAATACAACTGGGCGCGGCGCACCTTGCCATGCCGCACGACTTCGATCTTCTCGATGCGCGGGCTGGCCAGCGGGAACGTACGCTCGACCCCGATGCCGTGGCTGGCGATACGGCGCACGGTGAAGCTCGCTTCGCCATGCCCGCCGCGCAGACGGATCACGGTGCCGTTGAAGATCTGGATACGTTCGCGTTCGCCTTCCACGATGCGCACGTGTACGCGCACAGTGTCACCGGGGCGAAGCTGCGGGTGTTCGGTCGAGGGTTGAGCCTTGATGGCATTCAGCAAGTCGGTCATCGGACGATTCCTTATCAATATTATCGTGCGGCGCAGTCACGCACCGGTGGATTGACCTGGTGTTAAGGCGGACTAAGCCGCCGAAGCGGGGAGCATTGTAGCATAGCCGCGCCGCGTTTTCAATGGCGTACCTCTGGCTTTTGGTCGTTCGCGATCTGAAGCTTCTGTCATCGGAGTATTCCACGCGAAGATGGGCGGTTGGTTCGCGGGCGAACTTTTACTTTTCTTTTCAGTCAGGGCGCAGCAAGCGGCGCCTCTACACCGACGTTTCCCCCGCGCCACTCCCCCTCGCCACCGGGTGGAGAGGGGGCCGGGGGGTGAGGTAAAACGCAGCAACTTTTTGCGTGCTCAACGCTTTTGACCCACCTGTCCGCCCCTGAAATTTCGAATGGAGAGGGGGTGACGTATTCAGACGAAACTTTTCCCGGCCTCCGGTGCACGAATTGGCTTGAATTCGATTGAAACGTAGCATATTGCGCGAAATTCGGAGTGGAAATATACTACAATTAATCAACAACGCGCACAGATAAAACGATAGAGTTTATAAGGAGATTTTCTCATGAAAAAAGGTCGTTTGTTTATCCTGGTGCTGCTCGTGGTGGCGATGGTCGTCACCGCGTCCGGGACGCTGCGCTCCAATGTCGCCCGCGCGGACGAGACGATTACGGTCATTTTCCCCAAGCACGAAGCCGATCTGACCGGGGCCTTCGAGGCGCGCATCCACGAATTCGAAAAGCAGTCGGGCATCACCGTCAACCTGATCCAGAGCGACTGGGACTCGGTCGCGGCCAAAGTCGTGCCCGAACTGGCGACCGAAGGCAAAGCCTACGACGTGGTCGAGTTCGACAACTCGTGGGTCGCGCAGTGGTGCGGCGCGGGCTGGGTGACGCCGCTCAACGACTACGTGCCCGCCGGTTACACTGACGGCATGATCCAGGGGTTGGTCGATCTGTTCACCTGCCCCGATGGCTCGCTCGCGGGCGTGGTGTGGAACAACGACACCCGCTTCTTCTATTATAATGCCGCCAAGCTGGCCGAGGCCGGTTTCGACGCGCCGCCCGCCACCTGGGACGAGCTGATCGCGCAGAGCGAAGCCGCGCAAAAAGCCGGAGTCGTGGATTGGGGTATGGCCCCCTTCTGGAACCAGGAATGGTCGCTCGGCAACGAGTTCCACTTCTGGACCTATGCCTTCGGCGGCGAGATCGTGGACGATCAGGGCTGCTTCCTGTTCAACCAGGACGAAAAGACCCTGGCCGCGCTGAACTTCATGATCGACACCCTCAAGAACGGCATCTCCGATCCGGCGGGCCTGACCTACAACCAGGCCGCCTCGCAGGATGTCTTCCTGAGCGGTAAGTCGCTGTTCCTGCCGCAGGGGATCGCCGGGCTGCTGACCTACGCCGACGATCCTACGCTGTCCAGCGTGGCCGGTCAGATCAAAGTCGGCAAGGTTCCCAGCGATGGCCCGTCCCTGACCCTGCCCGAAGCCTACGCCATCCCGGCTAAATCCGAGCACAAAGACGCGGCCTGGAAGTTCATCGAGTTCATGACCAGCCAGGAAACCAACAAAGTCCTGGCGCAAGAAATCGGCCTGCTGCCGATCTGGACCGCGCTCTATACCGATCCCGATCTGACGGCGCTGCGTCCCTACTGGGCGGACTTCTCGGCGCAGTTGGGCGCGGTGCGCGGCCTCTCGATGCTGACCTGGTACGGCGATTTCGTGGACATCTCGTCCGCCGAGGTCCACAAGGCGCTGGCGGGCGAGCAGTCCGCCGAGGATGCGCTCAAGCATACCGCCGACGGCCTGGCCGATTTTGACTGTATGCCGTAAGAGTTGACAGTGGGCAGTTTTCAGTTGTTAGTAGGCCTTTATGCTCGTTCGGCCTCACCTCTCATCCCCCAACCTCTTCTCCCCTCTCCGGCCCCGCCAGCGAGGGAAGAAGAGGAGATCACTTCCCCCTCTCTAACTCCGTT
>CAYRWY010000361.1:0-6117 GCA_964427955.1 uncultured Anaerolineaceae bacterium
CGGGGCCTTTTTCCCCGACGATCAACTCGCCGTCGTTGATACAGATGGTGCGGTGTTCGACGTAGTATTCGAAGGCGCGGGCGCGCTCGACCGGCGCGGAGAGCTTCGCGGTTTGCTGGCGATAGAATGCCGTGATCAGCTCGGCACGTTCGGACGAAAGCGACGGTACCGCGTCGAGACTCTGCTGTCGCAGGCGGGCCACCCGTTCACTGACTGGCATGGATCAAACTCCTGGGCTGCGTAGGATGAATGACCCTAGTTTAACCAAAAACTAAGAACTGATCACTCTCAATACATCGCGGCGTGCCAGACGGCGTCCAGGGCCAGCAGCGCGGTCAGGTTGTGCAGCGGGTGGCCGTAGTTCAGCGTCGTAGCATCTCCATAGTTGAGCGGCGCCCAGGTCATGTGAAAGCCGTCGGCCTGCAAGCCGCGATTGGGCAGCGTCGCCGCCGCTTTCGCGAAATCCCACAGCGGGACATCGTACTCCGCGGCCAGCGCCCGGATGGTGTCGTTGATTTCGTCGCTGCCTTCCAGTTGGTCGGCTTTGGTGCCCAGCACCGGGATCACGCCCCGTTCCAGCGCGAACTCGATGATCTTGCGCAGGTTTTCTTCGAACATGGCGGTCTGCCCGGCCTCGTTGGTCCCCAGCCGGATCAGCACCAGGCTGGGACGCTGGACGCGGAATTCACATTCGATGGGCGTTTCGCCGGGCTGGCACAGGGCCGGGTTGGACCAGGTGGCATCGAACACCGCCCAGGCGTGATTGCCCGTCCACACGGCGGCGCTGGTCCGTCCGAACGATCCCGCGAAGTGATCGATCACCGGCTGGAGATCGTACATCCCCAGGTCATATTCGCCGCGGTCGAACTTGGTGAGGAAAAAGGGCGGCTCGCTGTTGCAGTCGCCGATCTTGGCGAAAGCGTGCGGATTGTTGCCCAGCGCCAGCCCGCGCAGATACACCTTGCGCATGGCCGGGCCATCGACTGTCAGGATCGTGGAATGTATCAGCCACTCCGCCGCCCCTGGGGACAGGATGCCCAGGTCCGGGGCGGAGAGCGCAGGTTCAGTCGGGACCGCTTCGACTTCTTGAACGAGCGCCGGGGGGGATACGGTGCTCGCAGCGAGTTCATCCGCGGTGGCGGGGAGAATGCCCAGATCGGGTGCGGCTTCGGCCTCTTGAACGAGCGCCGGGGTGGATATGGCACTCGCCGCGGGGTCGTCCGTGGTGGCGGCAGCGGCGCTGCCACCTGGGATGATCAACACCTGTCCCGCGACGACCAGATCGGGATTGACGAGGTGATTGGCGGCGATCAGCGCATCCAGGCTGACGCCGTAGCGGCGCGCGATTTGCAGCAGCCGCTCGCCCGCCGCGACCGTATAAGTAACATCCTCTCCGGTGGGCGCGCTGACCGCGGGGAGGGTGGGCTGTGCCGCCGGAGCCTGTCCGGGGATGACCAGGGTTTGCCCGACGACCACCAGATTCGGGTCACTCAACCCGTTGGCGGCCATCAGAGTGTCCAGACTTATGTTATAGTGCAGTGCGATGCGGAACAGGTTCTCGCCGGGCTGCACGACGTGCGTCGCGGGCGTACTGCCATCCTGCGCGATCACCGGCAGCACGCCCACGCCGATCAGCACGATCAGCGCCCCGATCACCAAACTGAATTTCCGGATCATCCTTACCCCTTTTCCCGCCGAATTCCCTCTACGGTATTATACATCGGTCAAGAATCTGGGGCAGGCTGACCTACTTCACCCCCGAGTACAGGAAGCTCTGGATGAACTGGCGCTGGAAGACCAGGAACGCGATCAGCAGGGGCGCGATGATGATCATCGTCGCGGCCATCACCAGCGACCACTGCGCGCCGATGTCGGTGAGCTGCGTGAAGCGCAGCAGGCCCATCGTCAGCGGGCGGGCTTTGTCGCTGGTCACGACCAGCGGCCACAGCAGCTCGTTCCAGTGGAAACTCACGCTCACCAGCCCGAATGCGATCAGCGACGGCCAGCTCGGCGGCAGGTAGACGTGCCGTAGCAACTGCCACCAGCGGCAGCCGTCCACGATGCCCGCGTCCACCAGATCGCGCGGGACGCCCAAAAACGCCTGGCGCATCAGAAACGTGCCGAACGCCGATCCGAAGTAGGGCAGCGCGATAGCCAGCGGCGTGTCGTAGAGCGAAAACTTGTGGTAATAGATGGCTTTGGGCAGGCCCAGCGTGGCGGTCGAAAACTCGCGGATGGTGACGAAGTTCGGGACCAGCAGCACCGCCGTCGGGATCATCATCTGCATCAAGATGAAGTAGAAGAAGAACTTCTTGCCGACGAAATCAAAGTGGGCGAAGGCGAAGCCCGCCAGGGTGACGGTCACGGTCTGCACGACCAGCGTGAGCAGCACCCATTCCAGCGTGTTGGCGTAGTACGAATGCCCGCCCTGATCCAGATCGGGGAAAAAGGGCGCGAGGCGGGTGGCCTTCTGGTAGCTGTCCAGCGTGAGGCTGTGGCCGAACCACACGTCCCCGCGTCCCAGGTCGTCGTCGGGCGGGCGGAAGGACACCACCGTCGCCCACAGGATCGGCACGGCCCACACCAGGCCGATGGCAAAGGTAAGCCCCGTCGCCAGCCAGCCCGCCAGCCGGGTGCGCTTGACCGATAAGGTGGGGTTATTCATTGTCGCGCTCCGAGATCAAAAAATTGACGACGGTCAGGCCGAGCAGCATGGCGATCATGACGACCGTCAGCGCGTTGGCCAGGCCGTAGTCCTGGAACAGGAACCGCTGCTGGTAAATTTCATAAAGCAGCAGGTCGGCTTCGCCCGTGACCAGCTCGTACGTCATGACCAGGGCATGATCGATGGTCTGGAAAGCGCCGATCACGGCGATCACGCTGACGAACAGCGTGGTCCGGCGCAGCAGCGGCAGCGTGATGCGAAACATCTGAGTCAGCCAGTTCGCGCCGTCCAGCGCCGCCGCCTCATAGACATCTTCCGGCAGGTTTTGCAGCCCCGCGAGATAGAAGATCATGAAGTAACCGGCATTTTTCCAGATCGCCACGATGATCAGCGCCGCCAGGGCCAGGTGGGGGTTGATGACCCAGTTCTCCGCGCCGTGATAGCCGAAGAAGCGCAGCGCGGCATTCCACAGCCCGTAGTCGGGCGTGAAGAAAAACAGCCAGATGGTCGCCGCGCTGACCATCGGCAGCATGGTCGGATAGAAAAACGCGATCCGCGCCAGCCCGATCCCCCGTACCTTGCGGTTCACCAGCACGGCGAACATGAAGGCCAGCAGCATACTGATCGGCACCGTCGTGGCGACGTAGACCAGGGTGTTGCCCATCACCCGGAAAAAGCGATCTCCGATCGTGGTGTCGGGATCGGCCATCGCGCGGAAGTACGCCCACCCGACGTCATAGGGACCGCGAATGCTGCGCTGGGCCGGGGTGATGCCCGGCAGTTGCAGGTCGGTCATCACAGGCCGGGCGGGCCGGTTGGGATGGAGGTAGATCCGGCTGTCGCGCAGCACCTTGTAGGTGGGCAGAATGGTGAACAGGTAGACAAAATAGACCGTAGGCAGGATGAGCAGATAAGGGAGCGGCTTCAAGCGGGGTCGCAGCCGCTTGCGCCAGTAAGTTCCGAGCGAGACAGACGTGGCGGCCATGCATCGACTCCTAAAATCTAGAGGGCGTAAGGCCAAATAAACAAAGAGACGCCTGCACCCAGGCAAGCGTCTCTGCGTTAAGAACCGGGCCGGTCCTTTATTGGTAGATGCTGAGGAGGTCGTCCGCCTCTGTTTGGGCGGCGGCCATCGCATCCGCCGGGGTCGCGACGCCGTTCAGCACGTCCAGCACGTGGGCGTGGAAGCTGTTGCGGACGTCGTTCAGCGACTGCACGCTGAATTCACGCCCGGCGACTTCAATCGTCGCCGCCGCCTCGGCAGCCTGCGGGTGCTCGGCCACGTAGGCTTTCCAGGCGTCCAATTCCAGACCGCTCTGGCGGGTGGTGATGTAGCCGGTGCGGATGCTCCAATCGACGGCCATTTCGGGGCTGGTCAGCCATTCGACGAAGCCGAAGGCCGCCTGGGCGGTCGCGTCATCCGTGCCCGCCACCAGGTACAGGTTGCCGCCGCCGGTCACGGTCGCGAAGCCGCCGTCTTTGCCGGGGAGTGCGCTCACGCCGACTTCAAACTGCGCTTTGCCGAGGATGCCGGGCAGCGATCCGGTGCTGTGGATGATCATGGCCGCCGAGCCGTCCGCGAACAGGCCGGGCGCATCGCCCCAGTTGCTCTGCACCCCGGCGGGCGTGGCGTGGTAGACCTTGTCCAGGTCCAGCCAGTATTGCAGCGCGTCGATCACGGCGGGGGTGTTGAAGAAGACTTCGGTGTCGCTGTCGGACACGATATTCTGGCCCGCGCCAATCGCCAGCGGCTGGAAGACCCAGTACGGCCAGCTATTCGGGTTGAGGAGGCCCCACCGGGTGTCGGTGGTCAACGCCTGCGCGTCTTCCGCCAGTTCTTGCCAGTTGGTGGGCGGATTCAGACCCTTTTCCTTGAGCAAGTCTTTGTTGAAGTAGAGCAGGACGGTCGAACGCTGGAACGGGATGCCGTACAGTTCCGGCGTGCCGTCGCCGTCGTAATCATAGTAGCTGTTGGCCAACCAGGTCGGGAAGAAGTCGGCCAGGTAGTCGGCGCTGGCGTAGGCGTCCCAGGGCTGGACCAGTTCGGCGTTGCGCAGATCGTAGATGTCGGTCGCCAGCATGATCGCCAGGGCGGGCAGTTGACCGCCGCCTTCCATCGTGGTCTGGAGCTTGGTTTTGACGTCGGTATAGCCGCCTTCGAAGGAGAACACGATGTCCACATCCGGGTGGCTGGCTTCATAAGTAGTCGCGTATTCGTTGAGGATTTCGGTAATCGGGCTGTCTACGGCGATAGGAAAATAGATTTCGACGACCGTGGGATTTTGGGCATGGGCGGCTGGGGAGGGCATCAGCGCGCCTGCGCCGAGCGCCGTCACGATCATGGCCAGGGCCAGCAAAAACCGAATCTTCATCAGAAAGCTCCTCTTCAAGGTCTTATTTAAGCCGGACTATCATAGAACATGCCAGATTATACCGTGAGGGCCGGACATCCGACAATCGCGCTGCCTGGCTGGGACGATTTTTTGTCGCCCGGATGTCATATTCCCGTTAGAATACTCGCCAGAACCTAACCAGAGCTTGCTTCCCTGCATCAAATAAATGTCACATGCCTATGAGAGGATCGTTATGAGCAGCGATGGAATGAGCTTCAGATTAAGTACCCCGGCGGCCCAGCCTGCCCCCAGCGAAGTCCAGCACGAGCGGGTGATCATCATCGGCTCCGGCCCGGCAGGCCTGGCGGCGGCGGTCTATACCGCGCGGGCCAACTTGAATCCGCTGGTGATCGCCGGGCATCTGCTCGGCGGGCAGGTGTCGCTGACCTACGAGATCGAGAATTATCCCGGCTTCTCCCAGGCGCTCAGCGGGCAGGAGCTGGTCGATCAGATGAAAAACCAGGCGGAACGCTTCGGCGCGCGCATCAAGACCTACAGCGCCGTCAGCGAAGTGGACTTCACCCACGGATCGCCGTTCACCATCAAGACGGACGACGGGTGCGAATACCAGGCCGACGCGGTGATCGTCACGGCGGGCGCAACCTCGCGTACGCTGAACGTCCCCGGCGAAAAAGAACTGACCGGGCACGGCGTGAGCTACTGCGCGACCTGCGATGGCTTCTTCTTCCGGGGCAAGGACGTGATCGTGGTCGGCGGCGGCGACAGTGCCATCGAAGAGGCGATCTTCCTGACGCGCTTCGCCAACCGCGTGGACGTGGTGCACCGCCGCGATCAACTGCGCGCCGGGGCGACCTTGCAGCAGAAAGCCTTCGCCAACGAGAAGATGCACTTCATCTGGAATTCGGTAGTAGAGGAGATCAAGGGTGATCCCACCGTGACGGGCGTGCGGCTGCGCGACGTCCAGAGCGGCGCGGTGCGCGACTATCCCACCCAGGGCGTATTCGTCTTCATCGGCCACGACCCGAACAGCGACCTGTTCAGCGGCCAGTTGGAGCGCGACGAACACGGCTACGTGATCACGGATCGCGAAATGCGGAC
>CAYRWY010000362.1:0-6111 GCA_964427955.1 uncultured Anaerolineaceae bacterium
GGTGTCCACGGTGGATGCTCCACTCAAGCCCCAGGTGGGGATGAGTCTGGTCAGCTTGGTGCGACACCGCGCAGCGGAGTGAGCAAGGAGATTACCATGCGGTCTCAGAGGAAAATCACGCTGTTGGTCATGGTGGGCGTACTGCTGCTGGTGGCTGCCCCGATCCCACTTGCCGTTCACGCGCAGCCTTCGCGTACCGCTGCCGACGATCCTTTCGGGAAGCTGCTGGCGATGGTCCCCAACGACGAGATCGGTCATGGCGAATTCACCGAATTGGCCTATACCAACTACCGGGCGTTGGCTGAAGCGTGGGAGGTTAGCGGGCTGACCTACGATGATGTGCTGAATGGAACCGGCAACAGCGCGCTTTGGCTGACTCTCACCGCGGCTTCCGACACGCTGACAGTAGAAAACACGCCCGCGTTTTTCGCCGGGATGCAGGATGCCTTGGGCTTTACGATGCTAAATGTTGACCAGGCGGTGTGGTATGGTTGGCCTCCCCTTCATGGTTATGTGGTTGTTGGCAATTTTGACCTGGACGCCGTCCGCGCGGCGCTGGACTTGCGCGGTTTTTCCCCGACCAAGATGAATGATATAGAAATGTGGTGCGGAGAAACAGGCTGTGATCACGGTAAAGAACAGAACTTCCAGCAGGTGAATTCTGCCAATATTTTCGGGGGGAGGCTGGGGCGATCAGAACCCATTGCGCTTCTTCCGGGCTTACTGCTGGATTCTCCCTCACTCGATACCCTGGGCGGCCTGATCGGCGTTCAAGTTCAACAACAGTCCTCCCTGCTGGACGTGGCGGATTACCGCGCTTTCTTAGAAACCATCACCGCCCAGGGTACGGTGCTCGAAGCTTATACGGTCAACCCTAATCTGATTTACACCTGGGAGCAGTTCCCACTCCCGTCAGACCGGCGTGATCGGGTCATTGCTTCGGTCAAAGCGTTTGGCGAGCTGCCCGTCTACAAGTTCGTCGGGATGGCTCATGTCTGGAATGACGGCGAATTTTACGCTGAGATTATCTTGTTATACGACGACGTAACAACCGCCGAGATCGCATCTCAAGAGGTCTATACCCGGCTGGCCCATGCTATGCCGATGTCGTCAGGAAGCTACCAGAGTTATCAGGAGCAGTACGCGCAGGCCGCCAGCGGCGAGCTTTTGCCCCCGACCGTGATTGAAGGCCAGGGGTATGCCGCAGCGGTGGTGGGGTGGCGCTGGGATCGGCCCGCAGGTGAGGTGGAGGTTCAAAACCCATACCGCTTGTTGAGAGCTTCGATCTTGCACCGTGATGTGTATTACTTGGGCACGAATTTTGTGCTGCCAGAGCAGTAAGGGACCCAGGGCTGGCACATGGCCACCGCTGCGTTATACTTCGCATGAGTAATATGCAACTTTCAACGTTCATCATCTGCCCATTCCAGGCGTAGCTCCCATGCCTATTCCCAAATCTCTCTACCGTGACCAGGCCGACTCGTATGAGCGGCTGGTCGTGCACGAAGACTACCAGCACCGGCTGCTCCCGGCGCTCGCCCAACTGTGCCCCCTGGACGGCGCGGAAGTGGTCGAGCCAGGCGCAGGCACAGGCCGGGTCACCCGCCTGCTGGCCCCGCAGGTGCGCCGGATACGCAGCTTCGACGCTTCGCCGGGGATGCTGCGCGTGGCCCGCCGTGCGCTGCACGAGGCCGGGCTGCGCAATGTGCGGCTGGCGGTGGCAGATAACCGCGCCCTGCCGGTCGCTACGGCGTCCGCTGATCTCTGCCTCGAAGGCTGGAGCGTGGCCCAGATGATCGCCTGGGAGCGCGACACCTGGCGCGACATAGCCCGCCGGGTGCTGGACGAAATGCGGCGGGTGGTGCGGCCCGGCGGCACCGTGATCCTGATCGAAACGCTGGGCACCGGCAGTGCCGAACCGCGTCCCCCCTCGGAGTGGATGGCGGAGTTGTATCACTATTTTGAGACCGAGGGCGGTTTTGCTCGCACCTGGGTCCGGACCGATTTTCTTTTTGCGTCGGCAGCGGAAGCTCACGATCTGGTCGGCTTTTTCTGGGGTGAGGAAATGGCCCGGGCCATGTTGGCCCAGGCCGTGCCAGGCGAGGGGGACCGCGTGATCGTGCCCGAATGTACCGGTATTTGGTGGCGTCATGAAATGGCTTGATTTTTTTCGCGAACACAACGACGAGATTATTCAACTGCTCAAGGAACTGGTCATCCGCGAGTCGCCGACGACCGATAAGCGGGCGGTAGACGCGCTGGGCGCTTTCGTCACGGAGCAGCTTCAAACGACGGGCGCGCGGGTGACCACCTTCCCGCGACGCGACGTCGGCGATCTGATTTATGCCGTGTGGAACGACGGCGCGCCGGGCAAGCCGATCCTGATGATGGGCCACCTCGACACCGTCTGGCCGGTGGGCACGCTGGAAAAAATGCCGCTGTGGGAGAGCGGCGTCCGGCTGTACGGGCCGGGCGTGCTGGACATGAAGGCCGGGATCGCGCTGATCATCAAGGTGATGGGACTGCTCAATCTACATGGCGAAATGCCCCACCGCCCGGTTTGGGCGCTGTTCACCACCGACGAGGAGCGCGGCAGCATCCACGCCCACGAGCTGATCGAGAAGATCGCGCCGTCGGTCGGGCTGTCGCTGGTGCTCGAACCGGCCACGCAAGGGGAGATGGTCAAAACGTCGCGGCGCGGCACGGCCCGCTACACGGTCAAGATCGAGGGCGTGCCCGCGCATTCCGGCGAAGAACCCGAAAAAGGGATCAACGCCATCCACGAAGCCGCTCACCAGATTCTGCGCATCATCGAATGGGATTCCCCGGAGCGTGGCAACTCGGTGACGGTCAACCTGATTCACGGCGGCACGGCGCAGAACATCATCGCGCCCAATGCCGAGTTCACCGTCGATATGCGTTTCACCCGCCACGAAGAAGTCGAGCGGCTGGTCGATCTGATCACCCACCTGACGCCGGTGATTCCGGGGATTCGGATGTCGGTGCAGGGCGGCATCTGGCGTCCGCCGATGGAGCGCAACGAGGTCATGATCCGGACCTATGACCAGATCGCGCGGCTGGCGGGGCAGTTGGGCCTGCCGATGGGCGAGGAACTGACGGGCGCGGGCAGCGATGCCAACTTCACCGCGGCGCTGGGCATTCCCACGATGGACGGGCTGGGCGCGCGCGGCAGCGGGATGCACGCCGAAAACGAGCACGTGATCGTCACCAGCCTGCCCCGGCGGGCGGCGCTGCTGGCGAGTATTCTGCAAAACTGGGTGATGGAGGACGAGTAGGCCATGCCCGATCCCGCCCAGGCCATCTACGACCGGCTGTGGGAGGACGCCCGCGCCGCCTTCCGCCAGGGCCAGGTCAAGCTCGATCCCTATCTGCGCGACCGTGCCTCCGACCTCCGGCGCGGCATGACGCTGATTGTCCGGCCCGCGGACGACGTGATCGCGCGCCTGGCCGATCTGCTGGACCGGCTGCGCGCGCTCGTGCCCGGCCAGCACTGCTATCGCCCCGACGAACTGCACCTGACGCTGCTGGCGCTGATCAACGCGGTGCCGGATTTCGACCTGGACGCCGTGCCGCTGGACGCCTACCGCGCCGTGCTGGACGATCTCCTGCCGCGCGTGCGCCCCTTCGACCTGTGTTTTACCGGCGTCTCGGCCAGCCCGGATACGGTGTTCGCCTGCGGACACTCGCCGGATGGCGCGCTCAACGCCCTGCGCGATGCGCTGCGCGAGCGCCTGACGGCTGCCGGGTTGGGCGGGACGCTCGACCGCCGCTACCGGATCGTCACGGCGCACAGCACCATCCTGCGCTTCCAGTCCGCGCCGGCGCATTTGCCCCGTTTGGTCGAATATCTGGAGTCCGTGCGATCTCTCGATCTCGGCGCGTTCACGGTGCGCGAGATCGAGTGGGTGACGAACGACTGGTACCTGTCGCACGACCGGGTGCGCGTGCTGGGGCGGTATGCGCTGGGGGTTCAGGGGCGGACAGGCCTTGAGAACCAGGATTTTTGAGGGACAATTTTCATTTTTCAAGGCAGGGCGCGGCAAGCTGCGCTCAATAGGCGTCAACTTAAGTGTCTGATCTCCTATTGTAGGGAAAAAAAACGACCTCACCCCTCACCCCTCTCCATCAGAAAACGATGGAGAGGGGCATCAGCGCCTCGGTTTTCTCCCCCTCTCCATTGGGCTTTTCGAATGGAGAGGGGGCCGGGGGGTGAGGCCGGGACAAAGCCGTGATGGCCTCACAAAACCTTAAATTGACGCACATAGGGCTGACTACTGATAACTGTCCACTGTTCCCTATTTCCAGGGGGCGAGAGGCGTTATTTCGACACCGCCCCGGAACGAGACTCCTTGACCGCGCTGATCGTGATCTTCACCGGGATCGAGCTGTCGTCATACACGAAGGACTGGAAGCTCTGGTTCACGGTCAGGAGGTAGATCGTCTCGGCGTCGAGATCCACGTTGAGCACCCCGCTGCGGGCGCCGGAGGTCTCGTTCAGGTCGAACATCGACCAGTTGTCGGACACGCGGAGCAGCTCGATCTGCGCGCGGAGATCCCCGGCGGGCTGCTGGAAGCTGACGGCCCACGTCACCGCTTCTGCCGGGAACAGGACGTACAGATTCGGCAGATCCTTGGCGGTGTCGGCATAGACCGTGACTTCGACCGAGTCCCCGGCCTGGAGGATCGTGGCCGCATCGACCTTCATCACATAATCGCCATAATTGGCGTCCGGGTCACAGGTCAGGTTCCAGTTGCCGAAAGGAGCCGCGTTGTCGTCCTGGCTGGTGTAAAACGACGTGGTGACGACCGCGACGGTATAGTCCCCGTCGGCGGGAATCTGGGCCACCAGCCCGGCGTTGAATCCGATCCGGTCGTCGTTCGACGCCAGGATCGCGCCGCTGCTGTCCATGAGAGCCAGGGCCGGATCGAGACCGTACGTGCCGGGCTTGGTGGCGGCCTCGACGACGACAATCTCACCGGCCTGGGCCTGGAAGGTGTAGCGGTGCACGCAGTCGGTGGCCGTGAGGGTACCCTCGACCCACTGGCCGCGTGCCAAGGCTCCACCCCCCTGGGCCTGGACCATCATCACCGGCGGCAGCAGGGTCACGATCAGAACGAGTATCCAAAGTTTACGCATAGATCCTCCCAAAGCAATTTGATGCGAAGTCCATTTAGGCTATTATAGACAGGAACATAGTTTCTACGATTTTTACACATTCGAGGTCTTATGTCCGATCTGATCAGTTTCTTTTCAGAGCGCAAGTCGCACATGGTCGAGGAACTGCGGCGGCTGGTCGCCTTCGAGTCGCCGTCCACGAGCAAGGAATACGTGGATCGCCTGGGGCAGTATCTCGCCGGGGCGTGCCGGGAGCTGGGCGCCGACGTCACGATCTATCCCCGCGAACAGGTGGGCGACCTGGTGTTCGCCACCTGGAACGCTCACGCGCCGGGCAAGCCGATCCTGCTGGTGACCCACATCGACACGGTGTGGCCGGTGGGCACGCTGCAAACCATGCCGCTGCGCGAAGAGGGCGATCTGTTGTACGGGCCGGGCGTGCTGGACATGAAGGGCGGCGTGGTCGTGGCGCTGGAAACGATCCGGGGCCTGCGCGAGCGCGGCGAACTGCCGCATCGCCCGATCTGGCTGCTCTTCAACACCGACGAGGAAACCGGCAGCACCTATTCACGCGAGCTGATCTGCGAAAAAGCCACCCAATCCGGGCTGGTGCTGGTCATGGAACCCGCCGCCGATGGCGAAGCCTTCAAGACGTGGCGCAAGGGGATCGGGCAGTGGACGATCCGCGCTCAGGGGTTGGCGTCTCATGCCGGGCAGGCGCCGGAAAAAGGGATCAACGCCGTGATCGAGATCGCCCACCAGGCGTTGTATCTGCACAGCCTGAACGATTATCAGAACGGGACCTCGGTCTCGGTGACGGTCATCAACGGCGGCATCGCGGTCAACGTCATCCCGCCGGAAGCGTCATTGTCCATCGACGTGCGCTTCACGAAAGTCTCCGAAGCGTCGCGCATCGAGGCCGGGATCGCGGCGATTGGCCCGAACGTGCCGGGCGCAACGGTGACGGTCGAGGG
>CAYRWY010000363.1:0-6083 GCA_964427955.1 uncultured Anaerolineaceae bacterium
CAGGCAAGCTGGAGAGGGGAGCAAGCGGCGCTCCTATGGACGGCTCGTAGGGGCACGTCAACTTGAGTGTCTGATCTCCTGTTGTAGGGGAAAAACCGGCCTCACCCCTCACCCCTCTCCATCAGAAAACGATGGAGAGGGGCATACAGCCTCGTTTTTCTCCCCCTCTCCATTGCGCTTTTGAATGGAGAGGGGGTCGGGGGGTGAGGCCAGGCAGAAAATGCAGGGTGACTCATGCTACCGGGCGCAGCAAGCGGCCTCTACACCGACGTTTCGGCGGCGCCACTTGAGGCCAATCACTACGCATCGTCGCGTGCGCCGGTCCTCCCGCGCCGGAGGTCACCCGCCCGCCGCCACGTAAAACAGCAGCAGGGCTTTGCCGCCGGGCACGGGATAGGGCGTCCGTTGCAGCGGGCGGTCGCCGTAGGCCGCCTCCACCTGCGCCAGCGAGGCGGCATCGTCCGCGCCGATGAAGAACGCCAGGTCAGTCTGGCGATCCAGGTCGCCCAGATCGAGGGTGGCGAAGTCCTCCGGCTTGAAGACGTAGACGTGCAGATCGTCCGCCAGGTAATTGAGCAGGCGCTGGGCGTCGATTTCGGGCAGCGTCGGATACCCGATCACGAAAATGCGGGTGCCGGGCGGAAATTTCGCCGCGCGCAGCATGGCGTCGTCCACGTCGTAGGCCAGCGCCGCCCGGACCTCGACGTTGAACAGTTTCAGAAAATCGCCGAAGTAGAAGACGCCCTGCCCGATCACCACCAGTCCGGTCAGTGCGGCCAGCAGCCCGGTCAGCACGCGCGGCGGCCAACGCGCGGGCCACAGCAGCGCCGGAGTCTCGGTGATCCCGATCGCGATCAGCAGCGCCAGCGCCGGAAAGACCACCACGTAGCGCGCCGAAACCGCACTCTCGATCAGCATGGCATTGCCCGCCACGACGGCGATCAGCCAGCCCAGCGGCAGCGCGCGGGGCGTCCGCCAGCGCCAGAGGGTGAAGCCGATCCCCAGCAGGAACAGCGGCACGATGGGCGGAAGAATCAGCGGATATTTCCCGCCGTAGTAGAGGTAATAGTTGAAGGTCGTGTTCTCCGGCGCGTTGACGAACACCATCAGCGCGTGGCGCAGGTGGTTGATCCGGGTGTGCAGGTTGTCCGGCTCGCGGTGATAATTCCAGTAGTAGGTGTTGTAGCTGGTCTTGTCGAAGCGGTCGGTCAGGGGAAACTTTTCCCCGATCAGCGTGTAGTAGATCGGCAGAGCGACCAGCGCGAAGACCAGCGCCGCCAGGATCAGCCCACGCACCGACGGGCGGGGACGCCACAGCACCAGCCCGCCGCCCATCCAGGCCAGCGCCAGCAGCGGGTAGAGCAGCCGCCCGCCCTCGTAAAAATACTGGGTGAAGCCGAGCGCCGCGCCTGCCAGCACGTAATAACGCCGCCGTTGGGTGCGCACTCCGGCCATCAGCAGCCCCAGCGCCAGCGTGCCGAACAGCGGATCGGCAATGTTGTTGAGCGCCAGGCGGCTGTAGTGCACCTGCGGCGGGAAAGTGAGCAGCACCAGCGCGGCGATCACGGCGGTGCGGCGGTCGTAAAGCTGGCGGGCCAGCAGGTACAGCGCGGGCACCGTCAGCGCGCCCAACACGGCGCTGAAGGCCCGCAGCCCCAGGAAGCTGCGCCCGAAGATCGCCGTCATGGCGGTCTGTCCATACGAAAAAATGAAGGGGAACGAGGCCGAGGTCGGCATCGGCTCCAGCAGGCGGGCGTGGGGAAATTCCCAGAAATAGGTGACGCCCAGCGCGAAATGCCCCTCGTCCACCATGACATGCACGCTGTCACGCAGATTCCAGAAGCGCACCGCCAGCGCGGCCAGCGTGATCAGCAGGACGAAGGGGAGGTCACGGCGCGTCCAGGCCGCCCCCCCCTGCCGCCGCGTGGGCCGGGTGTCGTCGAGATCCGGCGCTTGAGGATGAGCCGCGCGCGGGAACCCGGCCAGGCCGATCACCACCAATCCCACCCCGGCGACCAGCAGCGCGAACTGCACCAGCGGCGAACGATCTGCCAGAAGCTTGATCCCGATCAGCCTGCCGTTGATCTCGGCCAGCGCCAGCAGCGCCAGCGCGCCCGGCACGACCAGTAAGAACGACCAGCGCGGGGATGCCGCCTCCAGGCCGCCGCTCCGTTCACGAAAATTCCGCCCCAGCCGCAGCCCGATCTCCCCCGGCGACAGGATCGCCAGCGCGGCCAGCAGCGCCAGCAGTCCCCCCACAAAACACCAGGGCGCGAGCGGATCGTAGTAATCCTGCGGGCCGCGCGTCGGGCGGTAATGCGCCAGGCTCTCAAGTTGAGGGAGGAACAGGAAGGCGCTGGCGATCATGCCGGTCACCGCGACCAGGACCAGCCCGCGAGCGATCACCGTCCGATAGCGGCGGCGCAGCAGCAAGAGAATCCTCACAAGCCCACCTCTTAGATCATTCATGCAAGAATTAACCCGCATATTATAACGCTTTTGTGGCGGACTCGTGACCGATGGCCGCCGTCGCGGTCCTGTCATCAGGATGCGCCATTCGCGTGAACCGTGTACAATGAAACTATTGCAGGGCCTTTAACTCATCGGGAAGAGATACATGGCTATTGGCTTCACCACTCTCTTGAGCCTGATTGCGGATGTCCTCCTGACAGTCTTCGGGCTAGCCCTGGCGTTCCTGGTCATCTGGCAAGACGCCCGCCGCCGCAGCAATCAGCACTTCAGCCTGTGCATGATCGTTTTCGCCCTGTACGGCGCGCTCAGTTGTCCGTTCAAGGTGGCCCAGATTTACGATCTGGACGCCAGGGTGCTGCTCAACCTCCTGACCAGTCTGTACATCACCGGATTCTGGCTCCTGTTGAGCTTTCTGCTGGCCTTCGCCGAGGTGCCGAGCCGCACACGCTGGATCGAACGCGCCATCAGTCTCCCAATCGCCATCGCCCTGATCGTCCTGACCTGGATGGACAAGATCTATACCACGCTCAAGCCGATGTCGAACGGCGGCTACAGCTATGGAGTAACGGACCTGGCGCGCGGGGCGGTGGTCCTGACCGGGCTGTACCTGCTGGCCGTCGTCGCCCTGCTCTACCGCCAGCGCACCCCACAATCCCGCGAGATGTTCCTGGCCGTCGCGGTCCTGCCGGTGGGGCTGGTGGCCTTCATCCTGCTGTCGGGCTTTCGCGTCTACGAAGCCAACGTGCTGGCGGTTGCCATCGCCGCGATCCTGCTGGGACGGCTGGTCCTGAAATACCAGGTCTTCAAGCCGCTGAAGGATCTCAATTCGGCGTTGGAGATCACCAATCTCGAGCTGGCCGAAGCCACCCGGCTGAAAAGCCAGTTCCTGGCGAACATGAGCCACGAACTGCGCACCCCGCTGAATTCGATCCTGGGCTACACCGAGCTGATCACCAACGGCACCTACGGCTCGCTGACCGACACCCAGCGCGACCGGCTGGACAAGGTCAGCCGCAACGGACAGCGCCTGCTGCACCTGATCAACGATGTACTGGACCTGAGCCGGATCGAGGCGGGCCGGTTGGAACTGCGCCCCAAGCGCCTGGAAAGCGGGCCGCTGCTCGACGGGCTGTTGGCCTCCCACCAACCGCAGGCGCAGGCCAAGGATCTGACGCTGGTGCGCGGCTATGGCGTGCTGCCGGCCATCCGGGCCGACGAAGCGCGCGCCGAGCAGATTCTGGCGAACGTGCTGTCGAACGCCATCAAATTCACCGAACATGGCACGGTGACGGTGCGGGGCTACTACGCGGCGGACGATCACCGGGTGGTGTTCAGCATCACCGATACCGGGCCGGGCATCGATCCGGCCCAGGGCGAACACATCTTCGAGGCGTTCCACCAGGCCGACGACTCGCCCTACCAGCGCCACGAAGGGACCCGGCTGGGACTGGCCCTCACCCGTCTGCTGGTGGAGATGCAGGGCGGGCGGGTCTGGTTCGAGAGCACGGTCGGCCAGGGCACGACCTTTTTCGTGGCCCTGCCCGCCGCCGACGACGGGCCACCGGCTGCACAGGTGGTCAAACCCGGCGCGCGCGCCCGCGGCCCGCTGCTGCTGCTCCTCGATCCCGACCCGGAGGCATTGGAGGTCTTTCAGGGCCAACTGGAACAGGCCGGATTCCGTGTCTATGGGACCACCCAGGCGAATGAGGGGCTGCGCCTGGCGCACGACCTCCACCCGGCCCTCATCACCCTGGAGACCCAGTTGGGGGACCTGCCCGGCGAGCAGGTGATCGCCTCGCTGCGCAGCGACCCGGTGACAGCCCAGACTCCCGTGCTGATCGTGTCCGCCGAGCCGCGGTCTGCCCCGCTGCCTGGGGCGGACGACTACCTCACCAAACCGGCTTCGGCCACAGTGCTGGTGGAACACATTCGCGACCTGCTGCCCGCCCCACCGGCTTCGGTCGAGGGGAGACTTGCTCAGGAGGCGAGACGCTGATGCTCTCGAATATGACGATCTTCGTGCTGGTCACCAATGGGATGACCGCCGTCATCACGATGGCGCTGCTGATGCTGGTGCTGTTCCAGGACCCGCGCTGCCGCATGAACCAGCTTTTCGCCATGACCATGCTGCTGCTTGGCGCCTACTGCGCCCTCAACGGGCTGGGCCGGTTCATCAGCGATTTCCAGTTGGACCCCGTCCTGGCGACCTACACCGCCATCTGGATCTTTGGCATGTTCGTGGTAGCCATCTTCTTTTTCGGCGCAGAATTCGCCCAGAGCCATACCATCGCCACCCGCCGGATGCAGCAGATCGGCTACGTGATCGGCATCGTCAACAGCGTGGCCCTGTGGTCCGGCAAGCTGTTCGTCGATATTCATCCTACCGAGGCCAACGATGGCAGTTACCAGGGGCGTTGGACCACCTTGGGGCTGGCCGTCGCCCTGACGCTGCTCGCCTACCTGATCGCGACGACCATCGCGCTGCGCCGCATGGAAGACGAGCGCGGGCGCTCGCTGTGGGCCGCCCCGGTGCTGGCGGTGGCGGGCATCGTGTCCTCGACCATCATCTGGCCGGTGATCCACATCCCGCTGCAAGCGTTTTTTCTGGCGCTGACCGCCTTCGCGCTGGGCGTGCCGGTGCTGCGCTACGAGCTGTTCAACCCGCAGGCCACCCTGAACGACGAACTGGAGCGCAAGAACATCGAGCTGCGTAAGGCCAGCCGCATGAAAAGCCGGTTTCTGGCCAACATCAGCCACGAGCTGCGCACCCCGCTGAATTCGATCATCGGCTATGCCCAGTTGGTGATGGGCGGGCTGTACGGGGCGCTCAACGATACCCAACTGGACCGGCTCGAAAAAGTCGTGCGCAACGGCCAGACGCTGCTCAAGCTGATCAACGACGTGATCGACCTGAACCGGATCGAGACGGGTGAAGTCCGGCTGGAACGGCACGAGATCGCGACGGCGGACGTGCTGAACGGCGTGCTGGACACCATCGAGCCGCTGGCGCTGCACAAGGGGCTGGTGCTCAAGCGCGATTTTCTGGGCGTGCCGTCCGTCTACGCGGACGAAACCCGGCTGCGCCAGATCGTGACCAACATCGCCGCCAACGCGGTGAAGTTCACCGACCACGGCGGGATCACGGTCCGCGCGCAGACGGTCGAAGGCATGGTGCAGATCGAGATCGAAGATACCGGGATCGGAATTCCCGCCGACCAGTTCGGCGCCATTTTCGAAGAATTCCAGCAGGTGGGCACGCCGACTGTGCCGGAACACGAAGGCAGCGGCCTGGGCCTGACGATCACGCGGCGGCTGGTCGAGATGCACGGGGGGCGCATCTGGCTGGACAGCACGGTGGGCCAGGGCACGACCTTCTTTATCACGCTGCCCACCCAGCCGCCTGCCGAACCGGCGAGTCCGGTGCCGGCCACGACTGCCGCGGCGGTCCAGCAAGCGGCCTAGAACGTTTAACCCCTATCCCCCTTAGCCCCGCTCCGCGGAGAAAGGGGAGGGGTGGACAGGTGGGTGAAAAGTATTGAGCACGCGAAAATTCGCGGTGATTTACCTCACCCCCCGACCCCCTCTCCACCCGGTGGCGAGGGGGAGCGGCG
>CAYRWY010000364.1:0-6077 GCA_964427955.1 uncultured Anaerolineaceae bacterium
TGATCGCCAGCATCCGTTGAGTCAGATAACGACGCATGTTGTCCCTTCAGGCATAGGGGCGGAGCGCAGGTCTGCGCTCCGCCTGCAATGATGCGTTCCGAGCCTAGCGGTTGATCTTGGTCTGGCTCAGGTAGAACAGGTAGCCCGTGGGCGTGGGCGTGAAATCAGTCACGTAGGACTGCAACGCCGTATAGTTGTACTGCGTATACAGCCAGATCCACGGCGACGTCTCGGCCAGGTGTTTCTGGAACTGGGCGAAGATCTCGTAGCGTTTGGCCGGGTCGGTTTCGGTCTGACCGGCCTTCATCAACGAATCGAGCGTGTCGTCCACGTAGCCCGCGACCTGTTCAAAACGCGCCCCATACTGGAAATAGCGCGAGTACATGGGGTACGGATCGGCGCGCCCCCCGTTGAGGGCAATCGCTGCCGTGAAGTCCGCGGCGAGCCAGCGATCTACGTAGGTGCCCAACTCCAGCGACTCGATCTCCACGTCGATGTTGATGGCCTTGAGTTGTTCCTGGATCACCTGCGCTTCGGACAGCGCGGTCGGCGGTTCGGCGACGCCCACGATCACGGGCAGCTTGAAGCCCTCTTCCATGCCCGCCTGTTTCATCAGTTCGCGCGCCTTGTCCAGGTCCGGCGTGTAGCAGAACAATTCGTCCACCGGGAGGCGGAAGGCCGGCATCGTCAACGGCCCGGTCACCTCGCCCTCGCCCAGGGCCGCTACGTCCACCACTTCCTGGCGATCAATCGCGCACGAGATCGCCTGGCGTACCTCAAGGATATTGAGCGGTTCGACGGCGGCGCGGAGCTGCAAGACGTGGTAGGAAATGTCCGGCGTCCGGTTCAGGGTGATGGCCGCGTCATCGGTGAGCAAGGTCGCGATCAGGGGATCGTTGAGCAGCGCGAAATCTATTTCACCCGCGCGCAGGGCGGCCACGATGCTCGCCTCTTCGGGGATGATCCGGATTTCGATGCCATCCACGTAGGGTCCATCGCCCCAATAGTTCGGGTTGGCTTTGAGCACGGTCTTTTCGTCGGGCTGCCAGCTTTCCAACATGAACGGGCCGGTACCGACCACGTCGGTAGCGGGATCGCCAGTGGCGATCACGTCCGAAGACAGGATAACAGCATTGACGACGGTGAGCGCCGCCACCAGCGGCACGTCCGCCACATTCAGATGGAGAACGACCGTATAGTCATCGGGAGCGTCCATCGAATCGATCGACAGCAGGTTGGTACGGGTCGCCGCCCCGGTGGCCTCATCCAGAATGCGCGTGAAAGAGGCGAGCACATCTTCCGCCGTGAACGCCGAGCCATCGTGGAACGTCACGCCCTGGCGCAGGTGGAACGTGAGGGACGTCCCATCGTCGGCAAATTCCCAGCTTTCGGCCAGCGCCGGAATGAGATTCAGGTTTTCGTCCGTCCGCACCAGCGGTTCATAGATCAGGTCCAGTAACCGCAAGGACGAGAAAGCAGTTTGCAGGTGGGGATCTAGCCCGGTGGCATCCACCGCACGGGCCATGACCAGGGTGCTGCCACCCTGAGCGGCACCCGGAGCAACCATGCCCACCACCATCACTAGCAACACGCCGATCAGAACTATTCGAGCAATTCTAGTTAGTGACATTTCTCTCTCTCCATGAAATCAGTATTCCAGAGAAGGGACGACGAAGATGATGCTTGTGCCTCCTTAGCTGCTAGCGGGACCCGGCTTACGTTAACTGGTGTGCGGAATAGTGCAAGATAGTTCGCAGTTGATACTTGTCCCCCCGGTACACCGAACGCACATACTCAACCGGTTGGTTCTGCTCGTCAAAAGTGACGCGCGTGAATTGTAGAATGGGTGTCTTTCCATCCAGATCAAGCGCCCGGCACTCATTCTCGTCGGGCAGGCGCGTCTCAATGAGTTGATCCGCCCAGACCAGGGTCAAGCCATATTCACTGCGCAGCACGGCATACAATGACTCCCGCCCAAAATCGTGGTGTTCAAGCACACCTGGGCAGAGGCTGTGAGGGAGGTGGGTGATCTCCACTGCGAGAGGCCGGTCATCAGCCAACCGGACACGCGTCAAAACCACGATTTCTCCTCCCAACGGCAGGTGAAGGCGGCTGGCCATTTCCGGATCGGCAGGGCGCAGCGTAGCGGCGAGCACCCGGCTGCTCGACTTCAGACCACGCTGCCGCATATCCTCGCTGAAACTGGTCAGAGCCTGTAATTCCTGGTTGATTTTGGGCGCACTGACGTAGGTCCCCTTCCCCACGCTGGACTGCGTCAGCCCTTTTTGGGCCAGCGCGCGCAGAGCCTGGCGAGCCGTCATGCGGCTCACGGCGCAACGCTCCGCCAGCTCACGCTCAGAAGGTAAGCGAGATCCAACCGCATACTCACCCGATTCGATCTGCTTCTCGAGCAGTTCCATGATCTGGATGTAGAGCGGAATAGAAGATTCGGGATGCAAGACCACGGTGTTGATTCCCATCTATGCGGTATATACCACCATAATCCATGCTATACCAAAAGAGAATCAGAGTCAAGCAGGGGCAAGCCGTCCTCATTCGACGGACGAAGAAGCCGGTGGTGGGCTTCAGCATGACACGCGTGATTTGTTTTCTGACTCTCACTTGACCGGAGTTTCCGGCAGGGGCTATACTCGTCCTACCCAACGGATGATCAACATAGAAAGGTTGAAGTATGAGAGCGGCACTGCTGTATGGCCCGCGCGATTTTCGCATCGAAGAGATGCCTTCCCCACCAGCCCCCGCCTCGGGCGAAGCCCTGATCCGCATTGAGTCCGTGGGCGTGTGTGGTTCGGACCTGCATACCTATCAGGACGGTCGGATTGGAGACACCGTCTTACAGGCCCCCCTAGTCCTGGGGCATGAATTTGCCGGGACTGTGGCCGCGGTGGGCGCGAATGCCTACGATGGGCTGCACCAGCCGTTGAAAGTTGGACAGCGCGTCGCGGTCGAACCCGCCTTACCGTGTGGGTACTGTGACCGGTGCGAGCAGGGAAATCCCAATCTCTGTCGCAACCTGGGCTTCATGGGTTTGTGGCCCCATCATGGCGCGCTGCAAGACTACCGGGTGGTGCCCGCGCGGGGATGTTTCCCCATTCCCGACGCTCTGACGATGGACGAAGGCGCGCTGCTCGAGCCGCTGGGAGTCGCGATCCATGCGGTAGACCTGGGCCACCTTCATGTTGGACACAGCGTAGCGGTGCTGGGCTGCGGCCCGATTGGACTGCTCATCATGCGGCTGGCCCGACTCTCTGGCGCAGGCACTCTCTATGCCTTCGACCAGTTTGACTGGCGCCTTGAGGCCGCGCGGCGCTGGGGAGCGGACGAAACCTTCAACATTCAGTCCGGTGATCCGGCTGACTTTCTGCGGAAGCGAACCGGCGGACGCGGCGCGGACGTCGTGTTCGAAGCGGCCTGGGCGGGCGACGCGGTGGGGCTGGCCGTCGAAATGGCTGATCTGGGAGGCCGGCTCGTCCTCGTCGGAATCCCGGGCAGTGACGAGGCTCACTTCAAACACTCGACGGCACGCCGCAAGGGATTGACCATGATGATGTGCCGCCGCATGAAGCACACCTATCCGCGGGCGATTGCCTTGACGACCGGTGGCAGTGTCGATCTGAAACCGCTGGTCACGCACTGCTTTGCATTAGCCGATACCAACCGGGCCTATGCCCTGAACGCGGCCTATGAGGACCGCGTGATCAAGGTGATGATCCACCTTTAGCAGTGCAGGGGGACCGCGACGAGCGTCCAGCGAAGTCTCAAGTCACGACAGGGTTGGCTGTGAAAGGATCGATTGATGCCCCAATATCTGGCCTTTGACATTGGCACCTCCGCTGGACGGGCGATGGTAGGCACCCTCAGTGCCGACGGCATCGCGCTGACCGAACTCCACCGCTTTTCCAATCGCGCGGTGTTTGTCCGCGGAACGCTGTATTGGGACATTCTTTACCTGTGGGGCGAGATTCTGAACAGCCTTCAAAAATGGCCGACGGATGCTGAGCCACCCCGGAGCATCGGCCTGGATACCTGGGCCGTCGATTTTGCGCTGTTGGACGCCAACGGCAGCCTCCTCGACAACCCGGTCCACAACCGCGATGCGCGCACCAATGGGATGTTGGAGCGTGTTTTCGAGGTGGTGCCTCGTGACGAGATTTACACCCGGACCGGCATCCAGTTCATGCAGATCAACACGCTCTACCAGCTCTATGCGCTGGCCCTTGCCCAGTCGCCCGCGCTGCGCCATGCCGACACCTTCCTCACGGTAGCCGATCTGCTCAACTACTGGCTGACCGGGCGCAAGGTCGTCGAGTTCACCAGCGCCACCTGTACCCAGTGTTACGACCCGAACGCTGGCGGCTGGACGACCGATATTCTGGCACGGCTTGGCCTTCCCACCGGGATGTGGCCGGAAGTCGTCGCGCCCGGCACGGTGCTTGGAAACCTGGACGCGGCTTCGCCTGAACTGGCAGATTTCCCCCAGGTCCCGGTGATTGCCGTCGCGACCCACGATACCGCCTCTGCCGTAGCCGCAGTCCCTGCCACGGTGGAGCATTTCGTCTATATCAGCTCAGGCACGTGGTCGCTTATGGGCACCGAAGTCCGCTCGCCCATCATCACGCCCGACAGCCTCAAGTACAATTTCACCAACGAAGGCGGGGTGAACGGCACTTTTCGACTGCTGAAGAATATTTTGGGCATGTGGCTGGTTCAAGCCTGCCAGGAGGCCTGGAGCAAGGTAGGCCGTGACTATGCCTATCCGGAGCTGATCGAGTTAGCGACCCGCGCCCGCCCGTTCGGAGCGGTGATCGACCCTTATCCCAACAGTCCTGATTTTCGCTGGGCGGCGGATATGCCGGATCGAATTCAGGCATTTTGCGCCCGCACCGCACAGCCTGTCCCGGCAGATGACGGGGAAATTCTGCGCTGTATCTTCGAGAGCCTGGCCCTGAAATACCGGCAGACCCTGGAACAACTTCAGATCATCACCGGGCACGATTACCAGGTGATTCATATTGTCGGCGGCGGCGCACGCAACGGGCTGTTGTGCCAGATGACCGCTGACGCCACCCGGCGACCGGTGGTGGCCGGACCGAGTGAAGCCACCACCCTGGGCAATCTCGCGGTCCAGGCGATGGCGACCGGCCAACTGGCGTCCATCGAAGAAAGCCGCCACCTGATCCGGCGTTCCGCCGATCTGGCCACCTACGAACCCTCGACGTCCTCCCGTGACTGGGATGATGCGTATGCCCGCTTCCTGGCGATTGCGCAGAAATGAGCACTCCCTCCGGGCGGGGATAGTCTTCGCGGCGGGCACCAAAATCAGTCCAGACCAGATCGTGATCTGCTGGTAGAATATCAGTTCCAGAGAAAATAACCTGGTTTGATCAAAGGAGACCCTATGGCAATCCACCCTCCCACCTCGCCCGATGCCCCCTACCGGAACCCGGCGCTGAGCGTCGAGGAGCGCGTCGCCGACCTGCTCGGACGGATGACTCTGGAAGAGAAAGTCGGGCAGTTGATCATGTGGGATGCACGCCCCGACGACCTGTCGTTCATCAACACTCGCCAGCCCGGCTCGATTCTGCACATCCTGGGCGAAAAAGCCCGCCGGGCCATGCAGATGGCCGCTCAAAACCGGCTGGGCATCCCGCTGTTGATCGGTGAAGACGCCATCCACGGCCATTCGTTCTGGAAGGGCGCGACCATCTTCCCGACCCAGTTGGCGCTGGCGTGCAGTTGGAACCCGGCCCTGCTGGAACAGGTGGGACGGGTGACGGCGGAGGAAGTGGTGCCGACCGGCATCCACTGGACCTTCTCGCCCGTACTCTGTCTGGCGCGCGACCTGCGCTGGGGCCGCATCAGCGAAACCTTTGGCGAGGACCCCTACCTGATCGGCGAGATGGCGGCGGCGCTGATCCGCGGCTACCAGGGCCAGGGGCTGGACGATCCGGCGGGCATTCTGGCGACCGCCAAACACTACGCCGGGTATTCGGAGACGCAAGGCGGGCGGGATGCCTCCGAGGCCGATCTCTCGCGCCGCAAGCTGCGCAGCTATT
>CAYRWY010000365.1:0-6052 GCA_964427955.1 uncultured Anaerolineaceae bacterium
GTGCCCAGTTCCCAGGCCGGATCGACGCGCCCATCCACGTACCATTCGCGCTCCGGCTCAGCCTCGCCGATGCTCAGGTACGACACCACCAGCGTGCCGTGCGCCTTGAGCGCCGCCAGTTCTTCGGCGGTCAGCGTATCCGGCTGGATGATCGCCAGGTCGTAGCGGGCGAGATCGTCCACCCGACCCTGACCATAGTAAACCACATAATTCTCAATCGCTCGAATCCGGTCGCGGGGTGTCTCGGTCTGCTGCGCGTGGACGGCGGGCACCGCCATCCCCAACAGGCTGATCGCGACCAGGAAGTGCAGAAAATGTTTCATTCTCAGTTCCTCATGAAGGTTTTTAGAGCTTCAAGCCGGTCATGGCGATGCCTTCGATCAGGAAGCGCTGGGCGAACAAGAAAATGATGATCAAGGGCAGGGTGGCCAGCGTCGCCGCCGCCATCATGACGGCGAAATTCGACACGAACTGGCCCTGGAAATAGGCGATTCCGACCGAGAGCATCTGCATATCGGTGCTGCTGGTGATAATCAGCGGCCACAGGAAGTCGTTCCACGACCACAGCGTGACCAGCACGCCGAACGCCACCAGCGTCGAGCGGGCCAGCGGTAGCGCCACGTGCCAGAAGGTTTGCAGTGGGTTGCAGCCATCTACCACGCTGGCGTCGATCAAATCCTGGGGCAGCGACATGAAATACTGGCGCATCAGGAAGGTGCCGAAGGCGCTGAACATGCTGGGAATGATCAGCCCCTTGTAGCTGTCCAGCCAGTGCAGATTTTTCAGCAGCACGTAGTTCGGGACCAGTGTCACCTGTCCGGGTACCATCATGACCGCCAACACCGCCATGAACAGGATATTCCGTCCCGGAAAGCGCAGCCGGGCGAAGGCATAGCCGCCCATCGCCGCGAAGACCAACTGCCCCGCGACGCGCACGAAGGTGACGTAGATAGTGTTCACGTAGAACCGCCCGAACGGCACCTGCTCGAATGCTTCCTTATAATTCTCCCAGCGCCAGGCTTTGGGGATGAAAGTCGGCGTCACGCTCAGGACTTCCATCGATCCCTTGAGCGAGGTAGACACCATCCAGATAAACGGGATCAGCGACAACACCCCCACGCCGATCAGGACCAGGTGCAGCGCCAGCCGGGCCACCAGGACCTGCGGCTTGGCCGAAGAGGGCGCGATCCGGTGCGTTGAGGCTTGTTTAGTGGTTAGCTCCATCGGCTCGTCTCTTCCTACTCGTAATGAACCCAACGTTTTTGGGTCTTGAACTGGACAATGGTGATGCCGAGGATGATGACGAACAGCACCCAGGCGGACGCCGTGGCCCGGCCCATGCGGAAGTAGCGGAAGGCGTCATCGTAGATGGTATAGACGATGGTACGGGTGGAGTTGAGCGGCCCGCCCTTGGTCATGGTGTAGACAATGTCAAAAATCTGTAACGAGCTGATGGTAGAGGTGATCAAGATAAAAAAGAGTGTCGGAGTCAGCAGCGGCAGCGTGATGTGTTGGAACCGGCGCAGGGCCGTCGCGCCGTCTACCTGGGCCGCCTCGTAATATTCGCGGGGGATGTTTTGCAGCCCGGCCAGGATGATCACCATGCCGTAGCCCGATCCCATCCAGATCGACATGATGACCAGCGCCCACATCGCGAAGTGGGGATCGTTCAGCCAGCGGATGCGCTCCACGCCAAACTCGCGCAGGGTCATGTTGATCAGGCCGAAGTCCGGGTTATACAGCCATTTCCAGACGACCGAGATCGCCACCGGCATGGTCAGCACCGGCAGAAAGTAGATCAGCCGGTAGAGACTGCGGAAGCGGATCTTCGTGTTCAGCGCCAGGGCCAGCAGCAGCGAGACGAACATTCCCAGCGGCACGTTCAAGAGGCTGAAGGTGGCTGTGTTGATCAGGGTTTTGCGAAAGACGTCGTCGTGCAGCAGATACGAATAGTTCCTGACGCCCACCCACTCCGGATCGGTGAGCAGATCCCAGCGCGTGAAGCTGATTGCAAACGACGCGCCCAGCGCCACATAAAAGAAAACGCCTAACCCCAGCACCATCGGGGAGATCATGAGATACCCCCACAGGGCTTCGCGGCGTGCCATCGGATTCTTGAAAACGCTGTGCATCGTGCGCCCTTTCGTGACCGGGTGGGCCGGGCGAGTCGGTGCTCGCCCAGCCCTGACCGTGTGGTTTACTCGGTGGCTTGCAGGACTTTGTTGGCGGCTTCAGCAGCCATGGCGCACATATCGTCCGGGGAAACGTTGCCCGCCCAGACTTCGCCGAGCACTTCCGCAATCTTGGTGTTCCATTCCATGCCCTTGGCGGCGGTGGGGTAGGGTACCGCGTAGTCCAGCGCGTCGATGAAGGCTTCCTGCAAATTCATTTCGGGCAGGGAGTCGACCCACGCCTGCTGCATTCCCTGGTACGCCGGGATGACCGTGCCGGACTGCGCCAGGATCAACGCGGCTTCTTCGCTGCCCAGGAACTTGACCAGGGCTTTGGCTTCTTCGGGGTGCTTGGTGTTCGACCAGACGACGTTCGACAGCCCGTGGATGATCGTGGCCCGCTGCTGGCCCATCGGCAGCGGCGCGACGTTGATCGTGGGTTCGGCGTCGGCATAGGTGCGGGCCATCCAGGAACCGGCGAAGATCATGGCAACTTTGCCGCCGGGGAAGAGCTGGGTCGCCGGATCAATCGACGACATGGTCGCGCCATCGGGCGAGAAGCCCGCTTCGACGAAGCTGTAATTGAACTTGATCGCGTCGCAGGCGGCGGGTTCGTCGATCAGGACTTTGCTGCCATCTTCGCTGATCACCTGTCCGCCGTTCTGGAAGATCAGGTTCCAGTAGTTGCTCTGGTCTTCGAGCGTTGCGGCGAAGCCCCAGTTGCCGTCGGTGGTCAGTTTTTCGGCGGCGGCCTTCAGATCGTCCCAGGTCCAGTCGGCGGTCGGGTACGCGACCCCGGCCTTGTCGAACATATCCACGTTGTAGTACAGGCCGATGGTGTCGAAGTCCTTCGGGACGCCGTACAGATTGCCTTCGTAGCTGTAGAGGTTGACCAGCGATTCAGGATAGACACTCGGATCGACGTCGCCCGCGTCCACCATGTCTTGCAGGTTCATCAACACGCCCTTGGAGGCGTACACCGGGAAGTTCGGGCCGTTCATCCAGAACACGTCGTAGGCCTCACCACCGGCGACCGCGGTCTGGAGCTTTTCCCAATAGTTGCCCCAGGGGACGACCTGGATTTCGACCTTGATGCCCGGATTGGCGGCCATGAAGGCGTCCATAATCTGTTCGTGAGCCGGAAGCTGGTTGTTGTCCCAGATCGCATACGAGATCGTCACTTCGTCACGAGCAAAGGTCGAAGCGGCGGGGTCCAGTCCCGCCACCAGGACCAGGATCAGGATCAGACCGAAAACTTTCTTCTTCATTACTTTTTTGCCTTTCTTGTTCAATGAATAATGGTTAACGATGGAAGGAACAGAACAACGCGGGACTGACGATCACCTCCTTCTGCTTCACAATCTGACGACTGACGTAAGGTTATGAGGTCGATCCGGGTTGAATGATTTGGCAAGGGCGTGCTCGAACGCCACGAGTTGGCCGATGGGCAGGTAGAGCACGTTCCGCACGGCTTCGTCTACGCCCGATTGGAAAGCGACGTCGGCGTCGGCTTCGGCCATGACCAGCAGGCGCGCGCCGCGCCGGGTCATTTCGTCCAGCACTTTTTGTTCGTGCGGACGGTTTTGTTCCGACAGCAGCCCGACCAGCAGCGTCGAGGGGGTGACCATCGACATGGGGCCGTGCCGGAACTCCATGAAATGAAACGGCTCGCTGTGAGAGAGCGACATTTCTTTCATCTTCAGACTCAACTCGCAGGCCAGCCCGTAGCGCGGCCCGGAACCGAGAAAGTAGAAGCGGTCGATAGATTCATCACGCCCCAGTTGGGCAGGCAGATCGCCGTAAGTCTCCAGCAGCCGCCGTCCGGCGTCGGGCAGGCGGTCGAGCTGGCTCAACAGGTCTTCGCGCCCGGCCCAAATGGCGGCCAGCGCGGCGGTCGCCAGGTACAGCGTCGAAAACGCGCGGGTCTGCGCGACGCTCTCTTCCTGCGCTTCGGGAAATACCAGGTTGAGCGCGCCCATCTGCGCCAGCCGCTTGTCGGGATAGCAGCTCAGGGTCACGAAGGTCCCCTGGTGATGCGCCAGGAAAGCGTCGCCCGCCCGCAGCGTCTCGGTCGTTTCGCCCGACCGGCTGACCGCGATCAGCAGCGTGCGCTGGCCGCTGGGATAGACGGAGGCGGGATAGAGCCAGGCTTCCGAGGCGGGCACGCCCTGGGCCGGGATGCCGACCAACTGCCGGGTCATGGCCGCGGCGGCCTGCGCCAGGTAGTAGGTCGAGCCGCAGCCGGTGAAGACGATGTGATCGTACTGCCCGGCCTGGTAGAAGGTCCGCAAGGTGTCGGCTTGCTGCCGGAGCGTGCGCAGCGTCGCGGCCCACACGTCGGGCTGGCTCAAAATTTCGGTGCGTGTATAGTCGCCAGCCATCGCTAACCCTCGCCCAGAATAACCCGCTGCGCGTTCTGGAAATAGACTTTTTGCAGAACGTCGTCAGGCAGATACAGACCGTAGATATACCACCGGCCCTGGCCGGGGATTTCGCTCAGCCCGTAGTTGAAATACTCGTCGTCGGTTTCGAGGAAGCGATACACCAGCCGGTAGTAGTCCAGGTTGGGGCCAACGTCGGTCCCGAACATGATCCGGTTGGCATAGTTCAGGAAGAATCGCCGCGACGAATACGGCTGGCGGCCCAGTTCGCCGATGCGGGCGCTGATGTCCACGTAGAAGTTGGGGCAGCGGTCCAACAGTTGGCTGACCCACTGCAAGTTCTCGGAATAGCAGCCCACGTGCGCGCCGATGAAGGTGGTCTGCGGGTGCCGCGCCACCACGTTCGCCAGTCCCTCCATGATGGTCATGAAGGCGGGGAAGGGCGGGCTGGGGAACTGCCAATCCGGCTGGACGTGCAGTTCTTCCCAACGCTCGTTGGTGCTGTCGAGCGGGTCGAAGAAGGCCACCGGGTCGGCCACGTGCACCAACACGGGCAGCTTGAGTTCCCCGGCGGCGGCCCAGATCGGATCGAGCCGGGGATCATCGACGGCCACCAGCGCGCCGTGATGGTCGCGCACGTGCAGGCCCAGGGGTTTCCAGATTTTCAGACCCTGCGCGCCGCGTGCCGCTTGAACGTGCAGCCGTTCCGCCGCCCAGTCGGGAAAATGATCGCCGTGTTCGGCCCAGGCGTTCCAATCCACGCCGCCGAAGATCGCGAACCGTTCCGGCGCGGCGGCCTTGAAATAGTCGAGGTGGAAGTTCAGCACGTCCTCGCCCCAGCCGCCGTCCAGGTCGATGTAGGCGCGCACGTCCGCCGCATCCAGGATGTCGAGCAGGGCGGGCACAGGCCGTTTGTCCCAGCCGCCGCCGAAGGGTTCCGCCAGGTGGTTATGAGCATCAATCACCGGGAAGCGAGGTTTTTCGACGCGCGTTTCTTTGACGAACAGGCGAGGGCGGGGGCGAAAATCTTTAAGAAGTAAATCACTGGAAGAAGAGGGCGTCATAGCCTACGCTCCGGAAAGTATCAATCGCCAGTAAAAATCATAGTCAACCAAATTCAATCACAAAACGCGCGCCATGTCAACTATTTTCGTTCATTTTACGCATCAATTCGAGCGCAATCATTCATAAATGCTTGACAAAAAATCACGAGCAGCATACTATGAGGCTAGAATCGTCCGGCTGGATTTGAGAGGACCTTATGCCAAAAATCACGTTTGTGGGGGCAGGTAGTTCGGTTTTTACCTACGAGATCGTCACCGACATTTTGATGACTCCCGCGCTGGAATCGGGAGTATTCGCGCTGGTGGACATTGACCCTGTCCGGCTCGAACTAGTGCACAAAGTAGCAGAAATCGCCATCAAACAATCAGGAAAGAACTGGCGGGTCGAGTCGTCGGTCAATCGCTGCGACGTCCTGCCCGGCACCGACTACCTGAT
>CAYRWY010000366.1:0-6046 GCA_964427955.1 uncultured Anaerolineaceae bacterium
GTAGACATAGCTGGTCAGGCCGGGGTGGATGACGTGATCCAGCCGGAAGCGCTCGTGCAGCACGGTGTGATCTTCGTGCAGATTCATGGAATGCGAGCGCCGGATGCGCGGATGGCCGGGGTGCGTCGTGCGCAGCAGCGAATAGAAGACGCTCTCGTGCACCAGGCTGCGCAGCACGCAGTTCCCCTGCCCATCCTCTTTGATCGCGCCTTCCAGCCAGGCGGTCATGATGTGCCGCTGCAAGCGGGTGAAGCTGACCATCTCGCGGTGTTCGAGCAGCGTCGCGATCAGGTCGGCGATCTCCGGATCGGCCTGGATCTGCTGCCACATTTTGCGGAAGCTCTCGTCTTCGTGCAGGTGCCGCCGCGCGGCGCGATCTACGTCGGCCAGCAGTACCGCCCCTTGCGGAATATCGTGAGTCAGCCCGGCGCACAGCTTGTGGGTCAGGTAGACGTCGCCCTCGGTCCATTCGAACGCACGCGCGGGCACGTCCGTCGCCACCTGGCGGGTTTCACTTCCCAGGCAGGCCACCAGGGGGGTGATCGCTTCCAGGGACGCGTCTTCCACGTAGACCGTCTCGGCCACGCGAAAGGGCGAGATCGCCGGGTCTTTGATCAGCTCATCCGGGATGAAGCGCCCGCCCAGCACGAACACGGCCTGATTCAGCACGGGACGCATCAGGCGGTTGACGAACATCTCGCGCAGCGTGGCAAAAAAGGCTGTGCCGATTTTCAGAGGCGTGGCCTCGATCTGGTCCAGCAGCACGACCAGCGTCTTCCCTTTCAGGCCATCTTCGAGCGCCATCTCGATCTCGGCTTGCAGTGCCAGGGCGTGCGGCGCCGGATCGCGTGGGGGCGGGAGCAGGCCGTTGGTCTGCTGGGCGATCTGGCGGTGGAGTTGGCTGAACCATTCGGGTTCGGGTAGCGTCATCAAGGGGCCGAGCGAAAGGTAGACAGGCACGTGCACTGGCGATTGGCGCAGCCTGGCCCACTGCCGCAGCAGCATACTGGATTTACCGCTGAGGCGCGGGCCGATCAGCGCCACGTAGGCGCGCTTGTTGATCAGCTTCTCCAACGCCGCGTCCGCCGGGCGGACGATGTAGAGGTGCGCGGCATCCGGCGGCAGCGGGCCTTGCGTATGGAACGAGAGTTCACGCGATTCCGGCAGCACAGTCGAAGTCATAGGTTGGTCCACAAAGATGATGGATACATCCTGCTCGTTGCTGTCCCCCAGTATACACCCTGGAGAGCCGAAAAGACCATTGAAGGCCGGAAGGGTATATTTCACCACCGTTCACTGGCCCGCCTCTCGCCTGGGGCTGAAGCCTGCGAACCGGACTCTTAACAGCCCCTTCAGTGGGCTTCCCTGCCGGAGCGCTTCAGCGTCCGGCGACGGCCTGAAATGCACCCGCCCGAAAAACAACAAACGGGAGCAGGGGGGCTGCTCCCGTCGAGGCTAAACGGGTCAAGCACGAGGGAAAAGACTACGGCGCGAGCACGAACCAGACGTCGCCGACATTCTGGCCGGTGGTATCGCCGGGAACATGATCCTTCACCCAGTAGTACAGGGGCTGGCCGTTGTAGGTCACCTGCCGTCCGCCGTCCGTCCGGTCGATGACGTTCAAGGTGCCCATCGCGTCGGCGCTGGCCGTCGGGGTTTCGCCGGGCGCGACCAGCAGCGGCGGCCAGTTGGTGGCGCACTGGTCGTAGCAGTTGGTGACGTCGGCTTCATCTTTGGTGTAGAGATAGAGCGTCATGCCGTTCGGCCCGACCAGGAAATCGCCCAGAGCGTCACTGTGCGCGACGGAGATCGTCGGGGGCTTGAGGATGAACCAGACGTCGCCGACATTCTGGCCGGTCGCGTCGCCGGGATTCACGTCCTTCACCCAGTAGTAGAGCGGCATGTCGTTGTAGGTCACCTGATAAGTGCCGTCGGTGCGTTCGGTCACGCCCAGCGTGCCAGGGACGCCCGGCTGCACGCTCGGCGTCACGCCGTCGGCGACCAGCAGGGGCGGCCAGTTGGTGGCGCACTGGTCGTAGCAGTTGCTCGTGCCCGGCGTGTCTTTGGTATAGAGATACAGCGTCATGCCGTTCGGGCCGACCAGGAAATCGCCCAGGTCGGCGTTGCCGCCCAGCGACACCGTCGGCGGGGTGACGACGAACCAGACGTCGCCGACATTCTGGCCGGTCGCATCGCCGGGATTGACATCCTTGACCCAGTAATACAGCGGCCAGCCGTTGTACATCACCTGGAAGGTGCCGTCGGTGCGCGCGGTCACGCCCAACATGCCCGGAAGGCCCGCGTCCAGGGTCGGAGTCTCGCCCTCGGCGACCAGCAGCGGCGGCCAGTTGGTCGCGCACTGGTCGTAGCAGTTGCTCGTGCCCGGCACGTCTTTGGTGTAGAGGTACAGCGTCATCCCGTTCGCGCCCACCAGGAACGATCCCAGGTCGGCGTTGCCGCCCAGCTTGACGGTCGGCTGCATCGTATCCTGCGCGGACGCCGCGGAGATGCCCACTAACAGCACGACCAGCAGCGCGATGCCCAATCCATACCACTTTTTCATGTCATCCTCACTTGTTCACTTAGACTTCAGGTCCCTATCATGGCATACGCCAGAATGACATGAATTGGATTTGTGGATTTATTATGACGGGGAAAACCTGTGTTATGCTGATAGCATCACTAGAATCGAGGAGGAGAAGCCGCCATGATTCCCACTCGCCTGCTGGCCGAAAGTCCGTTGTTCACCGGCCTGTCGGTAGACACGCTCGCGCACTTCGCGGCACTGGCCGAGGCTGTTCACTGTCCCGCCGGGAAAACGCTGTTCCGCGAGGGTGAGGAAGCGGTCCGCCTGTACCTCCTGGTGAGCGGCAAGATCGCCGTCCAGGTGCAGCCGATCGCGCTCGCCCATCCGCTGACGCTGGTTTCGCTGAGCACCTACGGGTGTTTGGTGGGCTGGTCGGGTTTCGTGCCGCCCAATTACTACAGCGCCTCCGCCGTCTGCCAGGAAGACAGCGATCTGCTGGCCTTCGACGGGGCGGCCTTCAACCGGCTGTTGAGCCAGGACCCGGCGCAGGGATTGGTGATCATGGGGCGCATCACCGCCGTGATCAGCCAGCGTCTGCGCATCTTGCAGAGCATCGTGATCAAGAATATGTATTATCACGACGAGCAGTAACCTCGGAAAATAGAAAAACGATTCAACGCGGAGATCGCAGAGCGCGCTGAGAAAAATTGGGGAATGAGAGCATGAGCGGGCGCAGTCTTCCCCGCGCCCATCGCCACCGGGTAGAGAGGGGCGGACAGGGCGCAGCAAGCGGCGCCCCTACCACGACGTTTCCACTGCGCTGCTTCCCCTCGCCAGCACGTGGAGAGGGGGCCGGGGGGTGAGGTAAACCGAAGCCGTGCCTGACCCGCGCTACCCGTGCCGCAGGCCCTTGCGGAACTTTTCGACGGCGTTCAGGTAGCGATCCTCGAACTGCGGGCTGTTGTCGCGCGCCCAGTCCAGCGCCAGCTTGTGCCCGATGGTGCTGGCCACTTCGGCGCTGCGCCAGTAGCCGACATGGCTGGCCGGATTCCAGCCCGTCAGCCAGTTTCCCGCTTTGACCGGGTAATCGATCACCCCGGCTTCCTCATACGCATGGATCGGCTTGAGCGGGAAGGCGATGGGGTCCTGGGGATCGTAGCAGTTCAGCCACAACCCGCCGTCCGGGTCCACCTGGATCGGCGCGCTCAGGCTGTCGGCGAGTTGGGCGCGGTCGGCGCCGGGATTGTTGCGCAGCGCGTAGAGCGCCATCGGCGATCCCATCAGGATCACGTTCTTGATCGACAGGCTGCGCCCGGCCAGGTGATGCGGCTCGACCGAGGTCCGCGTGTGGTCCCACAGATAATCCGACGCGATCACGCTGCCCAGGCTGTGGCCGAGCACGGTGAGATCGGCGGGGTCCGAGCGGGTGCTTTCGCGCGCGCTGGCGGTGTCGAGCGTCTCGACCGACGCGTCGATGCACTCGTGGATGGCGGTGTAGACGGTGCCCTCATACGAGATCACGTCGCCCAACAGGCTGACCATCTGCCGCTGGGCGAAAAAGAGCGGATTGAAAGGCCGCAGCAGCCAGTTGCCCCCCAGGTGGAGCAGCTTGATCAGCTCGTTTTGCGGCTTTTGGGTGATCGGGGACCAGTAGACGGCCTCGAAGCGGAGGGCGCGTTTGGCGCGGGTATCGCGGCGATCCACGTCACGCAGGTGCAGCCGGTCGATGGCCCGCTCGAATTCCTCGCCGATGTTCTTTTGCAGGGCGTCAGCGTAATGGCTGCCGCTGTCGCCCCACCCGATGCCGTGCACGATCAGGACATTCTGCGCACGTGCTCCCGACATGATCCACCCCCTTATCCCCCGTAATACGTGATCAGCGCATCTCCCAGGGCGGGCAGGCACGGCGTGATGTCGTACCACTGCGCACCGGTGCCCACGCTCCACAGGTGGAAGCCCTTCACGTACGGGTCTTCTTCGAGCTGGTAGGTGTATTGCAGCGCATCCCGGATGATCGATTCACAGGGGGGCATCAACGTCCCGCCGCCGATGCCCATTTCGGTGATGTAGACCGGCAGATCCGCCGCGGCGGGCAGCACCAGCTTGAGCCGCTCGTACAGAATCCGGTGGCGGAACGCGATCCAGACGTCCGATTCGGACGCCAGGCGAGTGTCTTCCAGGCTCCAGCCGTGGAGGGCGATACCGTGGGTGCGGCCCGGCTGGCAGGGATGATCGACGGCGTACTGGTAGGCCGGGAGCAGGTCGTTGAAGATCTGCATGTCCGGGTTGCCGCCAGGGAACGAGAACAGCAGCAGGCAGCGGCCCTGCTCGTTGGCGATCTTCATCGCTTCGATGGCGAAATCGGAGATCCAGGTCAGGGAGGCCGGGCACTCGTTCATGAACTCGTAGTAGTCGGCGTCCACCTGGTCCCAGTAGGATTCGAGACCGGCCATCCAGCGCTGGGCGGTCTTGACCGGATCGGGTGCGGAGAGCACGTCCGCCGGGCAGTCGGCCATCCCGTCCGCGGTGAGGATCGAGCGGTAGACGATCACGGTCTGCGGCGAGATCTGCTTGATCTGGGTCAGAAGCTGCTCCGCGCCGTTCAAGCCCTTGACTGTGCCGACCGGGTGACCGCTGTTGGCCATGCGCTGGACGTAGGCGATCACGTCGGCATTGCTGGTGCCGTTCAGGACGTGCAGCCCGGCCAGCGTGGTGTTGGGCGTGGTCCCGGCCAGGACGCCGCATTCCCACAGCGAGGCGAGTTGGGCGATTTCGGTGCCATTCTGGACCAGGGGCAGCCAGCCCTGCGGCGTATTCACCCAGCGCGTTCCGGCGCTGTCGGTCGTGATCTGGCTGACGGTCAGGTGCTCGCGTTCCGCTGCGGTCCCGGTGACCGCTGCCGCGACGTCCGCCGCCTGGTAGAGCGACACCTGCGCCGCCGCGACCGTGACCTGGCAGGGCCGCACGCTGACCGACTCCGGCAGCGCGGTATGCAGCGGCTCCGGCGTGTACTGCGGCCCGACGATGGGGCCAAAGGTGACACCCGGCGGGGCCGGTTGGGGCGTCGGCTGCGGCGTGATCTGCGTCTGGGGCGACTGGACGTCGTTGACCAGGGTGATGTCGGCGGTCGTGGGCGCGGCGGTCGGGGCCTGGGACGGCTCGACCAGCGGCGTGGGCGTCACGTAGACGCGCACCGGGTCCGGACTGCCGCCACAGGCGGCCAGCGCCAGCGCGGCAGCCGCAGTGATTAGAACGAGGTTAAGTGTAGGCTTGAGATGTGTTTTCATACCCCAGAGTCTATAGCGCCGGGCCGGGCTGTCAAAAAATGCACTGGGGGCGATTCCTGCAACGCTCCGACGAACCGCGTGTCGGTGGACCCTGGCGTTGACGGCTAACCCATCAAAGTCGGGATCATTTTTGTAGGGGCAATTCATGAATTGCCCAATAGGCTGGGGGCATAGGGGAAAAACGGCCTCACCCCTAAATCCCCTCTCCAACCGAGTTGGCGAGGGGACTTTT
>CAYRWY010000367.1:0-5987 GCA_964427955.1 uncultured Anaerolineaceae bacterium
GGTGGTTGGCGGGTAGATGCCGGTGATTACATTGAAGACGGTTGTTTTGCCCGCCCCGTTAGGCCCGATGATGCTCAAGATTTCGCCGCGCGTCAGGCTGAAACTCAGGTTATCGACCGCGCGCAGCCCGCCAAAATCTCTGCTTAAAGAGGTGACTTCTAGTAAGGCCATAGGTCATTTGCCTCTACTGCGTCGCGGTCGCTGGGACGCGCGCGGCAGCCTGGTCGGGGGGCGAAACCGTGGTCCCCTGGCGTCGTTCGGGAATGATGCCCGCCGGTCGCAGGATCATCATCGTGACCATCGCCACGCCCATCAAGCCATCTCGCCAATCCATGATGCGGAAGGCGGCGAGTTCGCGCTCCAGGTCTGGACCGATGGTGCCACCCAGGACCAACACCGCCAGGGTGTAGACGGCCAACCCTCCGGCGATCCAGGGCAGCGGGCGGGCGGTATGCCGCCGCGTCCAGCCGATCAGGAGGACGGCGAACAGCGCCATGAGCAGTCCCAGCGCAAACAGCGAGGACTGATCCAGCAGCAGCGGCGGGATCACGAAGGCCGCGACGACGGCGGCGCTTTCGAGGGCTGCCGACTGCCAGCGCTGCCGGGCGTTGTAGAGATAGCTCGCCAGAATCACCCCCAGGATGACCAACGGTTCGGTGCCTTTGTAAAGGAAGGTAGGCGCCACGTCGCGCATGAGTTCCGGTAGCACGACCATTCCCAGCGTGCCGATCAGCACCCCGGAGATCGATCCGCTCCCGCCCAACACGACGATGCAAAACATGATCACGGACTGCAAGAAGTTGAAATTCTCTGGCGCGACGACCGTGAAGCGGCTGGCGTAGAGCACGCCCGCCACCCCGGCCCACGCCGACCCGATCACGAACGCGGCCAGCTTGATCTGCGTGGTGTCGATGCCCATCGCTTCGGCGGCGAGCTGGTCTTCGCGGACGTACAACCACGCCCGCCCCAGCCGGGAACTTTGCAGCCGCCGCATCCCGATGATGGTGAGGACGATGAAGATCAACACCAGGTAGTAGTAGGGCCGCGCATCGCGCTTGAAGGCCGCCAGGGTGAAGTCGATCCCTGCGAACTTGACCGGGTCCTGCACTTTAAAGTATTTTTCCAGGTTACCGTCGATCCCCGCCGTCAGCGCATCGCTGCGCACGGCCATGAACAGGGCAAACGCGCCTGCCACGAGGATCAGGGCGGCCAACTGCCCGCGCACCGACACCCGCTGGCCCCGGAGGATCGAGCTGACGATGAGGGCGGCCAGCCCCATACCGATGGAGATGACGAACAGCCGGTGCGCGTCCAACAGGATGGGCGGCAGGTAATAACCGAGCGCCAGCACGCCCGCGCCGCCCCATTGCAGCAGGGGCCCATTGCGGCGCGTCATGAACAGGTGCAGCGCCAGGATCAGCGCCAGGACGATGACCGGGACGGGCTGCACCCAGGGGAGCGGAAATTCCGGGCGGCCTGTGCCGGACAGCCCGTTCGGCCCGCCCGTGATGCCAAAGGCATTGTTGGTCACGGCCACGCGGAAGATTTCCCCAAAGGCGATGGTGACGATGCACAGGTAATCGCCGCGCAGGTGCAGGATCGGTTTCGTGATCAGCAGGGCCGCGATCCCAGCCACCAATGCCGCGACTGGTATGGTGGCCATGATCGTGATGTGGTGCTCGATGCTCAGCACGGCGGCGGTGTAGGACCCTAGCCCGAAGAAAGCCGCGTGTCCGAGTTGGAACAGGCCCGCGTAGCCCACGATGATATTCAGGCTCAGGCCGAGCATGATGTAGATTCCGGCCAGCACGGCCACCGACATCCGCGAGCGATCCATGAACTGGAAGTAGGGCAGCGCGACGCCGAGCACCAGCAGCGTGAGATCCAGCATCCAGGGGGAAGGGCGCAGCAGGCGCTTGAAGAGTTGATCGGTCAGTCTCATCTCACACCTTCTCCGCGAGGGTCTCGCCCAAAATGCCGGTGGGCCGCGCGATCAGGATGACGATGAGCAGCACGTACGCAATCGCGTCCTTCCAGGATGACGCATTCGCCAGCCCGATGTCCGGGCCGTAGGCCACGACCATCGTCTCCGTGATGCCCAGGATGAAGCCACCCAGGACCGCGCCGGGGATGTTGCCGATGCCGCCGAGAATGGCCGCGATGAAGGCTTTGAGGCCGAAGGTCCAGCCCAGCGTGAAGTTGAAGTTGCCGTAATACGTGCCGATCAGGACCCCGGCCAGGCCGCCCAGGGCCGGGCCGATGCAGAACACCAGCGCGATGATCCGGTCCACGTTGATGCCCATCAGGCGCGACACGTTGTGATCGAGCGACACGGCGCGCATAGCGGTCCCGATCCGGGTCCGCTGCACGAACAAATACAACCCGATCATGACCCCGGCGCAGATGACCAGCATGAGAATTTGCAGGCCGGACAGGGAGACCTTATCGGTCAGTTTGAGATCGGGCAGTTCTTCCAGCAGGCCCTTCGGGAAGGTGCGCCAGCGCGCGTCCGACACGTTGCGCGCGATGGCTTCCAGCACGAAGGCCGCGCCCAGCGCCGAGATGATCGGCGACAGGCGGCCTGCCGACCGCAGGGGGCGGTAGGCGATGCGTTCGACGGTCAGCCCCATCAGGCCGATCAGCGCCATCACCAGCACCGAGACGATCAGGATCGCGACCAGGTCCAGATCGGTGAGACCGGCCAGCCCGGTGCTGAACAGCGCCCATCCGATCAAGGTGCCCCACATGAACATATCGCCATGCGCGAAGTTGATCAGCTTGAGCACCCCATAGACCATAGTGTAGCCGAGGGCCACCACGGCATAGAAACCGCCGATGGTAAGACCGTTAATGAGTTGCTGTAAAAATATCTCCATGGACTCAAGTCTCTCAAGAACTATACGGCAAGGGGGCGGGTTGGACCCCCGCCCCATGTTAGCCAGCGATGGTTGAGGAGTGCCTATTCGGACTTTGCCACAGGCTGTTCAGCGTAGAGGGTGATGACGCCTTCCTCATCGATCTGGTACAGCACGTGGATCGTGCCCAGGCGGTCGCCCTTCTCGTCGAAGCCGAGGATCGGGCCGCTGAGGCCGGGGAAATCTTTGAAGTCGTTGTGCAGGTAGTCGGCCAGGACTTCAGGATCGTCGCTTTGGGTCTGGTCAATCGCGTAGGAGATCACGTTGAACGCTTCGGCGGCCAACAGCCACCAGACGCTGGCCGGGGGTTCGCCGTAGGCTTCGGTGAACGCCTTGACGAACTCGACCGCTTCGGGATAGGACAGGTCTTGTGGCAGCGGCTCGGTGGTGATAAACGCGCCCGCGGCGGCATCGGTGCCCGCGATCTGGACCAGTTCGGGGTTATTGCTGGCATTGCCCAGCATCCACTGAATATCCAGGCCCAGGTCTTTGGTCTGGCGCAGCAGCAGCCCGGCCTGCGCGTGGTAGCCGGTGAAATACACCACATCCAGCCCGGCTTTGCCGATGTTGGTCAGGATGGGCGTGAAGTCCTGGTCGTCGGGGTTGATCGCATCGAAGAAGCCGACTTCCAGCCCGGCATCTTCGGCGTACTTCTTGGTCCAATCCGCCAGGCCCTTGGCATAGGTCGAGTTGTCGTGCAAAATGCCGACCTTCTTGGCGCCCAAGACCTGCTGCATCGCATTGACGGCGAATAAGGCCTGCCGGTCGTCCAGGAAACAAACGCGGAAGAAGCGTGTAAAGCCTTTTTCGGTCAGGCGGGTGGCGGTGGACGAGGGGGTGATGTGCAGGATGCCCGCTTCGTCGTAGATTTCCGAGGCAGGTTCGGTGGCGGTCGAGTTGTACGCGCCGATCACCGCGATCACGCCCGCGTCGACCATGCGGTCGGCGACCAGGGCCGACTGCGTCGGATCACCCGCGTCGTCTTCGACTACCAGTTCCACCTGGCGGCCCAACAGGCCACCCTTCTCGTTGATCTGATCGACCAGCAGTTGGACGGCCTTTTCAAAACCTTGCCCTTCATAGGCATAGTCGCCGGTCATAGGACCTTGCAACCCGATCTTGATGGGGTCGCTGTCCTGGGCGCTGGCGACAAAGCCCAGCGGGCCAACACAAATAGCGATCAATACTACAACAACTAAAACTCGCCTCATCATCTTTTCCTCCTAGAAGAAAGAACAACCGGACGTTTTTTGCCAAAGGTTGGTACTACTCTAGCATCCCTCCTTTCCTGAAAGACGATGTGGAACGGCGGTTGGTTTGATCGCCTTGAGGTCAATCCTGCGCCGGAGCAGCAGAGATTTCCGAGGCGAGGCGGGATGTGATGATATGATTTCATATCATCATAGAAGTCCGATGATAAGGATACTCATAATTTACCTGATACTCTCGGTCAAAGTCAACAAAGTATGCTGTGCATAGTGCTCTAATGTGCGAGTTAACACTTGGGGAGGAGAATGGCGGGGGAGTATCCACGGTCTGGAAGACAACGAATTACGACTTTTCTACGGGGTCTGACTCCTCCTGGTTTTCCAGGATCGGGATGGAAATGAAGAAAGTGGTCCCCACCTCGGGCTTGCTCTCAAACCGGATGGTCCCGCGATGCAGCTCGATGGCGCGTTTGGTGATCGCCAGCCCCAACCCGGTGCCCTTGACCGCGCCCACATTCTCAGCCCGGAAGAACGGCTCGAAGATATGTTCTTGTTCCGCTTCGGGGATGCCGATACCCTGATCGCTGATCGTGATCCGAATTTGATCGGGCTGGCAGTCGATATCCAACTGCACCTGTCCCCCGTTCGGAGAGTACTTGATCGAGTTCGACACCAGGTTGGCCAGGATGTGACGGACGAGTTTTTCGTCCATCTGGACCGGCGTGTCGGCCCCGGTGCAGTTGAACGTCAGGTTCACCTGGTTATTGGCGGCGTGCTGCTTCGCTTCGTTCAAGACCTCCCGGCCCAACCGTTGCATGTCTACGGCTTCCAGGTCGATGAGCAGCCGGTTGGCCTCCGCCTTGCTGTAGAGCAGGACGTCTTCGAGGAGCTGCGTCATGTACCGCGCCGCCGACTGAATCCGCGCGAAATGGCGCTCCTTTTGTTCCGGGGTCATGCTGCCCTCGTAGAGTTGCAGCAGCTCGGTAGACGACACGATGCTGGTGAGCGGGGTCCGGATTTCGTGCGAGGCCATCGAAACAAAGCGCGATTTCAGTTCGCTAAGTTCCTTTTCCTTTTCGAGCGCCTTGCGGAGTTCTTCTTCGGCCTGCTTCCTTTGCGTGATGTCGTGGACGCTGCACACCAGCCCGTCCCGACCGATGTGGTGGCTGTGGATGCGCGATAGCCCGATCTCAGCGTGAAAAGCCTCACTGCCCTTCCGCAGTGCCGAAAACTCCAGATGTTGAACTTCCCCATTTTCGCTGACCGCCTGAACGGCAGCGTTCAACTGGCTGGCGTACTCCGGATCGGCCAGGATCGACAGCGGTTGGCGAAAGAGTTCGTCCGGTGCATACTGGAACAGTCGGTCAAAGGCTGGGTTAGTCTGGTTGATAGTCCCATCGCTATAGGCCAGGATGATCGCATCGCTGCTGTGATTGAGAATCGCCTCGGCACGGTCTCTGGACCGGTTGAGTTCGTCGGTACGCTCTTCGATGCGCTCTTCCAATTGAACGGTATAGCGCCGCAGTTGGTCGTGGATATGGATGTGATGAAAGGCCACCGCGAGTTGGTTGGCGATTTCCCCGGCGATCTCGACATGTTGCGGGGCGAACGTGGAAAGGGTGCGTCTGCCCAGACCCAGCTCGCCGATCGGTTTTGCATCCACGATCAGGGGGACGCTGAGATAGGTGCGGATTCCGGCCTCGACCAGCCGGCGGTACATGGTACTCAAAGCGGGCAGCGCGGCCAGGTCGTCGAGAACGGTGGGTTGAGTGGGGCGAGATTTGACGGAAGCATACCAGTCGCTCAACGGCCAGCTTTCCCCCGGTTTCAGGGGCGAGCCTTCGCTCTCGTTGGTCGCAATCAC
>CAYRWY010000368.1:0-5984 GCA_964427955.1 uncultured Anaerolineaceae bacterium
GATGATCGCCCGGGCCAACCAGCAGCGATCCACCCCCTGCCGCTTCTACAACCTGATCGAAACGTGGGACGGCTGGGAACCCTGGGACACCCTGCACCAGGTTCCGCACAAGCTGCGCTGGGCGATCTGGGCTTTTTCCCACGCGGCAGTGGCCGCGCCCGACGGCTGGCACGTGCCGGACGGCAGTTATATCTCGTGGATGCACAACCGCGACAAGGAACTGCTGAGCGCCGGGGATATCACCTTTCTCAAGACCCAACTCGACCAGGCGCAGCACAGCGCCGCGGCCCTGGAAGCCGTTTACGGCGTCACCCTGGTCTATAACCGGGCGCTGATGGAATGGCTGAGCGCGCACCATCCCGACTGGCAGGCGAGCGAGTGGATCGACGATCAGGCGGCCCTGCTGATGAAGTGGGGCATCCCGGTGCTCAGCGCCACGCGCGCGGAGTGGCTGGACGCGCAGCCAGGGCTGATGAACGCGCTGTTACTCCAGACCGCCGGGCAGTTGGACCCGGCAGCCCACGCGGCGCTGCTCAAGTCGTCGCTGCCGCTGCTGGCCACCGGGCGTGCCGATCTGCTGGATGAAGAGCTTCAGGAGGCGTGGGGCATCCACCCCACGGGCCAAATCGTCGAGGCCGGATTCCAGGTCAGCTCCGGCCCGTCGGAGGAAACTCCGGCCTATGATCGGCCTTATCTGCCGCCACACTCCGCGATCACCACCGATCAGGATGTCACGATCCACTACCAGACCCGGCAGGCCCCGCTGCTCACCCAGCAAGGACTCCGGCTGTACTGGCAGCCACCCGACTGGTCCGAACCGTTCAACCCCTTCGTGCCGAAATACCAGTTGGGCAGCACCTTTCCCCATTACCTGGCCGCGCGACTGCTCACCGAGGCGGCGCGCAACGCGGGACTCAGCCACGTCGTGATCCCGGATCGCGCGCAGCCGGTGACGTTTCACCTCTGGCGCAGCGGAGGCCGGGTCTACGTGCTGTTGGGCAACCTGGAAACCGGCGAATTCGGCGATGCACGCACGCCGCGAGAGGTCACGCTCTGGCTCAGCCGCGAGCAGATCCACGGCGAGCCGGACGAGGTCTATTTATCCCGCCTGGACGAAGAAGCCGCCGCACTCGCCCCGCTCGCCTCAGACACAACGTGGCTGGTGTACCGGTTGACGCTGGCCCCCGAAGCCAGCGCCGCCTACGTGTTGAGCAGCAGCACCGATCATTCTGCCGCGGTCAGCACGCCGATCACCGGCTTGGGGGTGTAGTCGGCATACCAGAGACCAAAATGGTGTTCGAGATTGTCCTCACTGGGACAGTTCGGCGGCAAGCAGGTGGCATCGGTCGGAAAATCGAACGCCGTCCAGATCAACCACCCCGCCGCGTTCGTGGCTTCTACCTCGTAAATCACTTCGCCCATGATGAAAGCCTGGTCCTCCAGGCTGACGCGCTGGGTGCTGTAGCCAAACTCTTCCAGCAGCACCGGCTTGTCGGTCACCGCTTGCAGGGCGACGATGCGCTGGCGAGCCTCCGCCACCCCGGACCAGTGATGAAAACTGATGAGATCGACGTCGGGAATCGTGGCCGCGCTGTCCTGCAACCATCCCGCCGTGATCAGATGGTGGGCATCCAGAGAACGAACCAGGGTTGAGGTCTGATCCAGCCACTCCAGGACGGCAGCGCGGGTGAATTTCCCTTGAAGCCCGTGCTGTATGCCGTAGTCGATGTCACCCTCATTGCGCAGATCCCAGGCCAGGATGGCGGGTTCGTCCCGGTAACGCCGGACGATGAACGTGGTCTGCGCCTGGACGTGCGGCGGATTGTCGTACAGAGGGTACTCGCTCAGATCCGCCAAATCATTGAGCGTGACGATCACATGGAAGTCATATTTTGCGGCCTGGTGCATGATTTCGTCCAGGCGCAGGAACGCCTCGGCCACCGGCACGGCCCCACTGCCGGGACACTGGAACAGCGCCTCGTTCCACAGGAAAATACGCAGGGTGTTGAAGTTGACGGACTGCAACAGCGCAAATTCCGTCTCTACGGTGGCGCTGTCGGTCTGAGTCAGGAAACGCCGCCAGGGATAGCGCGCCGGGTAGTAGTTGACACCACGGACCAAAAACGGCTCATTCCTCACGCTCAACTGGCCATCCTGAACCCGGATGAAGTCTGCACCTCCGGTTGGCTGGTAGTCCGGCAGGGACGCGAAGGCCGCCTGGATGTCGGCCTCCGTGCAGACCGGCAGCGGCGGCGGGGTGACCGATCCCGCATGGGGGGTAGGCTCATCGGAAGTCCGGTTCAGGGTAAAGTACAGGATCAGCAGGACCCCAAGCACCGCTGCGCCGATGAACCACTGGGTATTCCTGGGCCTCGTTCTTTTCGTCATGACGGTTTTGCGCCTAACAGGTGTACACAGGCGTCCATGATAGCCCATCAATTCAACGCACGCCCGGACCACTTCCCTACGGCAGGCTGATGGCCGACGTGAGGCGCATCGGGAGTGACGATCCATGACCGAGTTCGGATGGGACTGCGGCGCACGGGCCATCGTAAGCACCCTCACCTGGTGGCTCAAGAACGATAGGCCCTATTCCGCCCAACAGATGGAAGAGTATCTACGAACCCTTTTTGGGGAAACGGCGCCGGGTGGGTGAGGCGCAAAGATACGGCTGACTCGTTCGTGTGGAACAGGCCGCAGACCCCAGATCCAATACGCAGTGGGCAGATCGGGTGATCCGCGATCCAACCCGTGAAGACCTGCGCCTCAACGTTTGAACATCCTGTCTTTCCAAACGTACTCAGACATATCTTCGTCCAGAGAAATAATCTAACAAAAGCCTGGTTGAAATATTGTCGAATGATTGACGGTTTGATAGTCATAGGGATGAGTATGTCATCGGGAGAAACTTAATGAATCGACGTTCGCTCGTAGGAATTATCACTATATTCAGCCTCTTCTTCATGCTATGGGCTGACAGATCAATGGCTGCCATCACTGGGGGGGTGATCGACCGTCTTTCGGTCACCAGCAGCGGAACCCAGGCCAACAACGCGTCGAAAAATGCCGCTTTGTCCGCGGATGGACGGTACATCGCCTTCGAGACGACAGCCACTAACCTGGGCAGTACGGTACCCGGTGGGCTGATCTACGTTCGAGATCGAAGCACACGCAAGACGCTATTGGCCTCGCTGGCGACCGATGGCCTGACCGGGGCGGGCAATTCCTCGCAACCGGCGGTTTCTGCCGATGGACGCTTCGTATCGTACACCTCCCGCAGTCCCAACATTGTCCTGAGTGACACCAACGGCGTGGGAGATATTTTTGTTCGAGACCGCACATTGAACCTGAACTACCGGGTCTCGGTCGCATCAGACGGGACCCAGGGTAACGGTGAATCAGCCTTCAGTTCCATCTCGGCGGACGGACGGTACGTCGTGTTTGGATCGAATGCCAGTAATCTGGTTCCCGGCGACACCAACGGGACCTGGGATGTGTTTCTGCATGACCTGCAAACCCATACGACCACACGCGTATCCGTAGACTCCAGCGCCGCGCAGGGTAATTCGTCATCGACCACCCCATCCATTTCTGGCGATGGCCGCTTCGTCGTATACGAGTCGATGGCGAGCAATCTGGTTGTGAACGACACCAATGGCAGCAAGGACATTTTTGTCTACGACTGCGAGACGGCCCAAACCAGCCGGATCTCCGTCGCCACGGACGGATCTCAAACGACATCCGGAGAAAGCTCAACGGCTGCCCTCTCAGGTGATGGGAGATATGTCACCTTCTTCTCCACGGCTGCAAATCTCGTAGCGGACGACAGCAATGGGCTGAGTGATATTTTCGTGCGCGACCGCCAGACGAACCAAACTACCAGAATATCGGTGGCGCCGGGCGGCGTGCAGGCCAATGACGCCTCAGCCGATCCCGTCATTTCCACCAATGGGCGCTATATCGCGTTTCGATCAGGGGCGAACAATCTCGTTGCCGACGACACCAACAGCACCCAAGATATTTTTCTCTATGATCAACAGGCTCTCCAACTGACCCGCGTCTCGGTCAAAATAGGGGGCGTTCAGAGCAGTGGCACGGCGACGTTCCGCCCGGCGCTTTCGGCTGATGGGCGCTACGTGGTTTTTTCCTCGACCGCAACCGATCTGGTGACCGGAGACACGAACGGCAAAGAGGATCTCTTCCTCTACGATAGCACTCCCGATACGACCACCTTGATCGCGCCTGAGACGGATAGCTTCACGAAAGACACGACGCCGACTTTCAGTTGGGCGCCAGTGACGGGCGTGACCAGGTACCAGATCCAGGTTGACAACAATTCGGACTTCTCCAGCCCTTCTTTCACGAACCAGATGAGCAGCACCACCTTTACCCCTGGTACGGGCCTGGCGAATGGCATCTATTGGTGGCATGTCGAAGTCCAGTACGCCAGCGGAGTATGGGGCGACTGGACCGCTAGTTGGACCTTCACGATTGACACGGTCAAACCTGCCTTACCCACCCTCCTGCTGCCGGTGAATAAAGGCACGGAATACACCAGCCAGCCCACTTTTGACTGGAGCGATGCCGCCGGAGCCGCCCGCTATGACATCCAGTTCGACAACAACTCGGACTTCTCCAGTCCGCTCTCGACCAATCCTGTCGTCTCTTCGCAATATACCCCGGACCCTGGTCTCGCCGACGGCGTGTACTATTGGCGTGTCCGGTCGGTGGATGCGGCGGGTAACCAGAGCTCCTGGACCTCCGGCTGGAGCGTCCGCATCAACGCCGTCCCCACCCCGACCCCGGAACTGAGCACGCCAGAGGACGGTGGGCTGACCAACAAAAGCACCTCCACCTTTACCTGGCTGGCGGCGGTAGGGGTCAAGAGCTACCGGATTCAGATCGACAACGACCTCACCTTCACTTCGCCAGCCGTGACCGCCACTACCAGCAAGACGACCTACACCTCGACTGTATCGTTAGGCAACGGGGTGTTCTATTGGCATGTGCAAGCGCAGGCTCTCGATGGGTTGTGGGGTAGCTACAGCGCGCCCCGAAGCTTTACCGTGGACAAAATTAAGCCCGCCGTGCCGACGCTGCTGCTGCCCGCGACCGGCAGCACCGAACTGATCAGCCAGCCGACTTTTGACTGGACGACGATTTCGGATGCAGCATCCTACCAATTCCAGATAGATAACAATTCCGACTTTTCCAGTCCGCTGCCGACAGTAATCATCGATATCTCGCAGTATACGCCTGACCTGCCCGGCATCAGCGACGGGAAATACTACTGGCATGTTCGCGCAGCCGACGCCGCCGGCAACCTGAGTTCCTGGACCTCAAGCTGGAACGTCCGCATCAACGCCGTCCCCACCCCGATCCCGGAACTGAGCACGCCCGAGGACGGCGGATTGACCAACAAGGGCACGCCGACCTTCACCTGGCTGGCGGCACTGGACGTGAAGGGCTACCGCATTCAGATCGACAATGACATCACCTTCGCCTCTCCGGCAGTAACGGCCACCACCAGCAAGACGACCTACACCTCGACTGTATCGTTAGGCAACGGGGTGTTCTACTGGCATGTGCAGGCACAGGCCCTCGATGGGCTGTGGGGCAGCTACAGTACGCCCCGGAGCTTCACCGTGGACAAAATTAAGCCCGCGGTCCCGGTCCTGCTCCTGCCCGCCAATGGCAGTATAGAACCGACCAGCCAGCCCTTGTTTGACTGGACGACGATTTCGGATGCGGTATCTTACCAACTCCAGTTAGACAACAATTCCGACTTCTCCAGTCCGCTGCCCACTTACCTGGCCCTGACATCGGAATACACCCTCGATCCCGGAGTCAACGACGGGAAATACTACTGGCGTGTTCGCGCAGCCGACGCCGCCGGTAACCTGAGTTCCTGGACCTCAAGCTGGAATGTCCGTATCAACGGCGTGCCTACGCCGATCCCGGTCCTGACCCTGCCCGCGAATAAC
>CAYRWY010000369.1:0-5973 GCA_964427955.1 uncultured Anaerolineaceae bacterium
CGGGATCGAGGTGCCCATCGGCCAGGGCGTGGTCGGGACGGTCGCGGCGGAGCGGCGGGCTCGCCGGGTGGATAACTACCGGCGCGATTGGAAGGGGGCCGACGATCTCCCCCTGGCGCGCGAGACGTTCGGTGCGGTCGTCAGCGTGCCGCTGATGTTCGCCAACGAGGTGGCAGGCGTGCTGCTGGCCGTGCATGGCCGTCAGGGGCGGCTGTTCAACCGCGACGATTTACATCTATTGCAACTGCTGGGTCCGCAGGCGGCGGTCGCGATCACCAACAGCCGCCTGTTCGAAGCCGAGCGCAAGCTTTCGGGCGATCTGGCGGCGGCCAAAGGCCAACTGGAAGCCGTGCTGACCAGCACGGAAAACCCGGTGGTGGCGGTGGATCGCCAGTTGCGCATCATTTTCGCGAATCCGGCGGCGCTGATTTTGATGGAACTGATCATCGTGCCGGTCGGCCAGTCGATCATCGGGTTTGTGCCGGCTCACTTTCTGCCGCCCGATGTGCGGCAGGCCCTGCGTGACTTCCGGCAGAAGGGGAGCCACGTCTACGAAATGACGGTGCGGGAGCGTACCTACCTCTGCCACGTCGCGGAGCTTAGCGAGCCGCGCCGCGAAGGCTGGGTCGTGGTGCTGAACGATGTGTCGCAGCTCAAGGAGCTGGATCGCTTGAAGAGCCAGATGATCCAGATGACCAGCCACGATCTGAAAAACCCCTTGCAGGCAGCGATGAGCTACCTGGAACTGTTGTCCGAAGATGGCGAGACGGTCTTCACGGATGACATGCGGGAATACGTGGAGGTCGTGTGGGCGCAGTTGACGCGCATGTACCGTCTGATCAATGGCATTCTCGACATGGAGCGGGTGCAGGCGGGCCGTCGCGTCTTCGAAGAGTGTGTGATGGAAGACCTGCTGGGCCGCGTAGTGGTCGATTTCGCCGCGCCGTCGCGCAATCGTGGGATCACGCTGGAACTTCAGATCGAGGACCGGCTGCCCGTGGTCTGGGGCGATCCCCAGCAGATCAGCCAGGCCTTCGCCAACCTGGTCGAGAATGCCGTCAAGTTCACGCCGTCCGGCGGGCGCGTCGATGTGAAGGCCGAGGCCAATAAGAACCAGGTGGTGGTCGATGTAGTGGACACCGGGATCGGGATACCCGCCGAGGAGCTGCCGCACGTGTTCGAGCGGTTTTACCGGGGACGGCATCCAGGCCAGGCGCAGGTGAGCGGATCGGGCCTGGGCCTATCGCTGGTCAAGGCGATTGTGGACGCGCATCACGGCCAGATCGAAATTGAGAGCAAACAGGGACATGGAACAATTGTTCATATCCGGCTGCCGGTGATGCCGGGGGGTGAGGATAAGCGAATATGAAGATTTATACCCGTACCGGCGACGCCGGGGACACCAGCCTGTTTGCCGGGGGGCGTGTCAGCAAAGGGCACGGGCGTATTCACGCGTATGGCACGGTGGACGAGCTTAATGCCATCCTGGGGCTGGCCCTAGCGGCGGGACTGTCCGGCGACCTGGGAGAGGCCGTCCTGCGCGTCCAGAACGAGCTGTTTGTGATCGGCGCCGACCTGGCGACGCCGCTGGATGCCGAGGCGAAATGGATCACGCGCACCACGGCGGATCTGACGGCGGCGTTGGAGCAGGACATTGACGCCTGGGACGCCGTCCTGCCGCCGTTGAAGAACTTCATCCTGCCGGGCGGGACGCTGGCCGCGGCCTTCTTGCACCAGGCGCGCACGGTGTGCCGCCGGGCCGAACGGTGGCTGGTTATGCTGCAAGAGACCGAGACCGTCAATCCTGAGGCGCTGCGCTATCTGAATCGCCTGTCCGATTGGCTGTTTGTCGCGGCGCGCGAAGCCAACCGTCAGGCGGGCCAGGCCGAGTCGATCTGGACGGCACCCGCGCGGCGGTCGTGATGTGGGATATGCGGGATTTCGTGTAGTCAACAAGCAGGACTCCACAAGGGAATTGCAGGGTTATTTTCAAAGATAGGGCAGGGGAAGCTCCGGTCGAATGCCGCTCGACCGGAGCTTTTTTGTTACCGTTTGGTGAGATGGGACGCTGGAGCGGGCAGCGCGGGATCTGAGTTATCCATATTGGATACTTCGTGTAGTCATGAGGACAAAAAAGTCCAAGCCCAGCCCCCTTCACTTCAACCAGATCACCAACCTAGATCCCCCACAGCGTGAAAGAGTCTGAGTTTGGACTCTTTTGTATTTTCTCTTGGGATTATCTCCCCGGAGGCAGCGCGCCACCTCCGGGGAATCGGGCAGGGGGATGTCTAGACGGCGGGTTTGGAGCTGCGCCGGACGCGTCGGGTCAGCGCCGCCTGAGCGCTGTCAAACAAGCTGTAGACCACGGGGACGACGACCAGAGTAAGTAGGGTACTGCTGAACAATCCTCCGATCACGACCGTACCCAACTCGGCGGCGATGATCGCGCCTTCGGACAGTCCAATCGCCAACGGGAGCAGGGCGACCATCGTCGCAATCGCCGTCATCAGGATCGGACGCAGACGGGTAGCCCCTCCATCGACGAGGGCATCTTGCGTCCCCATCTGGCGTATCTTGCGGTTCGTCTGGACCCGGTCGATCAGCACGATGGCATTCGTCACCACAATCCCTACCAGCATCAGCAGCCCAATCACGGAGGATAAGCCCAGGACACGTCCCGTGACGGCCAGACCAACCGCAGCGCCTACGACGGCCAACGGCAGACTGAACAGGATCGTCACCGGATGCACCGGAGACCCGAAGGTCAGCAGCATCACGAAGTAGACGATCACGACGGCAATCCCCATCGAGATGAACGTCTGCTGGAAGCCCTTGGTCTGCTGTTCCGACTCGAACCCTTCACCCACCGTCAGGTTGTCCGGCAGATCGAGACCCTTGACGGCGTTGATCGCCTTGTTGGTCAGCCCCAACGTATCCTTCGTCTCCAACTCGGCGGTATAGCGTACGGCGGGTATACCGTCGATCCGGATATATACCTGGGAGGCGTCTCCACCACTCCCAGTCACCTGCGTCAGACTGCTCTCGACATTCGTCACGCCCTCAATGTTCTCCAGCGTGTCGATAATCAGACTGTCGTACTTTTGCAGGTCCGCCAGGGTGGGGGGATTCCGCTTATCGCCGCTCACCACGACGGCGAAGCCCCCAAAGCCCTGCTCACTGAGCGAGGCACTAGAGACGGCGACGTTATCTTGCCCTTCGTCCATGCTCCCGTTACGGTCCAGGTCATTGAAGATCAGCTCGGCCTGCTTCCGGATCAACGGCGTCAGGCGGTCCAGCTCACTCTGGCTCTTCACGCCTACGGTGATCAAGGCCTCGTTTTCGGTGATCGTCTCCGAGCTAGAGAGCTGGTTACCCGCACTGCCTACTGACGTCTGGATACTCTCCACCCCGTCCAGTGTCTTGAGGTACTGCTCCAGGCGGCGCACCCTGGCGTCCGTCATGGCAATCGTCGTCGGACGGCCCTCCATCTCCGACGGCAGCTTGACATTCACCGTGACCTGCGGCTCGCCAAAGGCAGGCAGGAAGGCCGTCGGGAGCTGCGACAGCACGAACATCCCGATCGCGAAGACCGCCGTCGCGCCACCCATGACCACGCCGCGGTGCGTCAGCGTCCAGCGGATCATCTGCCGGTAGCCGCGCTCCATCCACGTCTCGTGAGCTTCCGGCAGCGATTTCTTATCAATGAAGAGGTAAGCTAGCAGCGGCACCACTGTCACCGCGACGACGAAGGACGACAGCAGGGCATAAGTCACCGCCAGGCCGAAGGGCAGGAAGAACGCACCGATGATGCCGCCGAACAGGCCAATCGGCAGGAAGACCACCACCGTCGTCACCGTCGCCGCGAAGATCGCCACCGAGACGTCGCGCGTGCCATGCAGCACCGCTTCCAGGTGGTTCTCGCCCTTCTGGATATTCCGGTAGATGTTCTCCAGCACGACAATCGCGTCGTCCACCACGCGCCCGATTGCCACCGTGAGGCCGGACAGCGTCATGATGTTCAGCGTCATCGACTCCGGGAACAAGCGCAGCACGAACGTAAAGAGGTCCTTGGTCAGCCCACTGGTGCCCTCCGACATCGGGTACAGGAGGCTGTGGACGTTGCCCGGCACCCACTTCATCAACACGAAGGCCAGCGCCACCGAGGTCGGGATACTGACGGCAGTCACCAGGGTGCTGCGCACGCTGAAATTCAGGAAGATCAGGATCACGACCACCGCCATGACCGCGCCCAGCCCACCTTCGCGCGCTACACCGCTGATCGACTCCTCGATATAGCTCGCCTGCTCGAACGCCACCACGAATTTGATTTCCGGGTGGTCGGCTTGCAGCTTGTCCAGCACTTTCTTCACCTGCGACCAGGCTTCGACGGTGTTGGCGTCGCCTTGCTTATAGATGCCGAGGTTCAGGCTGTTAGCGCCGTCCGTCCGGGTGACGATGTTCTCCGGCACGTAAATCCCCAGCAGCGCCGCGTCCCGGCGGGTCTGCACATCCTCAGGGAGTTGGCTGGCCGTCTCGTCCGTCATCAGGGTCAGGAACTTGTCGGATAGATTGTCGAAAAAGCCCTGCTCGCACAGCTTATCCGCAGTGCAGTCGGCAACATACAGCAGCACGTCGGCGGTGAGCTGGCGCGCATAGCTCTGGCCGTCGGGGCGCGTGAAGCTGTTCAGCAGTCCCGACGGCGTGCGCACCTCGCCCCCATCGACCGTATAGAAGAGATCGTCGGCGGTGTCCAATTCCTGGGCGCCAACGAATCCGGCGATGCCGGGCCAACTGGCGGGTAGCTGCGGCGCGGCGGGATCGTAGACGCGCGCGGCGGTCGTGCCGCTAATCAGGCTCTGGGCGGCGGTCTTCTCGCTGCCGTCGGCAATCGCGGCCAGCGCGATCTGCGATCCACCGGGACGGGCGCAGCTCAGGTTTTCCCCTGACCAGCGCGCCTTGACGGCGGGCGTATTCAGGACTTCCGCGGATAAATCACACAACACCGCCGGATCGAGCGCCACCACGAAGCCTGGATCGCCCGTGGCGAGGTATTCGACGACTTCCGGGGACAGATCGTTGATCAACTGCACGGCGTAGAATTGCAGCGCCGCCGGGCTGTCTGCTGCGATGTGGTTCAGCATGGTGGCAGCGCCGCCTGCGAAGTTCAGCAGATCGGAGGCCGTCGCCAGCGGGGCAGGGGCGATCTCCGGTTCGGCGCCCAACTGCTGCCAGAACTGGCCCAGCGCCGGGGCCGGGGCCGTCCGCGCGCGCTCCTGGACGGCGTCGGGAAGCTGCTGGAGGACGTCGGGTGACAACATCTGGAGCACATCGTAGGACAGCCGGTCGTAGAAGCCGGTTTCGTGGGCCGCGAGATAGTCCAGCACATCCAGCGTCAGGTCGCCCAGCGCGCGCTGCACGAACCCGGCGGCGACGGGACTGGTGGCCGCGGCACTGACGGCCTGGTTCAGCAGATCGGAGGGTGCCATCCCCGGCAGGCGCAGCAGGTCGTCGGCAGTATTCAACTCTTTGAGGCCGGGAATCTGGGAAGCGAAAATCGCCCAGGAGGCGGGCAGGGCGGGACCCTCTTCGACCGGCGCCGTCACGACCGTGCCACTGCTGTCCGGCGTGGGGGTCTCCGGGGTGCTGGCACTGCCGTTGGCGTCCGCGGGGGTGGTTTCTTCCGTGGGAAGACCTTCCGCCGCCAGAGCTTCGTTCAGCAGATCGGCGCGAATCTTTTCGCCGCCTTCGACGGTGACATCCGCCACCAGGTCAAGGGCTTCCAGGCGCGGCACGACTTCATTTTCGACCAGGGTCTGGAGTTCGTCGCGCGAGATGTTGGCGCTGACGCTCAGGTTGCCCAGCGGAATGTCGGAAAAACTAAAGGTGATCAGGTTGGGCTTCTCGAAGCGCCACTCGTCCGGCAGAGCCACCTCGCGCGGGGAGCGCGTGCCGGTCAGCAGTTGGGCCGTCAAC
>CAYRWY010000370.1:0-5972 GCA_964427955.1 uncultured Anaerolineaceae bacterium
GCGGCCAGCCGTGCCACGTGTCATCGTAGTTCGGCCCCATGCTGGCGACCGGCACCCAGAGCTGCTGGCACTGCCAGACAATTTCGTAGAACTCGCCGGACTTGTCCACGCCCAGGACCCAGGCCGTCTTCCCCGCCGGGATAGACGCAACGTCGGAAGTGGTCGGCTTGTCCGGGGACGGTCCCCAATAGAGCTTGGTTTCGCTGACGAAAGCCCCCACGACCGAGGTCGAGGTCAGCGGGATGTAGTTATCGCAGCCCTCTCCGCCTCCCGGCGCCGGAAAGGAAGCACACCACGCCGCCCCGGCGGCGGTGTTCTCGTTGCCCGAATAGGGGGTGTTGGGGTCCGTAATCTTGACGCTCAGCGGCTCGACGTAGGCCCCAATGCCAACGGAATCGGCCCAATTGGTGACGGTGATGGCGCTGTTGCCGGTGGGGAGGTAATTGACGTCGATATCGTAGATTTCGCCATTCCCATTGTAGGCGACGACGCAGACATAATCGATCCCGCCCCCGTCGTCGGCGTTAGGTACGGCGGTGATGCTGTATTCCTGGCTCGGAGTTCCGGCCCCCCCGCCGGTGAAACCGACGCTGGCATTGGTGGCAGCGTTGGTGGACACACCGGTCCCGGCCAGCAAAGCGGATAAGACGATCACAACAAGCAATAGCCGTTTCATGATCTTTTCTCCTCTTGTGTACCGCAAAGTAATTTCCTGCACAGGAAAACAAAGATTGTTATTCCTGAACACGCGAACATTGATCACAAGCGTTGGAAATAATTAACTTTCTGTGAATAGTAAGGGTTTTTGAAAGATATTAAATCAATGATAACTTTATGTTATGGTGCGGGAGTTGACGGAGAGTTAAAAAATTGTAAATGAATCGTCTTGGTTTTTTAAGGCGCTCGCGCTGTTGAGCACCTGGCCCGCTGCAAAAAAACGGGGCCATCCGCACACCGGATGGCCCCGTTGGGTGTTGGTAACCCGCCAGGGTTACTGTACGACGGTGGTGGGCAGGGGCTTGTTGTTCCACAGCGGTTCGGGATCGGGCCCGACGCTGTTCAAAGGCACCCACACGAACTGGCATTGCAGCAGAATTTTGCGGAACTGGCCGCTGGCATCCTGGCCGATCACCAGGTACGTCTTGCCCGCCGGGACGGTCAGGTTCGGGACGATCAACTGGCCGGGGGTGTAGTAGAGCAGGGCATCGCTGACGAACTGGCCCATGACCGCTTGCGACGGGATCGCGATCAGCGTATCGCAGCCCGCGTCACACTGCGCCGGGATGGTGACCGAATCGACGGCGAAGTAGTAGCCGTCAATCTGGCCCGGGTGCAGGGCGCTGACGCCCACCGGCGCGATCCACAGCGTCAGCGTGACATCGCCCACGGGGCGCTGGCTGTAGGTGATCGTCCCCTCGTAAAGGACGCCTGAGCCTGCATAGTCGAAATACTCCTCACCCAGCGGTGTGCCCTGCGAGTCCTCGGCGCTGACGGCGGCGAAGGTGAAGGACACGGCGAGCGACGGGCTGGTTTCCACCGGAGGTTTGGACGTGAAGTCGAAGCTGAAGATCGCTTCCTCGCAGGAGGAAGCCGCCGACTCAAACTGGATCGGCGTTTGGGCATGGGCAGCGGGCAGCGGGAACACTGCGACTGCCGCTACGAAAACAAAGATCAGCACACCTGACACAAAACGACGCATTGACATTTCATATCCCCTTTGGCTTGACCCTAAATAGGCGCGAAAACCCCTGGTTTGATAGAGGTCTACTATGAGTATAATCTACGAACTTCCTGACCGGCACTAAATAATCTGTAAAATCCTGTAGTTTTCGCCGGGCAAAACTATAAAAAATACTGCTCCTTCTCTCCTGACAGGGAAGGAGCAGTCACTGGTAATCGCGCTATTTGCTGCCGGATTCCACGATATTGGTCGGCAGCGGTCGGCCCTGCCACACGTCGTCGTAGTTCGGCTCCATCGAACTCACCGGGACCCACACGCGGCTGCAACTCACGTAGATTTCGTAATACTGCTGGGTCGGGTCCACGCCCATCACCCAGTAGGTCTTGCCCGCTTCGACGATCACCTGCGGCTGGATCATGACGCCGGGTTCCGAGTAGAGCGGCGTATCGGCCACGAACGCGCCTACGACGGCGGTATCGGTGAAGGCCAACAGCGCATCGCAGCCGGTCGAGTCGGTGATCGTCAGCATGTAATCGCCGGTAGCGGAGCCGAAACCATCCACGCGGAAGGTGTACTCACCCGCGACCGGGGCGGTGAAGGTGGCCAGCGAGTTGTGGAAGCCCCCACACACTTGAGGTCCCCCGTCGTCGTTATAGACATTGGCATTGCCCGTGCTGCTGGGATCGACGCCAGGGAAATAGACTGTCAGGATGGTATCGAGGGTCGGCGCCCCTTCGCAGTTGGTGAGGGCGGTGATCCCGGCGTTGGCGCGAAGCTGGATCTTATAGAGGTCGTATTGAGGACCGCTGGCGATGGTGCCATGATAGACCGCCAGCAGATCGGCGGAAGCGGGAGTCGTTTTAGGCAGGAATGATACGGACAGGGCAGGTACGAACATCACGGCGAGCAGTACGGTCACACTTACGAGTTTCGACAACATGAGTCCTCCTTGCATTTAAGGACAGCGGTCAGGGGACCGCTGCCCGGTCGTGAATTTGTTTATCGGATAGGAATGGTATTACCGGATAGATTCACAAAGGATCATGGTGGTACGTACCCCTTCATTCCGATCAGGTTGTCAAGCGATTAGTGGAAGGAAAAGCCTGGCGGCCCAAATCAACGACGCTTGAGAACAGTATAAGCGATATTTATCATAAAAAGTGATAAAATCATCGTAAAGGTCCTGTAGCCGACCTTTCCCCCCACGCCCCCGCCCGGTGGTATAATAAGACGCACATCTGTTCAGTCAATCTCATCAGGAGGGCGTGTCATGTCCCGCAAAACCCTGGTCTTGATCGACGGCCACGCGCTGGCCTACCGCATGTTTTTCGCGCTGCCGGTGCAGCAGTTCACGACGCGCAGCGGCGAGCCGACCAACGCGACCTTCGGCGTCGCGCGCACGCTGATCGATCTGCTGCACCAGAAGCCCGCCTACCTGGCGATCACCTTCGATCAAGGGCTGTCGGGGCGGGGGGAACTCTTCCCGGAGTACAAGGGCCAGCGCGAGCGGATGCCGGACGATATGCGCGTCCAGATGAACCGCATCCGCGACCTGGTGACCGCCTTCAACATGCCGATCCTGGAACTGGACGGCTACGAGGCCGACGACGTGATGGGATCGGTCGCGCCGCAGGCCGAGGCGCTGGGCGTGGACGTGCACATCATCACCGGGGATCGCGACCTGTTCCAGTTGATCACCGAGCACACCGAGGTCCAGATGCCCGGCAAGCGCGGCGACGAAGCCCAGATCTTCACGCTGGAACGCTTCCGCGAGGAATACGGGGTGGAGCCGCCGCAGTTGGTCGATATGAAGGGCCTGATGGGCGATACGTCCGACAACATCCCCGGCGTGAAGGGCATCGGTGAAAAGACCGCCGCCAAGCTGATCCAGACTTACGGCAGCGTGACCGGCGTGTACGAGCACCTGGACGAGATCAAGGGATCGCTGCATGATAAGCTGTCTGCCGGGCGCGAGTCGGCCTTCCTGTCCTACGAGCTGGCGCGCATCCGCCGGGACGTGCCGGTCAAGCTCGACCTGATGGCCTGCGTAGCCCACGATTACGAGTATGCGAAGGTCGAAAAGCTGTTCCGCGAACTCGAATTCCGCCTGCTGATCGACCGCCTGCCGGGCAAGCCCGCGCCCGCTCCGGCGCACCAGTTGTCGATGTTCGAGATGGCCGCGCAGGCGGAAGCCGCCCAGCCGCCCAGCGAAGTCGTCCCCTTCGAGATCGTGGACGACGAGGCGAAGTTAGCCGCGCTGGTGAAGCGGTTGAAAGCGGCGCAGAGCATCGCCTTCGACACCGAAGGCACGTCGATCAACCAGATGACGACGCGGCTGTCGGGGATTTCGCTGGCCGTCGATGGCGAACTGGGCTGGTACATCCCGGTGGGGCACATCGCCCCCAACGCGCCTGCCTCACCCCCCGACCCCCTCTCCAGCCCAGCTAGAGAGGGGGAGGAATCCGTAGGGGCAATTCATGAATTGCCCCTACAAGGGCAGGATGATTCCCCCGCCCAACCCGACCTGATCGCCGGGCATACGCCGAAGCAGCTCCCGCTGAAAACGGTGATCGACGCGCTGCGCCCGGCCCTGACCGATCCCGGCATCCCCAAGATCGCGCACAATGCCAGCTTCGACCTGGTTGTGCTGCGCCGCTACGGGATCGACGTCCGCCCGATCACCTTCGACACCATGATCGCCGAATGGGTCAGCGATCCGGGCAGCCGTAACCTGGGACTGAAGAATCTCGCCTGGGTGCGGACCGGCGTGCAGATGACGCAGATCGAGGAATTGATCGGCACCGGCAAAAACCAGATCACGATGGATCGCGTGCCGGTGGACAAAGTCGCGCCGTATGCCGCCGCCGATGCCGTGCTGACCCACCGGCTGGCGGAGATTTTGCGGCCCGAACTGGAAGAGAAGAAAGTCTGGAAGCTGTTCAGCGAGATCGAAATGCCGCTCGTGCCGGTCATCGCCGACATGGAGATGGCGGGCGTGCTGCTGGACGTGGAGCTGCTGCGCGCCATGAGCGACGATCTCAAGGCCCGGCTGGCCGTGCTGCAAGAGGACATCTACGCCAACGCCGGGGGCTATGGCGAATTCAACCTGGGCAGTCCCAAGCAGTTGAACGACGTGCTGTTCGGCAAGTTGAAGCTGCCGACCGAGGGCCTGCGCAAGACCACCCACGGCTTCAGCACCGACGCCGCGACGCTCGAAGAACTGCGCGACCAGCACCCCATCGTCGGCCTGATCCTGAACTGGCGCGAGCTGGACAAGCTGCGCAGCACCTACGTTGATGCCCTGCCGCAGATGATCAACCCGGCGACCGGGCGCGTGCACACCAAGTTCAACCAGACCGGCGCGGCGACCGGGCGGCTGTCGTCCAGCGATCCCGGCCTGCAAAATATCCCGGTCCGCACCGACGAAGGCCGCCGGGTGCGCAAGGCGTTCATCGCGCCGCCGGGCCACAAGCTGCTGTCGGTCGATTACAGCCAGGTCGAACTGCGCATCCTGGCGCATTTCAGCCAGGACGACGCGCTGCTGCAAGCCTTCCGCGATGGGGTGGACATCCACCGCGCGACGGCGGCGGCGGTCAACCGCGTCCCACTGGACCAGGTGACATATGCCCAGCGCAGCTTCGCCAAAGCCGTGAATTTCGGGCTGATGTACGGCATGGGCGCGTTCCGGCTGGCGCGTGACAGCAACCTGACGCTGGCCGAAGCGGAAGATTTCATCAAGGACTATTTCGGCCAGTTCCCCGGCGTCAAAGAGTACCTGGATCGCTCGCGTGAGCAGGCCGCCGAGTTGGGCTACGTCGAGACGCTGCTCGGACGCCGCCGCTACTTCCCCATCCTCAAGCGCGGCGGCGAGCAGAAGGTCGGTTTCCAGGCGCGCCAGCAGGCCGAGCGCGAAGCGATCAACATGCCGATCCAGGGCACGGCGGCGGACATCATCAAAATGGCGATGGTGGAACTGTCGCGTGCGCTGCGCGAGGAGCATTATCGCGCCCGCATGATCCTGCAAGTGCACGACGAGTTGGTGCTCGAAGTCCCCGACGGCGAGCTGGATCGCGTCACCCCGCTGGTGGTCGAAGTGATGGAGAGCGCCTACCGGCTGGACGCGCCGCTGGTGGCCGATGCCAAGATCGGCGACAACTGGGGCGAGATGGAGAAATAGGGTGCTTCACCCCAATGAGGGGAGTGTTGCTTTGAGGAGGAGGAACCATGACTCAAAAGGTGTTGGTCACTTATGGCACGCTGTCCGGCTCGACGGCAGAGGTCGCGCAGGCCG
>CAYRWY010000371.1:0-5967 GCA_964427955.1 uncultured Anaerolineaceae bacterium
CGCTGGGCGGGCGGCGGCGCGAAATGAGCATCCTGTTCGCGGACGTGCGCGGCTTCACCACCTACAGCGAACAGGCCGCGCCGGAAGACGTGGTGAAGCTGCTGAACGAGTATTTCAGCCTCGCTACCGAGGTGATCTTCTCCCGCGAGGGCACCCTCGACAAGTTCCAGGGCGATGCCGTTATGGCCTTTTTCAACGCGCCAGAAGATCAGCCCGATCACGTTTCGCGCGCGGTCGGGGCGGCGCTGGCGCTCCAGCAGTCGATTGCCGAGCGGAATATGCGCGCCGGGGACCAGGGCTTGATGTTTGGGATCGGCGTGCACGTGGGCGAGGTGATCGTCGGCAACATCGGCACGGCCAAAGCGATGAACTACACGGCGATTGGCGATGCGGTCAACGTCGCCAAGCGGCTGCAAGAGCAGGCCGCGCCCGGCCAGGTGTTGATCTCCGCCGAGGTGTACGAGCGGGTGCACGAGCTGATCGTCGCCGATCTGGTGGGCGAGCTGTCCGTCAAAGGCCGCCACCAACCCGTGCAGGTCTTCGAGCTGCGCAGCACGGAGTAAGAACAAAAACAGATCACCACAGAGGACACAGAGAGCACAGAGAAGAGCTTGAGAAAAACTCTTGTTTTTTCTCTGTGTCCTCCGTGCACTCTGTGGTGAGATTTCTTTTTAGAACATGACGCCGCAGTTGTATTCCACCAGCGTCGTCCCCTCGACCTCGAAGACCGTGCGCGGCTCATCCCGGCTGATCGTGTAGGTCAGGCGGAGGAAGCCGCCCCACTTGGTGAAGACCACGATCTCAACTTTGACCGTCTCCTCTCCGATCTCGACCACCGGCGTGACGTCCAACGCGCGCGCGGCCTGCTGCACATCGTCCGGGATCGCCTGATCGAAGTCGTTCGTATTCGTCAGGAGGTCTTCGAGCGCCGCCTGGTCGCACACGATCCGGTAGTCGTTGTAGTTGGCGTGCCAGGCCAGGTAAAACTGCTCGCCCATCACGTCCAGCGCCGCCAACTGCAAATACCCTTCCGGCGTGTCATCGGTCAGGATCGCGTCCAGGTACGCGGGCGGCTGATTGCCCCATTCCTGCGGGAAGCCGGTATAGGCCGGGGTATCCGCCGGGCGGACATAGAGGAACGGCCTGCCGCCCAAAAACTGGTAATCGTACAGGTAATCGAGCACTGCGCCTTCCGGCAGCGCGAGGTGATCCAGCACCGTGAAGTAGCGGTTCGCGTCGAAGTCGCTGGCCCACCGTTCCGGGACTTCCTGCATCAGGTGATCGGGGGCGATCAGGTCGGCGGTCAGCGCGTCCAGGCCATCCACCGCCGCGCGGCAGATCGCCGACGTCGAGCGCGGGGCAGAGGGGTCATCCTGCGCCGCGGCGGGCGCGATCCCGACGATCAGCAGGGCGAGGGCGGCCAGCAGGGCGATGAGGTTACGCATGGGATTCTCTCCTTGATCCGTGTCATGATTCTACAACGACTCCCGCGCTGAATTTGTTCCCAAAGAAAAATAAAAAAACTGTATCAACGCAGAGACCGCAGAGCACGCGGAGATAGACAAGAGAAAGTAAGAGGGGGGGCCTATATTCGTAACTTGTTCCCATTTTTTCCTCTGCGCTCTCCGCGCGCTCTGCGTTGAATGTTCTTTGCTCTGCCTGACGGCGCGACTATACTTACCACCAGTGCCACACGCCTGAAGGACCCGCCCATGAGCCAGCCTATCGACGTTTTCGTGAGTTCGACCAGCGACGATCTGCGCGAGTACCGCGCCCCGCTCAAGGACGCGATTCTCAACCTCGGCCTCAACCCGATCATGATGGAGAACTTCCCCGCCGAGGGCGCGAACGCCGTCCAACGCTGCCAGCGCGGCGTGGAAGAAGCGGAGATTTTCGTCGGCCTCTACGCCCATCGCTACGGCTGGATTCCGGCGCCGGAGCAGGGCGGGCGCGATCAACTGTCGATCACCGCGCTCGAATACGAATGGGCGAAGGAACGCGACATCCCGCGCCTGTGCTTCCTGGTCGATCCCGAACAGCCGTGGACGCCGAAATGGATCGAGGGCGAGCCGGGCGCATCACTGCTGAAGGCGTTCAAGGATCGCGTCAACGGCGAGGTGATCCGCAAGACCTTCACCACGCCGGAAAATCTCGTCTCGCTGGTCACGGCGGCGCTGCACCATGCGGTGAAGAATCTGACCGGCGAGGAACCGGCCCCGGATGGCTGGCGGCGGCCCGTTCCGCCCCTGCTAGCGCACCGCTTCGTCGGGCGCGCGGAGGATCGCGACCGGCTGCGCGCGTGGCTGTCCGCAGCAGGCGATCCGGTGGTGGTCGTGCGCGGCGCGGGCGGGATCGGCAAGACCTACCTCGCGTCGCAGACCGCGCGCGAACTGGCGGACAATTTCCCCGGTGGCGTGCTGTGGACCGGGCTGGGACCGACGGCAATCCAGCCGGAGAGCGTGCTGGCGCGCGTACTGCCGGACTGGGTGAGCGCGCATCCCGCCGGGCGGCGGCTCGATCCCGCCGATCTCACGCCGGATCGGGCGCGCGGGCTGCTGGCCCAGGCACCGGGGCGGCTGCTGGCCGTGCTGGACGACGCCTGGGAAGTGGAGCCGGTGCGCGCGCTGCAAGCGGTGCTGCCGCCTGGATCGGCCTGCCTGATCACGACGCGCAGCCCCCGGATCGCGGCCCTGGGCGGGCACACCTACCCGCTGGCGAAGCTGAGCGAAGAGGACGGCTGCGCCCTGCTGCACGACCGGCTGCGCGTGACCGGCGCGGACCCCGCTCCGCACGCGGAGCCGCTGCGCGCTATCGTGCGCCTGCTGGATGGGCACGCTCTGGCGCTGGACCTGGCCGCGCGGCAGTTGGTCGAGCAGGGCATCGCCACCGCCCCGCGTTTTGGCGAGCGGCTGCGAAATCACCTGAATGGGCAGACGCCTTTCAAGCTGCTGGAACTGGGACGCGGCGAGGCGCGCGAAGACAGCCTGGAAGCGGCGCTGTACTTGAGCTACGAGCGGCTGAGCGAGGACGCCCAGGCCAAATTCCGTGCGCTGGGCGTGATCGCGCCGGACACGTCGTTCAGCGACCGGACGGCGTTCGCCGTGTGGGGGATCGAGACCACCCCACCCCTGTCTCCCCTCCCCGTGCACGAGGAGGGGACTGATCCCCGCGAAGCCGCCGAGGACGCCCTGGCCGAGCTGCTGCGCTGGGGATTGGTCGAGAGGCTGGGCAGTACCGACCGCTGCGCGCAGCACCCCCTGCTGCACACCTACGCGGCGGCGCTGGCTCGCCGTCGGGACGAGTACGATCCGGCGCTGGGACGCTACACGAAGCACGTGATCCACGATCTCGCGGCGCAGTTCAAGATCCTACCACTGCAAGAATGGAATACCCGCATCCTGCCTGACAAGGCACAGATTCACTATGTGGGCAATATGCTGGCCGGATATATACAGGGTGACGTGTTAGGCACGTTCTGGTTGGATGGATTGGAAGCCCTGGCCCAGCCGGAACCACCCGCCGATCTGCCGGAAATCGACCCGGAGGATCGCATGGCGGCGGCGCTGCTCGAACGCGGCGAGGATTTTGCCGCTGCTGCTTCCTCTTATGTGCTATACCGTCGTGTGGCCGAGGAGGGGCGGCGCTGGCTGTGGATGGGGTTGGCCTGTGCACGGCTGCATGGAAATCGGAAGCTCGAAGGCTTGTTCCTGAATGAACTTGCGGGATGGTGTGAGACCCAGGGCAACCCGGTGTCAGCGCTGGCTTATCTTAGGACTGCATTCCCGATTCAGCGTGAAGTAGATGACCGGGCAGGGGAAGCGATCACACTCAACAATATCGGCGCAATATATGGTTCCATCAGAGAGATGAAGCAGGCGTTGGAATATTATGAGCGTGCGCTTTCAATCATGCGCGAAGAGGATGATCGAGCAGGGGAAGCGACCACGCTGAACAACATCGGTGAGGTACATCATTCCACGGGACAGATGCAACAAGCGTTGGAATATTATGAGTGTGCGCTTTCAATCATGCGCGAAGAGGATGATCGAGCAGGGGAAGCGACCACGCTGAATAATATCGGTGGCGTGTACGATGCCACTGAGCAACCGGATCGAGCGCTGGAATACTTTGAGCAGGCGCTCCTGATCTGGCGCGCAGATGGTGATCGGGCGGACGAAGCGACCACGCTGAACAATATCGGTGGCGTGTACGATGCCATTGGGCAACCGGATCGAGCGCTGGAATACTTTGAGCAGGCGCTCCCGATCCGGCGCGAGGTGGGTGACCGGGAGGGCGAGGCGACCACGCTCAACAATATCGGGGCGGTGTACGATGCCATCGGACAGCAGCAGCGGGCGCTGGAGTACTACGAGCAGGCGCTCCCGATCCGGCGCGAGGTAGGTGACCGGGAGGGCGAAGCCATAGTCTGCTTCAATATTGGGATGTTGCTGCACAAGTCGTTTGGCCGGACGGCGGAGGCGATCCCCTACGTGGAGCACTGCGTCCAGATCATGACAGAAATCGGTGATCCGCGTGTGGAAAGCACCCGATCTGCGCTCGAAGAACTTCGTCGGATGGCGGCGGGCGGGGCGTAGAATTGCCCTCACCCCTACGTTGGTTCAACCCGCCGCCGGACGTTAAAACGCTCCGGCCCGGGTAAGCCCGCTGAAGGGGCTAAGCTTCAGTGCACTTCCAGGCTTTGATCATAGCCTGGCGGCTTTAGCCCCAGGCGGCGTTGGCGAGAGGACCGGTGCTGCCACGACGAAACCGCTTCTCTCGCTTTTCCCTGGATTTTCTCCGCGCGCTCCGCGATCTCTGCGTTGAAACGGCTCTTGGTCTTGCTTTTCGCCGCCGGGCCGGATACCGTCGCCCAGTCGTGGGGCGCGCGTAGGCCGCTCGTCACTGGTAACCCGCCACCCCTTTCTGCTATCCTTCTCTTGACTCGAATGGGACGCGCTGCGCCAGCGCCGCCCGTCCCTGTGCTTTTGGCTGAAAGCTGAAAGCTGTCTTTTGGAGGAACACCATGTCAGCACTCAAATTCAAAGCCCTCGCCCTGGCGATCATCTTGATCCTGGGCGTCTCCCCGGCCCTGGCCCAGGAGGGCACCAACACCATCCGCGCCAACGGCTTCAGCTTCAGCTTCGACGCGGCCTGGGCGTCCAACGTGAACATCGTGGCCGCGCCCGGCGATCCGGTCGATTATGACGCGCCCGGCGGTCCGGAGGTGAAGCATACCGAATTCGTCCTGTACAACGGCACGCCTGCGCCCGAAAGCCAGTTCGACGCGTTGGGCGGCATCCGCGTCTACCGCACGGCGGATTTCGCCGGGTACGAGTTCCCCGCGCAGCAGTTGGCGCAGCTTCAAAGCCTGGTGGCGGGAATGCCCGATCTCGCGCCCTACATGACGATCACCGAGAACACGACCGTCAATCCGCTGCCGATGATGCCCGTCATCCCCGCCGGACAGGTGATCCGCGCCCGCGCTCAGCACCTCGATCTGGACACGATCAGCGGGATCAGCTACCTCACCGTCTACCGCCAGGACGTCTCGCCGTTCCTGCGCGATGAGTTCTTCTTCGTCTTCGACGGCCTGAGCAAAGACGGCCAGTATTACGTCTCGGCCCTGTTCAAGATCGCGCCACAGATGTTCCCGGCGGAGATCCCCGCGGATTTCGACTGGGACGCCTTCAATGCCAATTTCTACACCTATCTCCAGCAGAGCGTGGACCAGTTGAACGCCGCCACGCCCGATCAGTTCGTCCCGTCGCTGACGTCGCTGGAAGCGGTCGTCGGCTCGTTCAGCTTCTAGCGGCAGGTCGCTCTCCCCATTCCTCGGAAAATAGAAAAAGCGCTTCAACGCGGAGATCGCAGAGCGCGTTGAGGAAAATCGGGGCATAGGAGAGGACCTGGAGCTGGTATAGTCGGGCAACAGTTGATCCAGGGTTTTTCGTAGGGGTAGGGCTTGCC
>CAYRWY010000372.1:0-5925 GCA_964427955.1 uncultured Anaerolineaceae bacterium
CACCGTCGATCCTGAAACCGGCGAGTTGGTCCCCTGGGACTGGCGCGTCTCCGGCATCGTCGAGATGAACTGCTTCTTGTGCCACTTCGCAACGCCCAACCATGAAGCACGGACGGCGGCGCTGACCGCCGGAGAATTCCAATGGGCTAACACCGCCACCCTGGCCGGAAACGGCATCGTCGATCAGGTGGACGGCGTGTGGACCTGGGACAAAGCCGCCTTCGACCCGGAGGGCAACGTCAAAGCGACGCTGCTCACCCCCCAGGAACCGGCGAATGAAAACTGCGGCCAGTGTCACGGTCTGGTGCATTCGGACGCGCAAACGCCGGTGACGCTGGAACCCTGCGAGACCGACCAGTGGAGCACCATCACCACCGGGCAGGTCTTCTCGGCGCAGCGGCTGTCGGACACGGGCCTGAACCTCGAAAACAAAGACGAGCTGACCCAGCCCTGGGACGTCCACGCCGAGCGCGTCGTCTCCTGCATCGACTGCCACTACTCGATCAGCAACCCGATCTACTACCAGGAGCCGGAAGACAAACGCCCGGATTATCTGGTGTTCGATCCGCGCCGGGTAGACCTCGGCGAATACCTGAACCGCCCGCTGCACCAGTTCGCCAAAGGCAACAGCGCCCAAAATACGCTGGCCCCGGAACTGGATAACAGTGGCCGGGCGTGCGCCGACTGTCACGACGCCGAGAATACGCACGACTGGCTGCCCTACACCGAACGCCACTTGAGCGCTTTGGGCTGCGAAACCTGCCACATTCCCGAACTGTACGCCCCCGCGCGCGAGTACACGGACTGGACGGTGCTGAAAACCGATGACACGCCGCGCACCGCCTGCCGCGGGGTCGATACCAGCACCTCTACCGATCTGCCGCTGCTGTCGGGCTACCAGCCGGTGCTGCTGCCGAAAAACAACGGCGACGGCACGACGTCCCTGGCCCCGCACAATCTGATCGCGTCGTGGTACTGGGTCTACGGCGATCCCGAACGCCCAGTCCGGCTGCTCGATCTGCGAGCCGCGTGGTTGGACGGCGATGCTTACCGTGCCGACGTGCTGGCGGCTTTCGACGCCAACGGTGACGGCAGCCTGGACGACAGCGAGCTGATCATTGACTCGGAAGCCAAAGAGACGCTGATCGCATCCAATCTGAGCGCGCTGGGGCTGGACAATCCGCGCATCTCCGGCGAGGTGCGGCCCTACAGCATCGCGCACGACGTCGTGACCGGTGACGCCGCGATCAAAGAGTGCAAGACCTGTCACAGCGACTCCTCGCGGCTGGACCAGCGCATCCTACTGGCGGCGCAGGTGCCCTACGGAGTCGAGCCGAAGTTGATCAGCAGCACAGCGCTGGACGGCAGTGGCGACCTGGTCCTGAACGACCAGGGACAGTTGTACTACGAGCCGAAGCTCAAAGCCGAGAACGTGGACCTGTATATCTTCGGTCACAGCCGGATCGGCTGGATCGATTGGCTGGGCGCGCTGCTCTTCGTGGGCGTGCTGGGCGGCATTGCCACCCACAGCACCCTGCGCGTCTACCTGGGCCGCCGCCGTGCCCCGCACGATCCCGAACTGAAGCGCGTGTATATGTACTCGGTGTACGAGCGGCAGTGGCACTGGCTGCAAACCGCCGCGATCCTGTTCCTGCTCTTCACCGGGCTGATCATCCACAAACCCGACATGTTCGGCCTTTTCAAGTTCCCCTACGTGGTGCAGGTGCACAACGTGCTGGCGGTCATCCTGTTGATCAACGCCTTCCTGGCGGCGTTCTACCACTTCGCCAGCGGCGACATCCGCCAATTCCTGCCCAAGCCGTATGGGTTCTTCGATCAGGCGTTCGCACAGGCGAAATACTACCTGCACGGCATCTTCAAGGGGGATCGCCATCCCTTCGAGAAGACGCACGACCGCAAGATGAATCCGTTGCAGCAGCTCACCTATCTCGCGATTCTGAACGTCCTGCTGCCCCTGCAAGTCATCACCGGGGCGTTGATGTGGGGCGCGCAGCGTTGGCCGGAGCTGGCGGATCGTCTCGGCGGGCTGGGGACGTTAGCCCCCTTCCACACCCTGATCGCCTGGCTGTTCGCGTCATTCATCGTCGGGCACGTCTATCTGACCACCACCGAACATACCCCGCTCACCGGGATCAAGTCGATGATCACCGGCTGGAGTGAGCTAGAGGCGGAGGAACACTAAGTTATGGCTACTGTCACATCTGCGCAAGAGAAGCTCAAGGCACCCTCCAGACGCTTTGCACTGGCCCAACGGGTCGCCAAACCCTATGTCCATCCCTACCTGGGCGGCATCCTGCTGGGGATCGTGCTCTTCACGGCGTTTTTCCTGACCGGCAACGGGCTGGGCGCCTCCGGTGGGCTGAATCACATCGTAGTGGCCGTCGAAGACGTCTTCGTGCCCTCGCACATCGACCGGACGCCCTACCTGCTGGCGATTGCGGGCGGCGACAAGAACCCGTTCGACAACTGGGTCGTCTACATGGTGCTGGGCGTCGTCGCCGGGGGTTTTGCGTCGGGCTTCGTGCATGGCCGGGTCAAAGTCGAGACCAATAAGGGGCCGCAGATCTCGGTCCGAACGCGCTGGATCGCGGCCTTCGCGGGCGGCGCGATCATGGGCTATGGCGCACGGCTGGCGCGCGGCTGCACATCCGGCCAGGCGCTCTCGGGCGGCGCGGTGCTGTCCGTCGGAAGCTGGGCGTTCATGTTCGCCGTCTTCGCGGGCGGCTACGCGGTCGCCTATTTCGTCAGAAAATTGTGGAACTAGGGGGACGATCATGGCACCTTTTCCGCTGGTTCTTGCCGATTATTTCGGCCACTGGGGACAATATCTCGTTTACCTGCTGATCGGCTTCGGCTTCGGCTTCGTGCTCGAAATGTCGGGCTTCGGCAACTCCAAAAAGTTGGCGGCGCAGTTCTATCTGCACGATATGACCGTGCTCAAGGTGATGTTCACGGCCATCATCGTGGCAATGGCCCTGATCTTCCTGACGTCGGGCCTGGGACTGCTGGACTATAACCTGGTGTGGGTCAACCCCACCTATCTCTGGCCCGGCATCGTGGGCGGCTTGATCATGGGCGTCGGCTTCATCGTCGGCGGTTTCTGCCCTGGCACCTCGCTGGTCGCTGCCGCCACGGCCAAACTCGACGGCGTCTTTTTCGTGCTGGGCGTGCTGTTCGGCATCTTCGTCTTCGGCGAGACGGTCGATCAGTTCGAGGGATTCTTCAATTCCTCGTACAAGGGGCGCTATACCATCCCTGACATGCTGGGCGTCAATACCGGGATCGTCGTGCTCGGGATCATCCTGATGGCGCTGGCCGTGTTCTTCGGAGCGGAACAGATCGAAAAACTGTTCAGCAAAGAAGCGGCCAAACCGGCGCCGCGCTGGCGCTACGGCGCGGCGGGGATGTTGGCGATGACGGCGGTCGGCGTGGCCGTCATCGGGCAGCCGACCACCGCGGATCGCTGGAACTACATCAAGGACGACAAGCTGAAGGAACTTGCCAACCGCGAAGTGCAGATCGATCCCGGCGAAGTGCTGAACCTGGTGCACAACGACAAGCTCAACATCGTGATGATCGACGTGCGCGACCAGGCGGATTACAACCGGTTCCACATGCTCGACGCCCAGAACGTGCCCCTGGCGCAGATTCCCCAGGCGGCGCGTGATTTGCAGGGCATCTCGGCCAACACCGTCGTCCTGCTCATGAGCAATGACGAGACGGCGGCGACGAGCGCCTGGAAGACGCTACAAGCCGAAAACGTGCCCAATGTTTATATCCTGGCAGGCGGGATCAATCACTGGATCGAGGTGATCGCCGACGACGATTTCAAGACGGCGCATCCCCTCATCACAGCGGGCGACGACCAGCTCCGTTACGAGTTCGTCGAAGCGCTCGGCGCGCGCTACGCGGCAGCCCAACCCAGCCTCGACCGCCGAGAACTGGAGTTCACGCCCAAGGTCAAGCTGAAGACCAAGCAGGGTCCGGCGGGCGGCGGCTGCGGCTAACGCGCGACTGACAGTACCGTCGGGCAGAAGTTGATCCAGGGTTTTTCGTAGGGGCGTCAGCTTGCTCTGCCCCTACCCATCCCGAATGATCAATTTGCCTGTACTTAGCGTGTAGGGGCGCGCAAAACGCCCCTACTTTTTTTGGAGCGCGGCGATCAATCCCGGTATGATTGGCGCGCGCGGTATAACGTCAAAGGTAACGCTATGGCAAATCCTGGAGCTTTCCCCCAAATCCTGTCAGCCGCCCCCGATGGAGCGCGGACTGAGATCTATCTACACGGCGCTCACGTGTCGTCGTGGCGCACGCCGGACGGGCGCGAGCGGCTGTTCCTCAGCCCGAAAACAATCTTCGAGCACAGCGCGGCCCTGCGCGGCGGCGTTCCGGTCGTCTTTCCGCAATTTTCGGGCAACGGACCGCTCGTCAAGCACGGTTTCGCGCGCCTGGTGGCATGGGAACACACGGGCACCCAACACGATCCGGCGGGCACGGCGACCAGCCGGTTCAGCCTGCGCGAATCGGAGGAGACGCGCGCTATCTGGGATCACGCCTTCCAGCTCGATTTCGCGGTGACCGTCGGCGGCAGGCAGCTTACCATTGCGCTGCAAGCTGCGAACACGGGCGCGCAGCCCTTCAGCTTCACGGCGGCGCTGCATACCTATCTCCACGTCAACGACCTGGCAGCGGTCCGCGTCGAGGGCCTGGAAGGACGTCCCTACCGGGAATTCGGCGTGGATTACGTGCAGCCGGAAACTCCACTCCGCATCAACGGCGAGGTGGATCGCATCTACTGGAACGTCCCCGGTCCGATCCTCATGCGCGACGGGGACCAGGCCATCCAGGTCACGGCTACCGGCTTCCCGGATGCCGTCGTCTGGAATCCGGGGCCGGAACGATGTGCCACGCTGGCCGATATGGAGCCGGACGGCTACCGCCACATGTTGTGCATCGAAGCGGTGGCCCTCGGCCAGCCGGTCATGCTGTCGCCCGGCGAACGCTGGAGCGGATCGCAAACGCTCACCGTGCTCTAGTCTCGCCCCAGCAGGGCAGAAGGTTCTTCGTAGGGGGAGGGCAAGGCAAGCCTTGCCCCTACTGAACCAATGGCGTACTTCAGCCGACGTGTACTAGCTGACCTCTCCAAGATCCCGCCCGCGATTGAGGGCGCGCTCTCGCCGCCAGTCGTGCATGGTGGCCGGCACCGGCTTGATCTCGTCTTCGGGACGGCGGGCCAGGCTCAGCGCCTCCTGGGTGCAGTTCAAGACACACTGCCCGCACCCCACGCAGCGCCGCCGGTCCACCTGGATGATCCCCTCCGCCAGCACCAGCGCGTCGAACTGGCAGGCGCTGACGCAGTCCTCGCAGCCCAGGCAGCGGGTCTCATCGACCACCGACACAAAGGCCGACCGGGCGACTACATTGGCAATCCCCAGTTCGGCCACCCCTCGCAGAATCCCGCACGAGCACGTGCAGCAGTTGCAGATATAGCCGCTGCGATCCTGATTGTTTTCGACGGTGTGGACCAGTCCGGCTTCGCTGGCGCGGCGCAAGGTCGCCAGCGATTCTTCGCGCGTCTGCACGCGCACGTCCGACGCATGGTCGAACGCGCCGGGCACCGCACTGAACACCATACACACGTCAATCGGATGTTCGCACGCCTCGCCGATCAGGGCTTTTTGCTTGCGGCAGATACAGTCCACCACTCCCCACGCCTGCGCCTGGTTGATGATGGAGGCCGCGGTTTCGAACGGCTGCACGTCGATATTGACCGGGATCGTCTCGCCTACCGGCAGGACACGATGAAACTGCTGCTCTACCGGCAGCTCCTCGGTAAAGGCGCGCTGGAACTAGCGTTCGACCAGGCTCGCCAATTCGGCATCCAGCCGGGTATTCTGCATCTCG
>CAYRWY010000373.1:0-5923 GCA_964427955.1 uncultured Anaerolineaceae bacterium
CAGCAGGCCCGATTGGGAGGCGACGCCCGCCGCGCCGGTGTTCATCAGCACGAAACTGCCGGTGCCGTAGGTATTTTTCGCCATGCCCGGCGCCAGGCACGCCTGCCCGAACGTTGCGGCCTGCTGGTCGCCCGCGATGCCCGCCAGCCGGATCGGCGCGCCGAAGATGTGCGGCACGGTCTCGCCGTAAACTTCGCTTGACGCACGCACCTGGGGCAGCAGGCTGCGCGGAATCTTGAGGTAGCTCAGAATCTCGTCGTCCCAGTCCCCGACGTAGATGTTGTAGAGCAGGGTGCGGCTGGCGTTGCTGGGATCGGTGATGTGCAGCGTGCCGCCGCTCAGGTTCCACAGCAGCCAGGTATCGACCGTGCCAAACGCCAGTTCGCCCGCTTCGGCGCGCGCCCGCACGCCCGGCACGTTGTCCAGCAGCCAGGCGACTTTGGTGCCAGAAAAATAGGCGTCGGTGACCAGCCCGGTTTTGGCGCGGATGGCCCGGTCGAAGCCGTCCGCCTTGATCGCGTCGCACAGGGCGGCGGTCCGGCGGCACTGCCAGACGATGGCGTTGTAGACTGGCTCGCCGGTGGCGCGATCCCAGATCACGGTGGTCTCGCGCTGGTTGGTGATGCCGATGGCTTCCACGTCCGACGCGCTGATCTTCTGCCGATCCAAGACGCCGCGGGCGACATCGCGCTGCGTGCGCCAGATGTCGTGCGGGTTGTGTTCGACCCAGCCCGGACGCGGGAAAATCTGGGGAAATTCCTGCTGGGCGGTGGCGGCGGGTTGGCCGTTCTCGTCGAACAAAATCGCGCGGGAACTGGTGGTGCCCTGGTCGAGTGCCAAAATGTATTTTGCCATGACGGCTCAAAACCTTTCGTCGCGTAAAAAACAAGCCTATGCCTATTATAATTGGAGTAGGCGTGGAACGAAATCAGGCGAATTTGGTGGCGCCGCCCGTCTCGTGATAAAATCTACAAGCTTTCACATCTTTTTGAACGATCTAAATGATGGAGGTCTCTCGCATGGCCTACGCCGATCTGCGTGACTTTATCACCCGCCTCGAAGCCGAGGGCGAACTGGTGCGCATCACCACGCCGGTCAGCGCCCACCTGGAGATCACCGAAATCACCGACCGGGTGAGCAAGGGGCCTGCCGCCCGCAACAAGGCGTTGCTGTTCGAAAATGTCGAAGGCAGTACCATGCCGGTGCTGATCAACGCCTTCGGCTCGGCGCGGCGGATGGCGCTGGCGCTGGGCGTGGAGCACCTCGACCTGCTGCGCGACAACCTGGCGCGGATCATCGATCCGAAGCTGCCGCAGGGCATGGGCGAGATGATGAAACGCGGCAGCGAGCTGCTGGGCGTGCTGCGCAGCATCGGGTTCGGGCCGAGCATGAGCCGCCGCGCCCCCTGCCAGGAGATCGTGATCACCGATCAGCCGTCGCTGGACCTCCTCCCGCTGCTGACCTGCTGGCCGGAGGACGGCGGCCCGTACATCACGCTGCCCCAGGTGATCACGCGCGATCCGGCGACCGGGCAGCGCAACGTCGGCATGTACCGGCTGCAAAAGTACGACGGCCAGACATTGGGGATGCACTGGCAGCGCCACAAAGGCGGCGCGGATCACGAGCGCGAGGCGCTGGCGCTCAAGAAGGACCAAATCCCCTGCGCCATCGTGCTGGGCGGCGATCCGGCGCAGATGTGGTGTTCGTCGGCCCCGCTGCCGCCGGGCATCGACGAATATTTGCTGGCGAGCTGGCTGCGCGGCAAGCCGGTCCCGTTCGTCAAGGCCATCACGCAGGACATCGAAGTGCCCGCGAACGCCGAGATCGTGATCGAAGGCTACGTCGATCCCAACGAGCACCGGATGGAAGGGCCGTTTGGCGACCACACCGGCTTTTACACGCCGCCGGATCTGTTCCCGGTCTTTCACGTCACGGCGATCACCCACCGGCGCGGCGCGATCTATCCCGCCACCGTCGTCGGCCAGCCGCCGATGGAAGATTACTGGATGGGCAAGGCCACCGAGCGCCTGTTCGTGCCGCTGCTCCAGCTTTTCCTGGGCGAAGTTACCGATTACGACATGCCCGCCGAGGGCGTGTTCCACAACCTGATCGTGCTCAGCCTCAAGCCGCGCTTCCCCGGCCATGCCCAGAAGGTGATGTACGGCGTGTGGGGGCTGGGATTGATGATGCTCTCCAAAGCCGTCGTGATCGTCGATGAAGACGTCGATGTCCACGATCCGGCGGCGGTCGCGGCGGCGGTGCTGGCGAATGTCGAGGCGCGGCGCGACCTGACGATCATCGATGGCCCGGTCGATCAACTGGATCATTCCGCGATCCAGGATTCCTACGGCGGCAAAGTCGGGATCGATGCCACCCGCAAGGCGCAGCGCACGCCCTTCGCAGCCCAACCGGTGCCCGCCGGATCGCTCGACGATCTGCTGGGGGATCGTTGGCACAGCCCGCGGGACGGTGTTATCGTCATAGGGGTAGATAAGACCACGCAGCAGGTCCGCACGTTGTTCGAGGCGGCGTGGCGGATCGCGCCGGACGCCCACCTGATCGCGCTGGACGCCAGCACCAACCTCCGCAACCGGTCCGAAGTGGCCTGGCGCGCGCTGGGCAACGTCGATTGGCGGCGTGACCTGGTGATTCCCGGCGGCGTGGTGGATCACTTCGCCCCAGCGGACGCCCAGCACAACCCGTTCGGGATCGACGCGACGGCGAAGGGACCCGCCGACGGCCACCCGCGCGGCTGGCCGCAGGAGAACGTGATGAGCGCAGCGATCAAGGCGCTGGTCGATCAGAAGTGGCCCGATTACGGAGTCGGGTAGGAGCAGCCTCTCATGTATGTTCGTAATGTTTCCGAAGCCGAAAAACGGGAGCGTAGCGGGCTGGTGTCGCATTTCCTGCTGGGCAGCGAGCACCTGGCGGATACGCCGCTGGCCGCGACCTGGGTGACGGTCGAACCCGGCAGCCGCCAGATCGTGCATCACCACGTCTCCGTGCAGATTTACGTCATCATCCAGGGCGGCGGCCTGATGCACGTCGGGGACGAAACCCGCCCGGTGTCCGCGGGCGACCTGATCTACATCCCTTCCGACGCGCCGCACGGCATCGAGAACAACACCGGCGCGCTGTTAGTGTACGTCTCGGCGGCGACTCCGGCGTTCGATCTACCGCAGGCTTACGACCGGGGGCAGCTTATGCCCGACGCTTATCCCAAGTAGAAAGAGTGCTGGGCGATGGCTTATGGATCGTGGGATGACATTGAACGTGGGTATCGTGAAATATTGACCTACGACGGGATTCGAGCCATCTACCTCGACCATGCCGCCGGAATGCTCGATCTGCTCCCTGAAATCAGGCAAAACAGCGCCTTTGGAGATGTTATTCCTTACACTTCGCACCTTATGCTGTATCTCGAACTCAAAGCCCACAGGCTGCGAGTGCGCATCTGGTACGAACAAGGGAAGTATGAAATTATCCTATATGATCCAGAGGCAGACAAGCAATATTTTGACAACCGGCGAACGGTAGTTCCCAAGACCGCTGCGGTTAATGCGATACACCGCTTGTTGGATTATGTCCGGTCAGATGAAACCAGCCCAGAGGACGTTTAAATAATAATGGGAACATCCACCGCCCACAAGCTGCGCGTATTCCTCGACCTGGTGCGCTTCGAGCACACCATCTTCGCGCTGCCGTTCGCCTACATCGGCATGGTGCTGGCGGCGGACGGCCTGCCCACGCTGTGGGACTTCGTGTGGGTCACAGTGGCGATGGCTGCCGCGCGCACGCTGGCCTTTGCCATCAACCGGCTGGCGGATCGCGCTTACGATGCCCGCAACCCGCGCACGAAAAACCGTCCCAGCGTGACCGGGGCGATCACGCCGCGCACGATAGCCTTGTTCGCGGGCGTGGCGCTGGTCGTGCTGCTGATCGCCGCGGCGCTGCTCGATCCGCTGGCGCTGGAACTTGCGCCGGTGGCGGTACTGTTCCTGGTCGGTTACAGCTTCACCAAGCGTTTCACCGTGCTGGCCCATTGGGTGCTCGGCTTCACCGATGCGCTGGCCGTCGGCGGCGGCTGGATCGCCGTGCGCGGCTCGTTCTTCGGCGCGGACGACCTCCCGGCCTGGCTGTTGATCGCCGCGGTGATGTACTGGATCGCCGGATTCGACCTGATCTACGCCTGCCAGGACTATGATCACGACGTGGCGGAAGGGCTGCACGCCTGGCCCGCACGGCACGGCATCGGCAGCGCGCTGTTCCTGGCCAAGCTGAACCACGCCGCGTTCCTGATCTTCCTGGTGCTGGCCGGGCTGGCGGCGGAACTCGCGTGGCCCTACTACGCGGCGGCGCTGCTCACGGCGGGGATGCTGATCTACGAGCACCGCCTGGTATCGCCGGACGATCTCAGCCGCGTCAACGTGGCGTTCTTCAACATGAATTCCTACATCGCGGTGACGCTGTTCGCAGGGACGCTCGCCGCGCTCGCTCTCACGTAAGCACTCCCCATTTCGTTCAACACAAGGAGAAACATCGAATGCGTAAAGTCACTTTCACTCTGGTGCTCCTGATCATTCTGCTGATCGGGGCGATTGCGCCCGCCTATGGTGCCCCGGCGCAGCGCGAGACGACGCTCAAAATGGGCCTGCTGCCGATCCTGGACGTGCTGCCGTTTTACGTGGCCGACCAGGCGGGCTACTTCGAGGCTGCCGGGCTGAAGGTCGAACTCGTGCCGACCAGCAGCGCCGTCGAGCGCGACCAGCTCATGCTGGCGGGCGAGATCGACGGGATGCTGAACGATCTGATCAGCACCGGCATTTTCAACCAGGACGAAGCGCGCATCCAGATCGTGGCCCAGGCCCGCCGCGCCTACGCCGACAGCCCACAGTTCCGCATCCTGGCCGCGCCGCGCAGCAACATCACGCTGCCCTCGGAGGCCGCTAATTTCGAAATCGGCGTGTCCGAAAATTCGGTGATCAAGTACATCACCCAGCGCATCATGGAAAACGCCGGGGTGAGCACCTCCGATCTCAAGTTCGTGGCCGAGCCGAACATCGCTGTGCGCTACCAACTGCTGATGGAAGGCACGATGAAAGTCGCGTGCCTACCCGATCCGATGGCGCAGGCGGCGATTGCGGGCGGCGCGATCCTGATCGCGGACGATTCCTCGCTGGTCGAGAGCGAGTTCAGCCAGAGCGTGCTGACCTTCAGCACGAAAGCGATCAAGGACAAGCCCGAAGCGGTGTCGGCCTTCCTGACCGCCTGGATGCAGGCCGCCGCCGACATCAACGCCGATCCCGAAGCCTACCGCGCACTGTGGCTGGAAAAGACCAACGTGCCGGACAGCGTCAAGGATACCTACCAACTGCCGCCGTTCCCGACCTACGCCATCACCCAACCGCTGGCCTGGGATGACACGATGGCCTGGCTGGTCGAACAGGGCATCGTCGATCAGGCGCCGGTCTATGAGGACAGTGTGAGCGGCAGCTTCCTGGCGGCGATCTCGCCGATGGCCGCGGCTACAGGCGATCCGGCGAAAGGCGAGGCGCTGTTCACGAGCACCTGCGGCGGCTGTCACAACGTGGCGGAAGACGTCGCGGGGGCCGGTCCGGCGCTGGTCGGGATCGCCACCCGCGCGGGTGGCGAAGTCGAGGGCCTGAGCGCCGCGGACTATCTGCACCAGTCCATCGTCGATCCGGGGGCCTACGTGGTCGAAGGCTTCGCCAACATCATGCCGCCTTTCAGCGCCCTACCGGACAGCGACGTGAACGACCTGATCGCCTATTTGATGACGCTGCAATAGACGATCCGGCGCGAGGCAGTCCGAATCAGTTCAGTTATTACTGATCCTTGCAGAATAAACTAAAGTCCGCGAGACAGCACCCCCACCCCACCTCCCCCGTGCACGGGGGAGGTG
>CAYRWY010000374.1:0-5913 GCA_964427955.1 uncultured Anaerolineaceae bacterium
ACACGTCTCCGGCGCGCACGGGCGAAATGACGATCAACGCGGCGATCAAGCTGCTGGCCGGAACCGAGATTCCGCAAAATATCGCCGTCCCGGTCACCCTGGTGACGAAGGAAAGCCTGGACGCCGCAGAAGCGAAATAGAGCGGAGCGCGCGGCTCCCTACGCGTTTCAAGATCCCGACCTTGTCTCTCCACAGGCGAGGTCGGGATGCACCTGGCAGCAGCACGAGAAGCGAGGATGTATGACCGCACGGACCGAGAGGCACGCGTGGCGCGGGAAAGCTATTACCTTCTTGGGTGAACAGGGATTCATTGCCATTTTTTTACTGTGGGCACTCTACCTGACCTTCAATACTGAAAATTTCGCCACCACCGATAATTTCTTTACGATCTTGCGCCAGGCGACCATCGTCGGGCTGGCCGCAATTGGGGCGCACTTCGTGATCCTGATGGGCGACCTGGATCTCTCCGCCGCCTCGACGATCAGCCTGGGCGGCGTCATTCTGGCCAAGCTCATGATCAGCCGGGATTTGCCGCCGGTGCTGGCCGGACTGATCGTGCTGGCGCTGGGCGCGGCGATTGGGCTGACCAATGGGACGATTGTCACCAAGCTGAAAATCAACGCCATCATCGCGACGATGGGCACGTCGAGCATTCTCACCGGCATCGCCTTCACCATCACGAAAGGTAAGACCATCTTTGGCCCGCGGGGCCACGATCCTATCGACAAAATCGAGTTTCTGTCCCGCCAGCGCGTCCTGGGCGACCTGATTCCGGTCCCGGTGATCATCCTCTTCGCGGCTTATCTCATCGCGTTCATCGTGCTGCGCCGGACGGCTTATGGCGCACGGGTGTTCGCCGTGGGCAACAATGACCGGGCGGCCTGGTTGGCCGGGATCAGCGTGGATCGCATCAAAATCGCGACCTTCATGTTGTCCGGGATCATGGCCGGTTTCGCCGGGATCATGCAGGTTGCGCGGCAGGGGACGGCTACCGCAGGCATGGGTGCGGATTTCCTCTTCCCGATCCTGACGGCGGTCGTGCTGGGCGGAGCCAGCCTCAAAGGGGGCCGTGGGAAAATCTTCAGCACGCTGGTCGCGGCCATTTTCCTGACGTCGATCACCAACGGCATGATCCTGCTAAATATTGACATCTACACGCAGAATATCGTCTCCGGCGTGATCCTGATCGTGGCCCTGTCGCTGGATAGACTGCGGACCCTACGACTATGAGCCTCCTCAAGATCGAGCACCTCAGCAAAGCCTACCCCGGCGTTCAGGCGCTGCACGACGTCTCCTTCGAGGTTCAGCGCGGCCACGTCCACGCCATCGTGGGCGAAAACGGCGCGGGCAAGAGCACGCTGATTCAGATTCTAGCAGGCGCAGTACGCCCGGACTCCGGGCAAATCTGGCTGGACGGCCAACCCTACGCGCCGCACACGCCCCGTGACGCGCTCCAGGCCGGGGTGGCGACCATTTTTCAATTGTTCAACTTGCTGCCGGATCGCAGCATTGCCTCGAATATCCTGCTGGGCAAGGAGCGGCGGAACCGTTGGGGATTCCTCGATCCCCGTGCGACGGACGCGGAAACCACGCGGATTCTGCGCCAGCTCAACGCGGGCTACCTGTCGCCCCAACAGACGGTCAACAAGCTCAAAGTGGGCGAAATGCAGATCGTCGAGATCGGCAAGGCGCTGGTCAACCAGAGCCGCCTGCTGATCATGGACGAGCCGACGTCGGCGCTCAACCAGACCGAAACCGAGGCCCTGTTCGAGGTGATCCGCGTGTTGAAGGCCCAGGACGTGACCGTGCTGTACGTCTCGCACCGCCTGGACGAGATCTTCCGGTTGGCCGATGTCGTCACCGCGCTGCGCGATGGAACCCACATCAGCACCCGCCCGGTAGCCGACGTCACCCGCGATTCGCTGGTCGAGCACATGATCGGGCGCAAACTCTCGGCGGTCTTCCCTGCACGCCGCCCGCTCGAGCAGCAGGAGGTGATCCTCGCCGCCGAACATCTAACTGCCGAGCCGGTCCTCCGCGACGTGAGCTTCACGCTGCACCGGGGAGAAGTCCTGGCCGTAGCCGGGCTGTCGGGCAGCGGCAAAACCGAATTGGGCAAGGCGCTGTTTGGCGCCCTGCGACTTAGCCGGGGCCAGATCACCCTGCGCGGACGCCCCTTCCGGCCTGGACCGGGCCGGGCGATCCGCCAGCGTATGATGTACCTGCCGGAGGACCGCAAAGCCGAAGGCGTGATCCAGGGACTCTCGGTGCGGCGCAATATCAGCCTGGCCGTGGTGCCGGTCCTGACCAACCGGCTGGGGTTCATGAACCTGCGGCGCGAGCGCGAATGGGCGGCGGCCCAGGTGAGATCACTGGACATCAAGACCCCTTCGCTGGAACAACTGGTATTCAATCTCAGCGGCGGGAACCAGCAGAAGATCGCCCTGGCCAAGTGTCTGCTGATCGACCCGGAAATTCTGATCCTGGTCGAGCCTACCCAGGGCATCGACGTGGGCGTGAAATTCGAGATCTACCAGTTCGTGGCCGACCAGGTGGCCAGCGGGCGGGCCGTGCTGCTGATTTCGTCCGAAATCCCGGAAATCCTGGGGCTGTCCCACCGGGTGCTGGTCATGCGTGAAGGGCAGATCGCAGCCGACCTGGATACGGCTGCCGCGACTCAAGAGCAAATTCTACGCTATGCTGTCGGAGAAATCGTAAACGAGAAGGAGCAACATCGTGTCTGATTACCAACGCGAAACAGGCAAGCGCATCAAAACGTGGGAGATCGAGGGCGACATCCAACGGCACATCGAAGGCACCGCCGAGCACTCGATCATGTACCGCGCGCTGGGGACCGAGCCGCGTACCGAGCACCCGTTCAACCTCTACGGTGACATCAAGAGTCAGGGCACCGCCCTGCGCGACACCTTTTCCCTGAACCGGGATGTGATCCCTCGCCTGGCGCGCGTATTGGTCGATAAAGGGTTCAAGGCGATGGCCGGGCATGGCCTGGGGACCTCGCAGTTCGTGGCCCAGACGGCAGCCGGGGCGTTTTGGAATTATGCCGGGTGGGGCGCGCAAGACTTCGATTCGTTGGAATATGTGAACTACCAGCCGCCCATCGACTTCTCCAAGACGGTCTTTCTCGCCTACTCCGGCAGCGGCAGCACGGTGGACAGCAACCGCGCCGCCCTGATCGCCAAAGAAAAAGGGGCCTTCCAGATCGCCGTGACCAGCATCGCGGGCAGCCCGATCACGCAGAAATGTGACGAGACGATTGTCTGCGCCGGGGGGTTCGATACCGGCGGATCGGATACCTTCCACTACACGACGCGCCTGGCCGTCTCCACCTGGCTGGCGCTGGAGATCGGCGCCCTGACACGCCCGTCCGCCGCCGATTGGAACGACCTGCGCCGCCGCCTGTTCGCGACGGCTGACAAGATGGACGGCATGTTCGACTGGGTGAGCAAGCGCGCCGAAATTCTGGCCAGGCGTTACCGCCACATTCGCAGCGTCCTGGTGGTCGGCAGCGGCGCCAACGAAGGCACTGCCGAGGAAATCGCGCTGAAATACGACGAAATGAGCCACATCCCCACTAAGGGCATGTGCGCCGGACGGCACCTGCACGGGGCGTTGGGCCTGACCCAGCACGACATCCTGACGATCATCGTCGCGCCGCTGAACGATCCCACCTACAAAGAACTGCGCGACATCGCCCAGGCCACCTACATGCTCAAGTCGCCGTCGATTGCGCTGATCAGCGAAGAGGATCAGGATGTCGCGGCGCAAGTGGACGATGTATTCCGCCTGCCGGAGACCGATCCGAGCCTGTTCGCGATTCTGGCCATCCTGCCCGGACAGCTCCTGCCCTATTGGGGAGCCGTGGCGCAGGGGGACATCAATCCCGACACGCAGCGCGCCAACGTGGCCCGCCACGCCAAGGTCTGGAACTGGCTGTTCCCGAAAAACACGCACTAGGAGAGACCATGCCCACGGACGTATCAGTCGTAGGGCCGCTCAACATCGACATGCTGGTGATCGGGGATGGTCCCGCGCGCTGGGAAGACGTCCCCACCTGGGACGGCCCGGTCATGGTGGAAATGGCCGCCGCCGGGTCGGTGGGCTACACCCTCCAGACCCTCGCGAAGTTAGGATTAGCGGTGCAGGTCAGTTCCGCCCTGCCCGATGATCCGCTCGGCGGGTTCGTGCTGGACATCTTGCAGCGCGCCGGAGTGGATACCGGCCTGGTGCGCCGGACGGCGGACTCTGCCGGAGGCATCGGCGTGTATATGCTGCTGTTCGGCAGCCGCAAGCGCCCGCTGGGCTACCGCCTGCCCACCCATGAGCTGTGGCCCGCCTGCCCCACGCCGGACGAGATCGAACGGCTGCTGGACGCGCGCCTGTTACACCAGGGCGGCTACCTGCACTACCAGGAGGCCTGGCACGGCGGCACCCGCGATCTTTTCAGGGCGGCCAAGCAGCGCGGGCTGCGGACGTCGATGGACCCCCAGTTTCCGCTGTTCGCCATGCAGCCTCCCTGGCTGGTCGCCCTGGAGGACGTGCTGCCCTACGTCGATCTGCTGTTCTGTGACGAGACCGAAACGCGCAAGATCACGAACCGGCAGGACCTCGACGAAGCCGCCCAAATCCTGCTCGGCACGGGGATTCACACCCTGATCGTCAAACAAGGCAGCGAGGGATCGACCCTCTACGAACCAGACCTGCGGATTCACCAGGACGCCGTCATCCTGGGCGAACTGGTGGACAGCATCGGCGCCGGGGACACCTTCGACGCCAGTGTCCTGTACGGTTGGCTGCACGGGTGGCCCTGGGCGCAGTGCCTGCGGTTCGCCAGCGTGGCCGCGGGCTTCACCGTCACCGGAGTCGGCGGCACGCAAAAACTGCCCGACCTGGCGACGCTGCTGGCGGAAACGCAGAAACGAGCGTAGACCGTGATCACCCACGACCGCTGGCTCGAAATGGATCTCACCTGGTTCGATCCGGGCCATCACCTGGACGACCAGATCGACACGCTGTGGGGACGCCTCGGGCCGCTGCTGCAAGGCGTCGCGGGTGATTACGGTCTTTTTTTCAACGTGGGCTGGCTGATCGATCTCGTCACCGAGTGGACCGGCGATCCGGCCCAACCCCTGCCCACGCGCAGCCGCAGCACGGCGCGGTGGGCACAGCAGACCTACGGCGACCTCGCCCGCTTCGTGGCGGCGCTGCGATCAGGCGCGCGGCGCAGCAACCTCGAACGCTTGAAAATCGGCGTGCTGATGGTCGGCTGGGCGCACGTCGTCTGGCCGCCGGAACTGAAGATTTACGATTTCGACTCGGACTGGTATGCCCGCCATCCCGAACTCTACGCGCCGCCGCATTCGATCATCAACATGCCCGATCTGCACCCGGTGAACCGCCTGCACGCCGACCGCTATCCCTATGCGGCGTTCCCGGAAGGGCTGGCGGAAGACAGCTATTTTCCGGAGTTTTTCGGGGCACAGTGGGGCCACCTGGCCGCCTTTCTGAACCTGGACGCGCTGCTGCTGCGGGATGCGCTGACCGGACCCATGATCTATACGCGCCACGGCCCGTATGGCACACGCGCCCCAGACGATCCGCAGGTCGTGGCCGCGTTCAGCCAGGCGGTGCGCGATCTCTACCGGATGGTCAAAACCGCCTACCCTGACGGGTTGGTCTTCGGCTATTCGAGCGCGATCAGCCCGGTGGCCGATTGGCGCGTGGGCTGTGTCGATTTCGAGGCGTTGGTCGCCGATGGTTACCTGGACGGCTGGATCGAGCAGACCTGGGGCGGCGCGTGGCAGGACTGGTGGCACCAGCTCTGGAAAGGCTGGACGTTCCAGGCCGCCAACCTGCTGACGCGCGGCGCGATGATCGCCCGGGCCAACCAGC
>CAYRWY010000375.1:0-5912 GCA_964427955.1 uncultured Anaerolineaceae bacterium
CGGAATTGTACATCACGTAAATGGGCCTGGTCGGATCGTACTGCAAGCGCGTGCCCTGGTTGCGCTGGACCGTCAGGGTCAGATCGCTGGCGCTCAACAGCCCATTCGGCCATTCCAGGTCACCCGCGCTGGAGCCGAGAATACGGTGATCCAGCCAGTGCGGGTAAGCCACCATGAAGGCATTGCCCAGGCTGCCTTCGGTATCGGCAAAGTCGCGCATCGGCTGCGCGATCAGGTTGTACGGCTTCCAACTGTACACGTAGTTCAGCGGGTAGGTGCGGAAGAAATAGTGCCAGTCCGGGCCGATACCGTGCGCCAGCAGCGCCGCCAGCATGACCGTTCCGCCCGCCGTTCCGACCGGGACACGCCACGCCCGCCACGACAGGCGGCTCAACCGCTCCAGCAGCAGGCCCAACGGCAGCGCCGCCAGCATGTAGACCGGCGGAATCGTGCCGCTGCCCCGCGTGAAATTCGGATTCTCGATCAAATAGGCCAGCGTCATGGCCGAAGGCAGCAGCATCACGATCACGGCGGAGGGCAGCAGCCACCACACCGGATCGCGCCGTTTGAAAGCCCACACCACCCACAGCACGCCGCCGAGGATCACCAGCCCGCTCGACACCGGGTCCAGCGCCGGGTAGGAATGCGCGTTGCTGATCCACGCCCCATCGCCCTCCCAATGGTACATCAACAGCGCCTTCTTATAATTATCGACGAAGACGTCCCGTTTTTCCCAGGCCCGGTCGATCTGTTCTTTGAGGCTCGGCTCGTAGGTCGTGGTCACGCCCGTCACCGGATCGGTCTTCCAGAAGGCATCTTCCCCGAACAGGCGGCCCCGCGTGCGGTTCCAGAAATCGTCGGGATAGATCGTGCTGTAATGATACATCGGGATGTAGAGCGCAAACGTCATGATGACGACCGCCAGCAGCCCCGTACCATAGCGCAGCACCGGCTCGCGCCGCCGCCGCACGACCAGGACCAGCAGACAGAACCAGACCATCGCCAGCAGCGGCAGCAGGGTATTCAGCCCGCGGCCCCACGCGTGCGGGTTGCGGTAGCTGGATTCTTCCAAGACCTGCGCGACGTAGCCGAGCATCAGCAGCGGCGCGACCAGCAGCGACGCGAAGCTGATCCCGTGGCCCAGCAGCGGCAGGATGTCGCGCGGGGATCGCAGCTTGCCCAGCACGGCCACGCCGAAGCCGAACGCCACCAGGATCGGCAGCATCCGGTTGGCCTGGTAGAGATAAGTCCCCGCGCCGAGAATGGTGCCCAGGATCAAATAATCGCGCATCCGGTCGTGACGCATGGCTCGCGCCAGGAACCCGATCACCAGGGTCGTGGTGAGCGGCGTCAGCACGATACGCAGCCCCAGCCGTGACAGCATTTCGTGCCACGAACTGATCGCGACCAGCCCGGCCAGCGCCACGCCGATCCAGCTCCCCAGGCGGCGGTTGTCGGGCGTGTCGGTCCCGATCACCTGCCGCGCCATCCACCACAGCGCCGGGAGCGTGATGATCCCTTCGAGGGCCGTGGCGATCTTGAGCGTGTCGAAATCGAAGCCGAGCTTGAGCGTCTTGCCGAGGAAGGCGACGAAGTACATCTGGAACGCCTCGCGCCCGCCGTTGTTGGCGAAGAAGACCGGGTGATAGCCCCGGCTGACGCGCAGCGAGTCGAGCAGTTTTTCAATGTGATCGCTGGTCATGTCCGGCGGCGAGGCTTTCAGATCGTACAGGCGGAACACCGCGCCCAGGATCGTCACGCCCACCAGCGCGACCAACGACCAGTCGATCCGCACCCGCCGCACCAGATCCCCCCAGCGCGGCTCGAAGAAGGCCAGCGCGCGCAGCCGTCCCGGCAGGCGGCGGACGTCCGCCCCCAGGATCAGCACCCACAGCACGATGCTCAACACCCAGGCGAGGCTGCCGCCGGTGGTCAGCACCACGTCGTTGATCTTGCCCGACGGATCACGCCCCACGTTGAGGGTATAGGTCAGCGCCGAACACAGCGCGGCCAGCGGGATCAGCAGCCATTGATAGCGCAGGGCGACGAGGGTCTGCACCGGGGTCGAAGTTGACACCGAGGCGGGGGCCGCTGGTTCCCGGATCGCCGAGCGGACGACGTACACGCCAGAGGGCGCCGGTTCCTCCACGCGGGGCGCGGGCGGAGCCGGAGTCTCGCTCGCCGTAGGCGTTGGGCGGGGCCGGGTGACCCCCAGCAGGAGCAGAATCCACAATACACCGGCCAGTCCCGCATAAATGACCGCGACCCAGAGAGGTCCCCGATGGGCCAGCAGGGCGACGACCAGGGCCGCGATGGCGATCCCCAGCCCGCTCACCCACAGCGGCAGCAGGTTGGTCGAGCGGAAGCGGCGGTACAGCCGCTGGTTGAGATGGGGCAGATCCTGCGCCCACCACCCGCGCGACCACCATAGTTCCAGCCCGACGAATATCACACCGGCCAGCACGAACCAGTCCGGCGCGCTGCCGACATTCTTTTCGGCGTGCATTTCCGGATCGAACGCGGCGTTGTGCACCAACTGCCCGCCGCGCAGCGCCAGCAGGATCGCGATCCCCAACACGACCACGCCCACCAGGATCGCGGCCTCGGAGAGGCGCTGCGGCGCGGTGCGCTCCGGCACGACAACAGAGGTCCACTCAGGCTCAGCCGCCGTTTCCGGCTCCGGGGCGACCGGAGGCCGCGCGCGCAGGACGATAGGTTCCGGCTCCGGCGCGGCAGGCTGATCCGCCTCGTCGTCACGGGTGAGCACGTGCCAAAACAGCCGCATGGTCTGGATGGGCCGCCAGGTCAAATAGACGAGCACCTGCGCCAGCGTCAGGTCTTCGAAGACCTGGGTTTTGGGTTTGGGGGGCGCGAGAGGCGGAGCGATCTCTGCCGATTCGGGCGTTTCGGGGAAATCGGGCAGTTCAGGGTCCACGCTACTCTGCCTTTCTCGCCTTGATCGCCAGGTTCACCGTGCTGCGGCCCGGCGGCTCGTCGAGTTGGTTGGGGCGGTCGAACAGGTTGAGCACGGCGATCCCCAGGTTGATCGGGTTCAGCAGGCTGCCCCGGTTCTGGTCGAAGGTGGTGCGGTCGGCGGCGTTCGCCATCCCCTGCGGCATCGCGCCCGATTCGAGCAGCGGTTTGCCCAGCCCGTACACGAGGTTGTGAATGAACGGGAAGCTGGTGTGCGTGAAGGATCGCTCGGCCTCCACGACGAAACCGGCCTGCTCCACCGCCGTGCGCAGTTGGTCGCGCTCGTACAGCCGGACGTGGTTGGCCCAGATGCCCGCCAGGGGACCGTGTTGAATGTGGCGGTGCAGGGTGCGTTCCAGCGTCCAGTTGATGGGGTCCCATAAAAACGGGTAGTTGGCATTGGGGACGGTGATCGCCGCGACGCCACCCGGCTTGAGCACGCGCCGGACCTCGCGCAGCCCGGCCACGTCGTCGTCCACGTGCTCCAGAATCTCGGACAGGATCACGCCGTCGAAGCTGTTGTCCGGAAACGGCAGGGCGTAGATATTGCCGCGCGTCAGCGTGAGCTGCGGCAGGTGCCCTACGTAGCGCTGGGCCTTGCGGATGATGTCGGGATCAAGCTCCAGCCCCACCAGCCGGACCGCGCTCACGTAGCGGTACATATTCAGGTAAAACCCGCGCCCGCACGCGCAGTCCAGAATCCGCCCCTGTTCGTCGGGCGGAATCCATTCGAAGATGGTTTCGACCCGCTTCTTGAAGGCCATATCCGCTTCGTTGCGGGTCATGCGCTGGATCGTCTGCCTGTCAACCGTCATGCCACCCTACCCCCCCGTGCCGGGACCAACCGAACTCTGCCCCAACGTGACCACCAGCCCGGTGATCAGTTCTTGCTTCTCGGTGTCGGACAGCTTGGCATTGGAGTGCATGATCGTGTAGTACCAGGGCGGCATTTCTCCGCCGTCGATCACTTCGGTGATGTCGCCCATCTCGGCCCGGCCCGTCCAATCCGAGAAGTTGAGCGTATCGCGCCCTTCGTGTACATCACGATACAGCAGCCAGGACGACGGCGCAATTTTGGAATACCACGGCCAGACCGTCTCATTGCTGTGACAGTCGAAACACGCCGCCTTGGCCAGCTCGCGCGTGCGCGGCGTATCCCACTGCGGCTCTTTGACCACCGCCGGATTGGTCTTATCGACCGGAATGAGCTGGATCAGCACGAAGAGCACCAGCAGTACGACGATGGCGATCCCGATTCGGCCCGGCCAGGTCTTGCTCATATTACGGATCTTTTCCATAACGCCCACCTTTCACAATAAGTTTGCATCAAACATTCTATCGCCGCGCGGACTCGACCGCGCGGCGGAAATGCTTTTCGTAGCGTTCGACCGTCTGCTGGAAGCTGAAGGTCCGCTCGACGTCGGCATAGGGCTTGACGTAGTGGTCGCGCTGCCGGACGACCTCGATCACCGCCTCGCCGATGGCCTGCCAATTCCCACGCGGGACGAGGCGGCCCATGCCCGTCTCGGTCACAGGGACGCGCCCGCCGGGCGTGTCGGTCATGATGACCGGCGTGCCGCACAGCATGGCTTCCACCTGGACCATCGCGAAACACTCCGTGTCGCTCGGCATGACCAGCACGTCGCACGCGGCGTAGAAATTCGCCATCGCCTGCATACTGTCGAGCTTGCCCAGGAACAGCAGTTGATCCTCGTAGCGCTGCACCAGCGCCTGATTCTGCTCCCAGGTATCTTCGTACGGAATATCGTATTCCCCGGCAAACACGACGCGCGCATTCGGATACGCCTGGTTGACCACTTCCAGCGCCCGGATCAGCAGATCGGGGCGTTTTTCGCGCACGAAGCGCCCGGCATAGCCGATGATCGGGCCGCCGTCGCGCTGCCAGCGGTCGCGCAGCTCGGCCACGCGACCCGGATCGGGCGTCGGCACCTGGATCGGGGGGTAGATCACCGAGACATTATCCGCAAACGGTTTCAAATAGTAACTGTGTTCGGCGTAATCACGGCTGTAGCCGATCAGCCGGGCCGCGCGCTGCGCCATGTAGCGGTAGTTCTGGAACATGACCCAGCGGATGAAACGGTTGAACAACCCCGGCGGCAGGACCAGATCCCCATGATGGGTAGCCACCAGCGGTTTGTGCGCCAGGCCAGAGAGTCCCGCCAGCAGCGCCGTCTCCAGCATGGGGGTCTGGACCCAGACGACATCGTGCTGCCGGATCAGGCCGTAGGCGGCCCAGGGATAGGCGGGCATGATCATGCCCCGGCTGACATGCAGCGGCGGCGTCCACAGGCGCACGATCCGCACGCCATTGATCACTTCGTTACGCGGGAGATCGATGTCGTGCCGCGCGGCCAGAATCGTCACCTCGTGCCCGCGCTGGACCAGCGCCTCGGCCACGCGCTGAATGTGGATCGGCGGGCCGGTGCGGTGCGGCAGATAATAGAGCAGCGCCGCCAGAATTTTGAGGCGCTTGACATCAGGAACGGTAGCATTCTCAGGCATCGTCTAAAGGTTTTCCCTGTTACGCGGGCTTACCCCGCCCATTTCATCCCGCATGGCGCACCCTATCCGCCTTCCTGCGCCGGGCGGGTGCGCAGCGATTGCGCCGCGCGGGTCACTTCGCCCAGGCTGACGTCTTCGGCCCACAGCCCGATCAACCCGGTCGAGATATACGTCAGCAGGTTGACCACGTGCAGCAGCAGCGCAAAAGCGACTGCCGGGGCTGCCGTCGCGCTCGGCACCAGATCGGCACTGGCCAGCGCGAACACGACCGCCGCTTCGAACGGTCCCAGGTTGCCCGGCACGGCGGGCACGGCGATCACGAATGACGCCAGCGCGATCATCGCCATCGACGCCACCCACGACGGCTGGTCGAACATCGCATACAGCAGCGGGTACCCGGCCACGACCGACCCCGT
>CAYRWY010000376.1:0-5896 GCA_964427955.1 uncultured Anaerolineaceae bacterium
ACGAATCCACGCCGGCAACTGGCGGAGATTCTGCGCCGCTTCGACTTGTTCAGCCTGATTCGCCCCTTCCAGCGCTGTATCCGCTGCAACGATCTGACCGATCCGGTAGACAAGGAAACGATCCTCGACCGCCTGACGCCCGACACTCGCGAATTTTACGACGAGTTCCGCAGGTGCCGGTCGTGCGGTCAGATTTACTGGAAAGGCTCACACTACCAGCATATGCAGCAGTTTATCGATCAGATTTGTTCGGAACCAGGAGAATAATAGATGCCCGTCTACATTTTGTTGAGCACCTTGTCTGAGCACGGCGTTTCGTGCGTGGTCCAGGACCCGACCTGCCTGCGCCAGATCAGCATGGATATTGAGAACCTGGGCGTCAAGGTGCTGGACCAGTACGCCACCCTCGGCCAGTATGATTTTGTGCACGTGGTTGAAGCGCCGGATAACGAGACGATTGCCCGCGTCAGCATGGAACTGATCGCCAAAGGGCACATCAAGCCGCTGACGCTGCCGACCATTTCGCTCAACGACTTCATCAGCCGTCTGAGCCTGGATCGCAAACCCTAGCGAGGCACCTGTGCGGCGACGACGTTGGCTCGACGTAGGCATACTGGTGCTGGCGGCATTCATGCTGATCCGCCACGTGTACGATCTCTCGATGTGGTACGACGAAGCCTGGGCGGTCTTCCACAGCAGCGGAACCCTGGAACAGGTGGCCCTCAAAGATCGGGATATTTTGTGGCCGCCGGGCTATTTCGTGCTGCTGCACGGCTGGATGAAGCTGGTCGGCATGAACGACCTGGCGGTGCGCATGATGAATGCGCTGGCCGGGATGCTGGGCACGGCCTGCCTGATCCGCGCCGGGCGCGCGCTGCATTCGGACCGGGCCGGATGGCTGGCGGGGACGGCCTGGGCCGTTTCCAGCTACGCGATCTACTTTTTGATCGAAGTCCGCAGCTACAGCCTGATCCTGGTGCTGGCGGCGGCGCTGATCTGGTTCCAGGCGCGCTGGGTCAAACGCCCGACGTGGCAGCGGGCCATCCCGCTGGCGCTCGTGCTGGGCGGCCTGTTCTACCTGCATTACGTCTATACGGTGGCGTTCATCGGCCTGACCGGGCTGTGGACGTTGTTCGCCGTGCCGCGCCGCCAGTGGCCCCGCTGGATCGCGGCGGTGGGAGCGGCGGGCGTGCTGGCGCTGCCGCTGCTGCCGGACATGGTCGATTTCTATCGCACCCGCCCGACTTCCGTCAAAAATCCTGAGTCGCTGTTCCTGCACGGCCCTTCGCTCTGGTTCCGGGCCTACAGCGCCCACCAGGACGTATTGTGGGGCGCGATCCTCGTGCTGGCCCTGACCGGGCTGGTCGTAGGCTTCCGCCGCGCCGCCCGTGCGTCGCGGGCCGGGTGGAGCGTGCTGGCGATCTGGGGCGTAGCCATCCCGGCGGTGATCTATCTGAACCGGGCCCACCTGTTGATGTATACGACGCGCTACCTCGTGTTCACCGTCCCGGCGCTGCTGCTGCTGGTCGGGATCGGGCTGGCGAATCTGCGGCGGGAAGGCGCGCTGGTGGGTGCGGCGCTGCTGCTGGTGTACGTCGCGGTACCCTGGCAGCCGTTCGACCACCGCCGGGCTTACACCGAGTCGCCGCCCGTGCGCGACCTGGTGCGGGAACTGGCCCAGCGCTGGCAGCCGGGGGACGTGCTGCTGGTCGATCCCCAAATGCCGCGCACGATGGAAGAACCCTGCGATTGGTGGTACTATGAAAAAATCTACTTCCCAGGGGGCCGGATTCCGCGCGTCACCCACGTCGAACAGGCTGGATCGCGGGTCTGGTACCTGGTGCGCCAGGGCCGCCAGGACGAAGCCACCCGCCGCGCGGTAGAAACAGGCCGGGTCGCCATAGAATTTTGGGGACCCTGGTATTTCATCGCCACACTGTACCAGTCGCCCCCGCTTGAGGAGGGCGTCCCCGTCGGGGAGACGCTGCGCTTCCGGGGCTATGATCCCCTGGACACCCTGCTCTACCATCCGGGGGATACGGTAGCCGTCCGGACGTGGTGGAGCGTCGCTGCGCCCCTGGACCGGGATTATTCGCTGGGCCTGCACCTGGTCGATGCGCACGGCAACCTGATCGCCCAGAACGACAGCGGCCCGACCGGGCGGCTGACGCCGTCCAGCACCTCGCAGTGGCAGCCGGAGGGCTTCTACCGGGATGAGCGGTCGCTGCGCCTCCCCTGGTGTTTGCACACGGGGACCTACCAGCTTCAAATCGTCGTGTATGGGTGGTGGGATAACCAACGCCTGCCCATCGCGGACGGGGCGTGGCGCGGGCCGGATGACAGCCTGCTGCTGGAGCCTATCACCGTGACGTCGTTTGCCGAATGTGATAAATGATGCTGTTGGCGAATTCCCGTGGGTGTCTTGGCCTCACCCCCCGGCCCCCTCAACCGAGTTGGCGAGGGGGAGCACGCCGCTAGTTTTGTTCCCCTCTCCATGTGGCATGGAGAGGGGGCCGATTTCACCAACAACATCATAAATAGCATTACTACCTCGGAGAAAAAAGCATGTCCACTGAGTCGGTATCGTTTGACCGTGCTGCCGAATACTACGACGAGACGCGGGGTTTCCCATCCGGCCAGGAACAACCCGTCGCCGCCCTGATGGCGCAAGCCGGGAACCTGAACGCCACCAGCCGTGTGCTCGAAATCGGGATCGGGACCGGGCGGATCGCGCTGCCGCTCGCGCCGCACGTGCGCGAGGTGGTCGGCATCGACCTGTCCCGCCCCATGCTCGACCGGCTGCGCGCCAAGCGGACCACCGAGCCGGTCGACGTGATGGTCGGCGATGCCGCCCAACTGCCCTTCCTGTCGGGATCGTTCGATGCGGTCGTCGCCGTGCACGTCTTTCATTTGATCGCCAACTGGCAGGGCGCGGTGAACGAAGTGGCGCGGGTGCTGCGCCCGGACGGTGTGCTGATCCTGGGATGGAACAACAACACCAACCGGCAGGAAGACGACGTATTGTGGGCGGCCTGGAACAACGTCGTGCAGGAAAGATCCCGGCCTCATGTCGGGATCGCGTGGGACCAGTTCGAGACGTTTCTGCCGAATGCGGGCTGGCGGGCGGCGAGCGAAGTTCTGACCCACGCCTACCGGGTGCAGCACACGCCACAGGAATTTTTGAGCCGGCTCGAACGGCGCACCTGGTCCAGCCATTGGCGGCTGCCGGACGATCTCGTCGAACGCGGGATCGCCGCCGTGCACGAGGTCATTCGCCAGCGCGGAATCGACGTCCACCAGCCGGAGGAGCGCCAGGCGGAGTTCAAAACCCAGGCGTACCGTCCCCCGGCGTAAACGAACCCAACTTGAGCTGATGGCTTGGTTTCACTCCGAGGGGCAATCGTACTAGTCGCACCGCACCCAGAGGCCCCCAGCGGCAGAGTCGATGGAAAAACTGAGGTAGTAAGCCGGAAGGGCCAGCCAATCCGGATAGATCAGAGTATTCAAGACGCCCTGCGTGACGGCTTCCCGGTGATCGGGCGCATCGACCCAGGCGCGCACGGCGCCCTGACTCTCCCCGGATGGATAATAGAAAGCCTGGCCGTCTGGCGACCAGATCGGGGAAAATAGAGGAAATCTCAGACCAGCAGGCAACGACCATTCTCCCCCGCTGGCGCGATCTTGCACCGTGATCCCGTCGTCGTAGAAGTGGTTGATAGCCGCAGAGCGCCGGTCGGGACTGATCGCAGCTGATCCACCGTGGATGAATAAGCCGTCGGCAGCATGGAGCGACAGCCAGTTGAAGCAGCTTCCATCCAGGCAGACTTCGAGAGGCGTATAGCCACCGCCGAACAGGTCGTTATAGATCAACAACACGGCGCTGTCGTCGATCCAGTGCACCTGCTGCACATAATCGATCTGGCGGGTGATCCCCAGGCGGCGCGGATCGGAGCCATCGGCGTTCGCCGTCCAGGCTTCGTAATAGGTGTAATCATCCCCGCAACAAGGATATTCATAGTCTTCGTCAAGCACAAAATACAGCACTCGATCACGTTCGGGCGATACCAGCAAGGCGTGATAGGCGCTATCCGCCCCAAACACCGCCTCCGTCACCCCCAGCCGGTCGGTCAGATCGCGTGTCACAATATCCGCGTCGGGATAGGGAATTTCGGTCAGGGTACGAGTGGCCAGATCGAAGCGGTGATAACTGAGCTGCGCCTCATGCGGCGGACGGTAGCGCAGTTCGACGCCGGGGGGCAGACTGCTGATCAGAACGGCTCCTTCGGCGCGAAGAAACTGAAGATCGACCACCGGCGTCGTGATCTCGGCGAGCTGAAAAAAGGTCAGGGGAGCCGATAGGCTAGACGGGCACAGGCTGACGGGTTCCAGCCAATACTCCTGGCTATCTCCTTCCGCCGTCCAACCGGTCAGGTCGCCGAATTGGACCTGATACCACTGGTAGCCGTCGGCACAGCGAGGCCCCGCCAGGACCAGCACCTCGGCATGGGCTGGAATTTCGCCTACGACCGCCCCATACAGGCCAGGCGCTGCGCGCAGGGAGTTTCCACCCGCAGGTAGATCGCGCACGAGTGCCGCTTTGCTGATCGCCAGCCGGGTCGGCAGCACACCACAACCATGGTCCTGCCCCTGGACCGGGATTGAATTTCCTCTCGCGATAGCCAGCAAGACGAGCAGAGCCAAGACAGCGACTCTGCTCCTAGTACGCATTCTTGTTGCGCCCGAAGAGCGTCTGGAACACCGTCCGCAGCACGATCTTGATGTCCAGCCACAGCGACCAGTTTTCGACGTACCACAGGTCGTACTTGGTGCGCTCCAGGATCGACGTATCGCCGCGCAAGCCGTTGACCTGCGCCCAGCCGGTCATCCCGGCTTTTTCGCGGTGACGCTCCATGTAGCGCGGGATGTATTCGCGGAATTTTTCGACGTAATAGGGCTGTTCCGGACGCGGGCCGACCAGGCTCATCTGCCCGAAAAAGATGTTGATCAACTGCGGCATCTCGTCCCAGTTGGTCTTGCGCATCAGGCGGCCCATGCGCGTCACGCGCGGGTCGTCCTCGACCGTCCAGCCCGGCCCGGATTTTTCGGCATCCTGGCGCATCGAGCGGAACTTGATCATCGGGAAGGGGCGGCCATCCAAGCCCATGCGCTCCTGCGCGAAAAAGGCCGGACCCGTCGATTCGAGCTTGATCAGGATCGCGGTCAGCACGAACACCGGGCTGAGCAGCACCAGCCCGAAGAACGATCCGACGATGTCCATGCCGCGCTTGAGGCTGAGCTTCCAGCCGCGCAGGGCCACGTCGCGCACCGACAGCAGCGGCATCCCGTTCAGGTCGTCCACGCCCAGGCCGCCCGCCATGTAGGCGAAGATGTCGGGGTAAATCTTGATACTGACTTTGCCCCGCTGGCACTTGCTGATCAGTTGGACCAGCTCGCGATGCGACGCCTCAGGCAGCGCGATGATCACTTCGTCCACTTCGTACTGGTCGATCAGCTCGGAAAGCTGGCCGGTCGTGCCAATGATCGGCACGTCCCCCACCATCGCGCCCGGCGAGCCGTTGATCGCGCCGACGATGTTATAACCCAGGTGCGACGACCAGCGGATCTTTTCGGCGATGCTGCGCGCCACTTCGCCGGAGCCGATGATCAGCACATTATCGCGCCCGATCCCGGCATCGCGCAGCTTGATGGTCAACTGGCGGTGCAGCTCACGCCCCAGCAGGACCATCACGATCCCCAGCAGCCAGGCGTACACGATCACGCCGCGCGGATAGTCGAGTTCCAGCGCGCTGTTTTTGAAGGCGAGGCTTTCGAGGGCCACGGCTACCAGCGTGCCAATCGAGACATTCCGCGCGATGATGTAACTGAGGTCGACTCG
>CAYRWY010000377.1:0-5891 GCA_964427955.1 uncultured Anaerolineaceae bacterium
CGGTGAATCAACTGCTGGCGGTGGGCATAATCCAGCGCCACACAGATCTGGCGTCCAAAGTCGGCGGCGACCTCCGGAGAACAAGGGATGAAGGTAAACAGCGGACGGCCCTCGATATGCTCGATCACCAGGAACGGGCGGCCATCCTCTTCGCCGACATCGTAGATCGCCATGATGTTGGGATGGTTGAGTTTGGCGGCAGCGAGTGCCTCTCGTTGGAAACGTCTGCGCGTAGTATCATCTACATACGGCAGCAGCACCTTGATGGCGACGGTCCGCTGCAACCGGGTGTCGAAACCCCGGTAGACTGCCGCAGTGGAACCCTCGCCGATCAATTCGATGATTTCGTACCGGTTGCCGAGTCTCTGACCTATCATGGTTATTCGTCGCCGTTCGGAAGTATCCGCCAAGACTGGGGAGAGTGTACAAATGTCTGACATGATATGCAACTATCTGGTCCACGAGAGAACCCGCCTGATCCGGGGGATGATCCTGAGCCTGCTGGTGACCACACTGGTGGCGTGCGGGCCGCTCGACGAGGCCCAACACACGGTCAACACGGTGGATGATGCCGTCACACTGCTGCAAGATCTCGACCAGTATGGTACCTGGAAAACGATCTCGGATGGACTGGACGCGCTGGCGGATCAGCGGCAGGGCTACGCGGCCCGGGTGCAGCTGCGCGAGGGGACGGTAGACATCACGCTGGACATCCAGAGTGATCCGGAGGGCAACGCCCTGGTCAAAGTGACGAAAGGGGATCAGATCACCACCTATTTGGTCGAAGGTTATCGCAGCCCGTCTGATGACACCCGGATCTACCGGCTGGACAACGAGCAGTATGCCTGTGAGCAAGATGCCCTGCTGCGCGGCTTGGGCGGCTTGTTCGACCAGTATGCGCTGCGGGCCGCGGGAGCACAACTTCTGTCGGTCGCCGATAAAAAAGACGAGGACGCACGCGTCGCCGACCGGGACGCCACCCATTACGAACTGGAATCGAAAGTCCCCGACGCCTTGAAGATTCTGAAGCAGATCGATAACGAGGAACTCCGCCAGAAAATCGAGCAGGCCGGTCAATTTACGCTTACCGGCAGCCTGGACCTCGACCAATCGAGCGGGGCGCTGCTGCGCTTCGAGAGCACCTATGTGGACCAGAGTCGCACTGATTTTTCGTTCGAAGTCACGCAGTGGGGGAAGATCGCGACCCTCCCCACGCCCACTCCGGACCAGATCACGCTGGCCTGTCCCTGATCGAAACGCTACTGGATCGCGCTGAGCACATAGATCGGGCCGAGTTCGTCCAGCACGATGATGAAGCGTCCATCCCCGGACCAGGCAATGTCGATGTAACGGGGGCCGGGGAAAAGTCCCATCGTCTGGCGGTCGGCCCGGTCGAGCATTTTCTGTTCGACCGGCACATCGTCGGTGATGTGAACGATATTCCACAGGAAGAGATCGCGTCCCGGCGCGGGCAGAGTCAGCAGCAGCGTGCTGTCCGGCGAGAAGACGACGTTGGAACAGACCTGGCCAGGCAGGGGCAGCAGTCCCAAGGATTTGCCGGTCGCCGCCTCCCAAACGCCCACCAACGCCTGTTGGCCGCAGCCCACCAGCAGTTTGCCGTCCGGAGAAAAGAGCACTTTGCTGCCCGCCGCATTTTGAGCGGTCTCGACAAAATACACCAGCTCGCCCGTCTCCAGGCTCCATAACTGAATGCCCTGATCGTTGGCGACCGCCAGGGATTTGGAATCCGGCGCAAAATCGGCCCGCTGCGGAACGTAGTTATTATCGCCGATCTCCTCACGGCCAATATCGTTGACCAGGGTGGCATCCGGCATCGACCAGACTCGCACACCGCGATTAGCACTCAGCGAGGCCAGCCGCTGGCTGTCGGGGGAAAAGGTCAGATACACGACCACCTGGCCATGCGCCTGAAAGTCGGCTACCGGAACGCCGTCGGGCACGCGCCAGATTTTGATCCTGCCGCTGGCCGATCCATACGCCAACAGCGAACGATCAGGCGACTGGGTCACCATCGTCATCTCTTCGTCCAGGCCCGCGAAACTGGTTTTCTCGACCAGTTCGCGCGGGACTCCCGTATTCAGCGACCAGATGCGCGTCATCCCAAAGGGGCTGACCGTGACCAGGGTTTCGTCTCCAGGGCCCCAATACACCCGCCGTCCGTCACTATCTCCCTGGACGTACAGAGGTTCGCCGTTCGCCAGGTTCCACACGACGATCGTGTCGTCGGCCCCAACACTGGCCATCCGGATTCCGCTGGCCGAAAAGGCAACGCTGTTGACCGTACTTTGATGAAGACGCATCAGGCCCGACAGGCGCACGATCGGGTTGTGCTGGCTGATGGCCGCCTGCGGGCGCAGCCACTCGACCGGGGGAAGCGTAGGCGTTCCCTGGGGCTTGCGCACCTTCGAATGATCGCCTGACGAGCATCCAACCAGCAGAAACGCCAGGATAATCCCCCCGACCAGCAGTCCTCGGCGTGCTTTTTCGATTGTCATGTATAATAGACTCCGGCTGTGCCCTCGTGTACGCTACACCTCGTATTGTACATGTAAATGGGGCCGCCAGGATACCAAACAGGACAAAAGCTATGACCGACGCAGAGCTGGCTATTTTGAGCATTGTGGCTGAAGGTCCGATCTATGGCTACGACATCCAAACCATCATCGCCCAGCGCGGATTGCGAGCCTGGACCAATATTGGGGTTTCCTCGATGTATTATGTCCTGGAGAAGTTGGAACGCCAGGGCTTGATCGAAAGCCAGGAAACCGCCGAGGGGCCGGCACGCCGCCAATACCGGATCAGCCCGGCGGGCTTTGGCGTGCTGCAAACCGCCGTCGCCGACTTGCTCAGCACGCCGCGCGAGTATGCGAACGGCTTCGAACTGGGACTGGCCAATCTCCACGTGATGCGCCCCTCCCAGGTTCGCACGGCGTTCATCGCCTACCGCCAGGAGTTGGTCACCCGACTGGCCCAGGCCCGCGAGCGATGGCACAAATTCAAGGACCAGAACGCGCCTTTCAACGTCGATGCCATGTTGGGACATCACATCGCCATGTTAGAGGCCGAGCTGGCCTGGATCAAGGATTTCATCGCCGAGTGGGAAGGACAGGCTCCTCCGGATGAACCTGCCGCTCCGCTGCCAGAGCCTGCCGATATCCCGCGCATGAAACAGGTGGTGCTCCCCCACGATCCCGACTCGCCGCACCGTGTTCCCACTCGCCCTCTCCAGCATTCGTCGGCAGCGCCCACCCAGGACAGCGAAGCGGATACCGATCTGTCGCTGCTCTCGTCCAAAAAAACCTCCCTGAACACCAAAACACCGCCGAAGCTGGTGCAACCGGAGGAAATCCCGCCCGACGAAGACGGCGACCAGGATTAACGCATCATGAAGGTATTTCCGTGATACACTAGGAAATACGCACGTCATTAATGTTTGTCATAGGGGGGAGAGTTTTTTTAATGGCTCCGCGTGTGTTGTATATCGAAGACAACCTCGACAACCTGATTCTGGTCCGGCGCATCCTCAAAGCCGAGGGATTCGAACTGCTGGAAGCGACCTCGGCGCAGCAAGGCATTGCCCTGGCCGAACAACACATCCCGGACCTGATCTTGATGGACGTCAACATGCCGGAGATGGACGGTCTGATGGCCACCCGGCATTTACGCCAGAACCCCGCTCTCCAACAGGTCCCCATTATCGCGCTCACGGCCAACATCATGCCGCAGGTGCTCGACGAAATGATCGCGGCGGGCTGCGAGGGCTACATCACCAAACCGGTCTCGGTAGATACGTTGTCCGAACAAATACTACGTTTTATGAAGAATGGACGAAAGAATAACCATCATTAAGAGAGTTGTCACGCGATGCTGGAACATCAGGCTTCATCACCCGAACAGGATGTATTGAACCATCTGATCACCAAGCTCGATCAGACGGGCCAGCCCGGCGCGCACGTCCACTCGGTGCTGGGCACCGTGCTTCAAGGGGTGCGGGAACGCTGGCCGGACCTCACGCGGGGAGAACTCTACCTTCGAGAGGAGCGCGGCCTGTACTACCGCCGGGCCGCCTTCGGACTGCTGCTCGATCTTTCCCCCCACCCGGAGGCCAACTCTCCCGCGGTGCGGGCCTTGATCGACAACAGGCCGGTTTTCGGCGAAATACACCCCGGCACTACCGGGTGGGCGTTTCCGCTGGCGCGCGGCGAACAGGTGATCGGCGTGTTTCAGTTCGAAGGTCCTGCCGGAAATCCGGCGCTGGATACCCTGGCCCCGGCGTTCACGGCCCTGATGCCGATCCTGGCCCACGCGATCCCGGAAATCAGCGTCATCGCGCACCAGGAGGAAGCCCTCGTCGCCGAAATCACCCATACGCTCAAGGAAGTGCTGCAAACCGCCCAGCAGCGCGCCGTCTACCAGCAGGCGTTAGGCAAGATCACCGCGCACTTACAGCAGCAGACCGAGCTGTCGCTCATTCTCCAGCAAACGCTGCACGAACTGAGCCAGGTCCTCGGCGCGCGGCGCGCACGGGTGCGGCTGCAAGTCGTGCCCCCTGGAACCGGCAAACTCGGAATTCCCAGCAGGTAACTCCTATGCAAAAACTGCGGCAATTCTTCTCTTCTTCACACGCCATCCCGGCGCAGCCTGACAGTCCGGCTCCCACCCCGGGACTGCAACACCTGATCGAAATCGGGGAAGAAGTGGCGCGCGGCCTAAATGCCCGCCCGGAGCTGGACGCTTTTCTGAATTCCGTTGCCCAAAGCATCGCCCGCCGTTTCCCTGAGATCGACCACCTGCTGATCTTTGTGCTCACGCCCAACCAGCCCAAAGTAACGCTGCGCGCTGCCGTTGGCCCGGTCGGCCCACAGCTCCTGGCACAGGAGCACGAATTGGACGTCGGAGGATTAAGCCCGGTGGGGCGCGTCACCCTGTCCGGCCACTATCTCCTGATCCGGGATTACGGCCAGGAACCTAACTATCGACCGCACGCGCTGCTGTCCCAGACGCGCTCCGAACTGGTCATCCCGCTGGGCGTGGACGAAACGATCATCGGCGCGCTGGACGTCCAAAGCAAGCGGATCGACGGCTTCAGCGACGCGACGATCTCCACGCTGCGCGCACTCGCCCACCCGATCGCGCTGGCGGTGGACAGCCTGCAAGTGTACGCCACCAGCCAGCACAGCCTGCGCGAAAATCAGGCGCTCTATCAACAGACTCAGATCAACCTGCGCGAAATCGAGCGGCTGAACTACCAGCTCACCGGGCGGGCGTGGAGCGAATACCTGCGCCTGCATCCCCAGGCGACGGCCATGACCCTTGAGATGGACACCGGGCAGGTCGTACACGAGACGGAATGGACGGCCACCCTGCACCAGGCGGCTACCCAACGCCAGACGCTCGTCACTGCGAGGGACGAGGGCCAGATCGTGGCCCTGCCCATCATGGTGCGCAACGAGGTTATTGGAGCGATGGAGTTTGAATTGGAATCCGGCGCCGACATGTCGCCCGCCGCGCTCGACCTGCTGGCGGCGGTCGGGCAGCGGCTGGGCATGGCGCTGGACAACCGCCGACTGCTCGACGAGACACAGCGCAGCGCCCAACGTGAAGCCATGATCAACGACATCGGGGCCGACCTGCAATCCGCCTCCGGCGTGGATGCTATTCTTCAACGCGCGGCGCGGCACTTGCAGGAAGCCCTGAATGCCCAGGAAGTCGCGATCCGGCTGGGTACGGTCCCGACCGATCCGCAGCCGAAGCCGGTTGAAGGAGAGACGGTGTCATGATAGGTCTGCTCCGTTATCTGTTCGTCGTCCAACACGACTACCGCGACTCGGCCCAGGCCATGCGCGCGCGGGTGGTGCTGCCCCTGGTAG
>CAYRWY010000378.1:0-5889 GCA_964427955.1 uncultured Anaerolineaceae bacterium
CGACCCAGAGCCACGCTGCCGCCGTGCGCCACCTGCGCGATCACGATCCGATGAATGAGAGGCTGATCCGGGCGACTTGAGCCTAATGGAGATAATACAGTCAGAGATGGCCGCATGTTTTTGCAGGGGCGACGCCATGTTTGATGGTGTTCTCATTTGAAACGCCCCTATCCCGTGCTTACTGACACTGACATAACTGACGTTACGCAGCTCCTCATTCCCGGCTGTTTGGGGTTTTACCTCACCCTCAACCCCCACCCCTTCTCCCTCTCCAACTTGCCTGGAGAGGGAGAAGGGGAGTGCGTTCGCCGTATTCTCCCCTCTCCACGTCTTTTGGAGAGGGCCGGGGGTGAGGTAAATCTCCCTGGCAAAAAGTTTAGCTATTTGTGCCAGGATCAGCCGGGTGGGGGCTTGAGTGATTTTGCAGACGACCGCTAACGGAGGACTCCCAACCCGAACACAAAATCGCCGTCGAGGCGTTGATCCTGGGACTGCCGGGCGTCACCAGCGGGCAGATGTGCGGCCATCCCAGCGACAAGATCGCGGGCAAGGTTTTCGCGTCGTTGATGGAAAACGGACTGCCGCAGGCGACCGTCAACAACCTGCTGAAGCGGGAGCGTGAAAAGTCAGGAAAATGAGAGGCGGAGCTAGGCTCCGCCTCTGTCCCCCCGGAAAATCTGGGATTGTTCCGTCTACCCGATGGCGCTTTCATCACGGCGCAGCCGGTCGCGCAAGCCCTGCACCATCCGCCGCAAGCCGCTGGAAGCGAGATCTTCGCCCGAGCCCATGCTGCGAGAGAGGGGGCGCACCGCCTGGATGTGCTCATCGCGATAATCGTTGACATTCCCGCTCAGAGTCCAGATCACCGGATCGCTGCGGCGGATGCGGGTGCCATACTCGATCAGCCGCGTGGACAGCTCGTGAAACGCGCGGTGATAGTTCGCGTCGCGGGTGAAATCGACCGGACGGCGCGTGCGCAGCGGGCCGGGCGGATCACAGCGTCTGATCATGGCGGGTACGACCGGGCGATAGGCTTCCAGATAGGCCTGCCACTCCACGGCCACGTGCGCCGTTTCCAGCGCCGCCGGAGACAGCACGACGATCATCATACTGCTCTCGCTCAAGGCCTGTTCAATGCTGCGCGTCCAATGCCGTCCCGGGCGGGCGTTGCGAATATCAAGCCAGACATTAGCCCCGCTCTGGCTCAGATCCTCCACCAGGCGCTTGACAAAAATTTCATCATCCCGTGTGTAGCTCACAAAGATCTGGCGTGACATAATCAACCCCTGAATCCCGCTCCACCCTCACACAATTCTATTCTACATCGCATTTCGAGCATCACGACATTCACTTCGACTTTATTCGCGAATTATTCACAGGTCATTCAGTTTTTTTTCACAATTTGTACTAAGCGGGGCCGACCACGGCGGCATCGCGAACAGGCGGCTGCACACCGGGATCAAACTCTGCCGGAGGGCGATTTTCCGGAGTCGGGCCGGGATCGTCCGTCGGAGCAGGCGTCACCGGCACGGCAGTCGGTACAGGGGTCAACGTATCCGGATCGCTCCCTGCCGGAAGACGATTTTTCGGTGTCGGGCCGGGATCGTCCGTCGGAGCAGGCGTCACCGGCACGGTAGTCAGTTCGGGCGTCGGCGTTTCATAGTCCGCCGGAGGACGGTCGTCAGGGGTGGGATCGGGATCATCCGTCGGGTCGGGCGTCACCAGGGTCGGCTCCGGCGTCACGGGGACGGCAGTCGGTTCGGGCGTCGGCGTTTCGTATCCCGCCGGGGGGCGATCATCCGGGGTGGGATTGGGATCATCCGTCGGCTCCGGCGTCACGGGGACGGCAGTCGGTTCGGGCGTCGGGCTGGGATCGTCGGTCGGCGCAGGCGTTACCGGGATGACAGTCGGTTCAGGCGTCGGCGATCCCGGCTTCGAGAGCCGGTCGTTGGGCACCGCGGAGGCCGCGGCCTGGGGCACTTCGGTCGCCGGGTCGGACTGCCGGTCGGTGGGAATGAACGTGACCGACTCCGGGCCGAGGTTGCGATGACTGGTCCGGCTGGTGAGCGCAGACGGCAGCATGGCCTGCGGATCGGACACCGGGGTAATCAGGTCATGGGCGTGCTGCTGGACCCGGTCGGCGCCATCGACCACCTGGCGCAGCTTATCCGTCTTCACCTGGTCGGGTGCCACACGCGATGCCGCGGTGACCGCCAGGTGCATCTGCCGGGTGCTGAGATCAACCAGACGGATCGCGGCCTGCTCACGCGGACCATCGCCATTTTCCACCAGTGTCAGCGCCGCGTCCATGTCGTGCAGCGCGTCATTGAGCGACGCGAAATTCACCTGACCCCGATTGAGCAGGGTTTCGAACTCGTCCAGGCGGCGATCCGCGAAATCCAGGCGCAGTGACACGTCACCCGCGTTGGACGACAGCGCGAGCTGCCCCTGTTCGACCAGCCGCTTGACCGGGTAGAGCGTATCGCCGGGGACACTGTCCGCCGACGCGGTGGCAGTGGTGAATGTCAAAATCATCAAGGCCACGCACGCTGCGGCTACCCAACGCAGCATCCGGGCATTCCAGCGCGCCGAGGCGCGGTGCAGCACCGCCGCACGGGCCAGGACCCGCGTCTGGATGCGCGCGACCGCCGCGCTGGACAGCACGGGATGAGGTCCGCGCGCCAGTATCACGGCCACCCGCACTGCCGGTTCCTCAGCTTCCACGTGATCGGGTAGGACCGTGCTGTGCGGGGGCAGCACCTGGTCCAGGCGATCCGCCAGGGGGTCAGGCAAGGATGCGCTATTCATCGTGACTGCCTCGCAAATAATGCCGCGTCTTTCCATTGACTCCCATCAACTCCGCCAGCCGGGTCAGGGCACGATGCTGGGCGCTCTTGATGGCAGTGACCGATTTGCCCAACAGGGTCGCCACTTCGGCGTGGCTCTTGTGCTCCACGAACCGCAGCAGCAGAATGTCCTGGTGTTCTTCGCTCAATTCATGCAGGGCCGCGCGCAGGGCGACCTGTTCCTCTTTCACTTGCAGTGTTCCTTCGGGCGATACCAAAGGAGAGGGTTCCAGTTCCGTGAGGGCTTCCTGGGGATGCCGGGTCTGATCGCGATAATAGTCCGCCACACGGGCGGCGGCAATCCGATACAGCCAGGCCTCGAAGGGAACGCCGTTCTGATGATACTGAGGAAGCCCTTCCACCATACGCAAAAATACCTCTGCCGTCAGGTCTTCTGTGGCGGCTTCGTCGGGCACCCGGTAGCTGACATAGCGGTAAATCACCTGTACGTAACGCTGGTACAGTGCTGCTATCGCGTCCTGGTGGCCCTGGTGCGCACGGTGAATTAAGCGGGCATCGTGATCATTGAGCATATCTTTATTATGCCACGCCTCGGCACACCAAAACAATCGCCGCAGCGTACTACCCTGCGAATTCATGAAGAATTCACTATCACCTTGTATACCGCTTCAGGAGGCTGAACGTCACGCCCTCGCCCAAATCTCAATTCATGTGGGCATTGAACCCCGGTTATGTAAGTATCTGAGGGCAGGCCGGACCCTTCGGGATTACTGATCCTTGCACAAATAGCTGAACTTTTGCCAGGACATTTACCTCACCCCTGGTCCCTCTCCAAGCAAGTTGGAGAAGGAGTGGGGTTTAGATTTCAAGGCAAGGATCTGGTTTCTCTTCAGGAGTGCGCGATGAGCAAGGTAGTACAGGACGTTCTGGCCGCCAACCGCCTTTACGCCCAGACCTTTGGCGACAAAGCGAACCTGCCCGCCGCTCCCGGACGGCAGTTCGCCATCCTCACCTGTATGGACGCGCGTCTCGATCCGGCAGCGTTGGCCGGGCTGCGGGAAGGCGACGCCCACGTGATTCGCAATGCGGGCGGGCGGGCCAGTGATGACGCGATCCGCTCGCTGGTCATCTCGTACAAGCTGTTGGGCACGCGCGAATGGTTCGTGATTCACCATACCGACTGCGGGATGGCGGAGATCACCGACGCCACCCTGCGCGATTTGCTGGCAAGCAGCCTCAAGCCTGCCCGCCGGGATGACCGCGGGTGGCACGACTCCGGCGAAGGGCCGGGATCGACCGAAGGCGTCTACATCAACTGGCTCACGATTGCGGACCCGATCCAGAGTGTCGTCGACGACGTGCAGCGCATCCGCCAACATCCCCTGGTCCCGCGCGATATTCCGATCTATGGCTACCTGTATGACGTCAAAACGGGGCGGCTGAACGAAATTCACGCCGCGACCGAGGCGGGACGGGCGTCGTGATCGCGCGGAGGGCGCACATTTTGCCTCCACCCCGTGGCGGATAGGCATTAAGAGGCCCCTACAACCACGTTTCCCCCGCGCTGCTCCCCCTCGCCACCCGGTGGAGAGGGGGTCAGGGGGTGAGGTTTATCTCCCAGGAAAATCTAGTACACGTCGGCTGAAATACGTCATTGGTGCTGTAGGGGCGAGGTTTGCCTTGCCCAGGGTAGGGCAAGCCCTACCCCTACGAAAAACCCTGGATCAACTTCTCCCCGCCGGTACTAGTGAACGAGGGTGCACGCTGACTGCCGTCCGCTACTTCGCGACTTTGAGCGAGTCGCAGTCGGGGCCGCCGGTGATATACAGCTTGAGCGTGACCGCCGTGTCGACGTCGTACTGCTCCCAGGTGGACTGGTTGCCGAACGTACACTCGTGCTTCTTGTTATCCTTGTCGCGGATATTTACCTTGTATTTCTCATGGTGATCGCCTTCCCGCTCGCGGCCAAAGCGACCGCTGCCCGACGACAGGGTGAAGGTCGGCCAGGACGGCGGCGGGATCTTGCCCTCCCCGCTGGCTTTGACGCTGCGCGCGTACCCCCAGCGATCCACCGTGTACGTGCACCACTGGTCGTAGACCGGCTCGTCGCGATAATCCGTCACCGTGCGGCATTCGCGCCTGAAACTGCCATCGCCCTGATCCACATCTTTACATTCCTGATGCGAGCCGTTGGGCACTTTGCGGGTGCTGCGCTGCCGCTGCGAACAGTGTTCGCCGTAGGCGTCGCCGGGCACCGTCTCGTCCCACCCGGACCCGGCGCGCGGCTGGAAATCCTCGATGTCGATGCTGCGCTCCCAACTGAGCGCCTGGACCGTCCCGGTGGTGCTCTTGCGGTAGGTGACGGCATACACGCCCGCCACCACGCAGATCGCCAGCAGGATCACGACCCCGGCGATGATCAGTTCCTTCTTGCGCAGGCCGAGAAAGATCGGTTTCTGCGCTTCCTGCTGCTTGACGCGCGCCATCTCCGCGACGAACTGCTCTTTGACCACGTCCTTGCGGGTGTCGGATTCCGCGACCCCGGTCCCGATCACGCGTTCGCCCTGCGTCTGGGCGACTTTACCCGTGGCCAGGTCGGCCCCGCACTCGGAACAAAACGTATTGGCCGCGCTGTTGGGCTGGCTGCACGCCGGGCAGATCTTGTCCGCCCCGACGTACTTGTGGTTTTCAATCGCGACCATATCTTCTTCTTTAGGGAAGTAGCGCCAGGCCGGGTCCTGGGCCGCGCCGCAGTTGGGGCAGTGCCGGTGCGTCACGCCGAGCAGTTTTTGCGTGCCGCAGAACCGGCAGTCCCACAGCATTTGATAGGTGCCTTCGCCGTGTTTCTGGACCGGCGGGGGATTGGATGACATAGATACCTCGTTTCTTAAAAAATGGTTCCGGCGTGAGCAGCTCGCCCACATCGCGGAAGTTGAAAGATGTCTATGCTAGCTATGAGTCTTCAGTGGCGTCCCGCTGGAGGTTGACAACACTTGACTTCAACCAGTCTGCGGCCTCATACCATGACGCTTTGCGGCGGGATCTGGGATCAAGCTGGTTCTGAAGTTCCTGGAGCAGATCG
>CAYRWY010000379.1:0-5882 GCA_964427955.1 uncultured Anaerolineaceae bacterium
CGTCCAACACGCTGCGCGCGCCGACCGGATTGGCGCTGTAGGCGTCGTCGATCACGGTGATATTGCCGGGCAGTGTCCGCCGCTGCAAGCGGTGTTCCGCCGATTCCAGGGTCGAGACGCGCATCGCCACCTCGGTGAGCGGGATGCCCAGGTGGCACGCCACCGCCGTCGCCAGCAGGATGTTCGTCACGTTATGCTGGCCGACCAGCCGCGTCGTGAAATGCTCGGTCTGGTTGGTCAGCGTGTCGGTCACGTCGAAGCTCAGACCATCCATGACCTGCCGGACATTGCGCGCCGAAAAACGAAGCTGGGTGGCATGATCCGCGTTTTCCCAGGTGACCGCGAGGCGTGTGTTGGGATAGCCACGCTCGTACATGGTCCGCACGTAATGGTTATCCCAGTTGAACACCCCCACCCCATCCGGCGGCAGGGCTTCGATGATCTCGTACTTGGCTTTGGCGGTGTTGTCCAGCGTTCCGAAACGTTCGAGGTGTTGGGGGCCGACGGTGGTTACGATGCTGATCTGCGGCGCGGTGAGCTGGCAGATCTTCCGGATTTCGCCCTCAAAATAAGCGCCCATCTCGACGATGAAATAATCATATTTTTCATTTTTGGCAAGGGTGTCGTTGATCACCATACAGACACCCATCAGCGTGTTGTAGCTCTTGGGCGTCGCCAGCACCCGGTAGCGCCCGCCCAGGATGTGGGCGAGGTATTCCTTGGTGCTGGTCTTGCCATAGCTGCCGGTGATGCCGATCACGACCGGCGGTTTCTGTTCCAGATTCCGCCGCGCCCGGCGGATGAACATACGCCGGAAGCCCGCCTCGACCGGCATGATACACACGTTCGCGAGCGGCAAGATCAGCGGGCAGAGGTGGTAGACCAGCAGCCCGATCCCGGTGATCATGGCAAATTGGGTGCGATCGTTCAGGCTGAACCCGACATCGAGCGTGACCTCGGCCCCAATCATCACGATCACCGCCAGGGCGAAGGCCGTGACCAGCAGACGCGCCGCCCGTTGGGTGATCTTGAACTTCTGCTTGACTTCCTTAGGAGGTTCCGGCCAGACCGCCAGGACCCCGGCGATGCCCCAGATCAGGAGATACACCAGCGTGGTATCCTGCCCCGCGAAGTTCAGCGCCAACGAGGTCAGCCCGGCCACGCCGACAAATACCAGCGCCCGCCACACCAGGTAACGCTGCGGCCTGGCGATCCACCAGCGGAGAAAACGGGCGCTGTCATAGCCTTCTATTTGAAAAAAACGAGCCAGACGCCAGATACGAATGATCGTTCCGGCCAGCCATACAAAGATCAATATTTGTACCATCTGACGATCAGCTCCCTTTGCTCAAAAAATGGTCCACAATGCGCACATACTCTTCGAGCCGTTCCTGATAAGCAAAATGCCCGGCGCCTTGAAAGACGATCAGCCCGGCGTCCGGGATCAACTGCTCCAGCTTGCGGCCCTGCCAGAGCGGCGTGTCCTGATCCCGGTCGCCCCAGATCAGGACGGTCGGGGCCTTGACCCGCGCGGCAAAGGGAGCCAGGTCCTCGTCGATGACCCGCAGAAAGGTTTCGCGCAGCGGCCCCGCCGTCAGATAGTCCGACGACGCATAGCGGCGGTTGTAGGCGTCCTGCAAGCGCGTGCGCAGTGACTTCAAGCCCAGCACATCCAGCGTGTTGCGGAAGGTGCGCGCTGCCGCATGGCGCAGCAGCAGCTTCAGGCCGGGCGGCGTGCGCAGTCCGGCGCTGTCCGCCAGCACCATCTTCGTCACGCGGTCCGGCTGTTCGGCGGCCAACACCAGGCTGATCCGCCCGCCAAAGGAATGTCCCAAAATAGCGACCTGATCCAGGCCGCAGCGGTCCAGGTAGGCCAGTACAAAACGGACGTAATCCGCCACGCCCCAGGGCTGCGGCGGCAGTTGGGTTTGTCCAAACCCGGGCAGGTCCAACAGGTGAAACTGGTAGCCGTGGGGAGCCAACCGCTCGGCCACCGGCCAGAAATTATGCAGGCTGGCGCCCCAACCGTGCAGGGTCAGGACCGGCTGTCCCTCGCCTGTGACGCAGGTCGCGGTCTGCAATCCCTCGATGGCTTGAAAGACTACTGGAGGTTCGCTCAAGGGTTCACCACCTCAATTCCAGCCCCCAGGCTGACCAGTTTGCTCACGACGTTTTCGAAGCTCCGGTCGATCAGTTGGGCATTGTCGATGGTCACACTGCTCTCGGAACACAGCGCCGCGCCCAGCAGCGCCAACCCGGTGCGCACGTCCGGCGTATCCAGATAATCGCCGCGCAGCCGCGTCGGGCCGACCACCAGGGCGCGGTGTGGATCGCACAGCACGATCTGGGCGCCCATGCCGGTGAGCTTATCGACAAACAGCAGCCGGTTGTCGAACAACTTTTCGTGGATCAGGGTCGTGCCGTGCGATTGGGTAGCGACGACAGTGGCCATCGCGACCAGATCCGACGGGAAGCCTGGCCAGGGGGCGGTGTCGATCGGCACGTCCAATTCCTCGTCACGCTGCGACGCACGCAGGGTCTCGTGCACCGGAAGCAGCAGCGATTCCCCGTTCAGCACCAGGTTGATCCCCAGGCGGGCGAACACCCGCGCGATGAGACGCAGGCGGTCCGGCTGCACGCCCTCGATGGTGATCGAGCCGTGAGTGATCGCGCCGATGGCCGCGATGCTGGCGATCTCGATATGGTCGGGCGACAACGCATACGACGCCCCGCCGAGAGCCTGGGTGCCGAGGATGCGCAGCACGTTGGTCCCGATGCCGTCGATCTTCACACCCATCAACGTGAGCAGCTTGAGCAGGTCTTGCAGGTGCGGCTCAGACGCCGCGTTCTGGATCACGGTCTGATGTCCCAGGCTGGCAGCCAGCATCGCCGTCAGCGCGGTCGCCGTCACGCTGGGCTGAAGCAGCGTAATCGCACGCTGATCCCAGGACTCGGCCTGGAAGTCGAGCACGCTGCCGGTGATCCGGACATTGATCCCCAGGTCGCGGAGCGCCTCCAGATGGGTGTACAACCGGCTCAGGGGATAGTTGACCTCCAGCCGCGCGTGCCGCCGCCGCGCCAGCATCGGCGCCAGGAATAACACGGCCCCTACCTGCCCCTCGGTGACTTCTTCTTCCAGGGCGCGGGTATGCAGCTGCGACGCCTGAATCTGCACCGTGCCGCCCTCGCGCGTGATGACCGCGCCTAATGCCCGTGCCGCCTCGAACATCGTGGCCGTACTCAGCGTATCGGGCACCTGACTCAAGGTCACCGTGGCGTCAGTCAACAGGGCCGCCGCCGTCAGTGCCATCGCCGAGTTGCTGTTGCCCGACGGGCGGAACGTCCCCTTCAGCGGGTGACCGCCATGCACGATAATCCGCATAAAGTCTCTCCAGTCCTCTGGTCCGCGTGGGTGAATTATACCAGGAAGGCAAAAGGCTCCAAGAACACATTTTTCACAATTGCGCTTTCAAAATTTGCGATTATAGTTGAATTTGGTGGGCGAAAATATAAAAATCTGTTATTTCTATCACTGTTTTTACAAACTATATCCTCGCAGAACCTACAGAAGGGAGTCGATATGCGCAGGTTGGCAAGCCTATCAATCCGGCAGCGGCTTCTCATCGGCGGAGCGGCTACGGGATTGGTCATCGTGCTGCTCGCCCTGGTGCTGCTGATCGCCAACACAGGGACCAGTGCCGCCGATGAACAACCTATCGAATTCAATCACAAGGCCCACGCAGATAACGGCATCTCCTGCCAGTTCTGTCACGTGGGCGTCACGCAAGGTCCCGTCGCAGGAATCCCCAGCGTCGAAAAGTGCATGGGGTGTCATTCTCATATCGCGACCAGCAAGCCGGAGATCGTCAAACTGGCGAGCTACTGGGAAAAACAAGAACCCATCCCCTGGGTACGAGTCAACCGCCAGCCCAGCTACGTCTATTTCAACCATTCGTCCCACATCACCGCCGGGGTGAGCTGCGGCTCATGTCATGGCGACGTGGCGAACATGGAAGAAGCGGAACCGGTCGTCAGAATGAACATGGGCTTCTGTCTCGACTGCCACGCCGAACAAGAGAACAAAGATGAGCTGTACGACTGCGCGGTCTGCCACCGGTAGGAGAACACTATGACCAATCTTACACGCCGCGATTTCTTGAAAGTCGGCGCGGCAGGCACTGCCGCTGCTGTCCTGGCCGGATGCAGCCAGGAAGGCGAACGTTGGGTCAAACTCGAACCCTACGTCCGCGCGCCGGAGGAACAACTGGCTGGGATTCCCACGTGGTATGCCAGCACCTGCCGCCAATGTCCTGCCGGGTGCGGCATTCTCGTCAAAATCATGAACGGGCGCGCCATCAAGATCGAAGGTAATCCCGAACATCCCGTCAACCGGGGCAAACTCTGCGCGCGCGGGCAGGCCGGGCTGCAACTGCTTTACAACCCGGATCGCGTCACCGGGGCAGTCACGCAGGCAAAACGTGGCGAGCGCAAGTTCAAGCCCGTCGCCTGGAATGAAGCCCTCAATACCCTTTATGAAAAGATCAAGACCGCCGGAGACAGCGTGATCGTGTGGACCGGCTCAACCACGTCCGGGCATTTGTACGACCTGTTTTCGCGCTTTACGACCGCCATCGGCGCGCCAGCGCCCCTTCGTTACGATCTATACAGCGGCATCAACGGCTATGAACTGCTGGCCAGGACCAGCGGGGATCTGTTCGACCGGTCCGGCCTGCCCGCCTACGATCTCGCCCACGCGGACGCGATTTTCTCGTTTGGGGCTGACTTCGTTGGGACCTGGCTGTCCGCCACCGGATACGGGGTCGAATTTGGCAATTTCCGCGACCAGGCGTATGGCCAGCGCGGTTATCTGGTCCAGTTCGAGCCGCGCATGTCCAGCACCGGGGCCAAGGCGGATCGTTGGGTGCCCGTCCGGCCCGGCATGGAAGCCCTGGTCGCGCAGGCGCTCGTCCGTCTCATCGCCGACGAAGAATTCGGCGCGGCGGATCGCGTCGAGCGGGCGAAGGCCCTGGCGGGCAGCATCAAGATTGAAGACGCCGCAGCGGCCTGCGAGCTGTCGGTCGAAGCCCTGACCATGCTGGCGCGGGTCTTTGCCACCGCCGAACGTCCTGTAGCAGTACCGGGCAGCAGCGTAACGGGTCAGAGCAACGCCGCGGACGCCGTGGCCGCGATCCAGGCCCTCAACGTGGTCATCGGGCTGCCGGGTGGGCTGTCGATCACGCCGGAACTGCCGGTGTCGAACCTGGTCACCCCGCCGACCTCGAGCTTCGCGGACGTGCAGAAAGTCATCGAACGCATGAAAGCGGGCGAAATCCAGGTCTTGCTGGTGCACGGCGCGAACCCCGCCTACGACCTGCCGCAGGACTCCGGATTCGTGGAGGCCCTGGCCAATGTCGGGACGGTCGTGTCCTTCAATCCGCTGGTCGATGAAACGTCGGTGCACGCCGACTTCATCCTGCCGGATCGGGTCTACCTGGAAGGCTGGGGCTATGAAGTCGTACAGCCCGGTTTCCAGGGTCTCCCGGTGGTCAGCAGCCAGCAGCCCGTTGTGACTCCGGCTTACGATCTGCACACCACCGGCGACGTCCTACTGACCATCGCCCACATGGGTATCCCCAAAGCGGCGGATGCCCTGCCGTGGGAAGACGAAGTCGCCTTCTTGAAGGACATGATCACGCAGCTCCCCACCGGCGCCATTGGCGGCGATGATAACGAAGTGCGCTGGTCGCGCTTCCTCCAGCATGGCGGCTGGTGGCCGGAAACCGCTCCGGTGGCAGCCGCGCCGCAGGCGGCGCCCAAGCCGGTAGACGACGCGCCCGCCAGCTTCCAGGGTGACCACAAGGAATACCCATACCACCTGCACC
>CAYRWY010000380.1:0-5873 GCA_964427955.1 uncultured Anaerolineaceae bacterium
CAGTACACCCAGCAGTTGGAATATGATCCCTATATCCGGGGCTTCGAGTGGTGGAATTTTGGCTCGCAGGGCCAGTGGGTGGACGATACGGACTGCCTGCCCGCCATCGGCGACGTGCTGGTCAACTACTACGCCGCCCGCTCGTATCCATGAGGTTAATCCCTGGCCGTGTACTGCACCGTGATCGGCACCCGCGCCAGTTGCGACACCGACCGTTCAATCGCCTGGTTGAGCCGCTGCGCCAGCAGGTCGCGCGCCACGCCATGCCGGGCGCACACGGTCAGCACTCCGTCCGCGTATGAGACGGCGCGCGTTCCTTCGACCCAGTTGGTATACGTGGAAGCGTTGAGCTGCGCGCTGAGCTGTCCCAGCGTCGCCCGCCAGATGTCGCGCATGGTCAGCGATCCACTGCCGGGGATCTCGTCCAGCCCATCCGGCTTCTGATCGACCACCGGCGCGGGCAGGATTTCCGCCGCCTCGCCCTGCTCCTCGACCAACGCCTCTAGCCCGAACGGCAGCGCCCGATTCGTCGGCGGAGCCAACTCGATCCACGCCATCCGGCCCCGCTGCGTCCAGTCTCGCAGCGACATCCCCGCCAGCGTCCGCCACTCCGCCCAGTGATCGACCGGCGGCGCCTCCGGCAGAGTTTGCCAGCGTTGGATCAGCCAGCTCAGGTAGCGCGGCGGATGTTTGATCGAGGGATCGGCCCAGATCGCCAGAATCAGCGCCACCACGTCCTGCGGCGCGATTTGGCCGCTGACCGCCGCGGTCCAGACCGGGGTGTGCGGGCGGATCGGCTCGGGCCACACGTCCCGCAGCCACGTCGTGACTCCGGCGGCGCGGAACAGTGCGGTTTCGGGCGTGTGCGCCAGGTGGTGCTCAAAACACTCGAAGAGGGGACGTTCCGCGGCGGTGCTTATTTTTGACGCGGAAATCTCTTTGATTTCGACCATTTTGTCATTTTCAGCAGCAGCCGCAGGTTTTACCTCGGCCTGGGTGGCTTGCTGCTTGCTGGTGTGGCTTTGAGGTTCTGCCTGAATCAGGGTGGCTGAGTTTGAAGACTCAGACTCTCTGTGCGCCGGTGTGGCAGACCCCTGTGTCTGAATGTGGCGGACCCCCTCATCCTCGGTGTGCACGGATGTGGCAGACCCCTGCTGGACCGGTGTGTTCAATTGTGGCGGACCATCGTCGGACCGGTGTGCGCCAGTGTGGCGGACCTCGCTCTCGCCGGTGTGTTCAACTGTGGCAGACCCTGGGGCGATTCCGTCGCCGCGCCAGTGTTGCAGCAGCGTGTGATACCGGGCGCGGTCTTCCGGCGCGATGGGCAGCTCCAGGCTGACGAAGAACTGCCGCGCCACCCACTGTGGGTGATCGGGATCGCGGCCTTTTTGCGCCTCGATCTGCTTGAAGAAGTCGGTGAGCGCCCACCCGTCGGCGTGGGGTGCGGCGTTTTCCACATTGCGCCGCCACCATTCGCGCGGGCGACCGATCAGTGTCAGCACGCTGTCCAGCGCCGGAATCCAGCACGTCTCGCGCCGGATACCTTCCTCCGCGTTCTCGTACACGCACCCGCGCAGCCAGAGGTAGCTCCACGCCAGCTCGTGTCCTAGCCGTTTCCACCAAACCTTGCGGAAATACTGCGGCACGATGATCTTGCTGGTCTTGCCATCGTCCCGGATCAGCGTCACGTGGCGGTGCAGCTTCTCGGCGGCCTGCGAAAACGCCGCTTTCTGCTCATCATTGGCGGCTTGCCATGTGGGGAAGGCGCGCAGCAGCACGTCGCGCGCGCTGATCGGGCGGACTTCGGTGAAACGCTCAGCCTGCCGCGCCGGATTGGGTGACCACAGCGCCCGCGCGTCCAGGTCGAGCGCGCGTTGTGCCGCGTCCAGCGGCGTATCACCGAGCCGTGCCAGCACCGTGATCAGGTGATCGGCGTCGGCGGGCGTGAGCGGATCGTCCAGCCGGACGGTGTAGCGGTTGGTTTCCTGGGTGATTTTTCCCTGGTCGGAGCGGGTGCGCTGTCCGGATTCCATCTGCACGAACGCGCCCATCCAGGGGACATCCAGGCAGGTGTACAGGTAGCGCCGCGACATCGCCGCTTCGCGGGCCAGCGCCTCGCCGCTGATCGTGATCGTCTCGCCGTGGCAGCGATAATCGAGCTGCCGCAGCGCCGTGATCACGGTGGCCGGTCCGGGTCCCAGGACGGGCACCCAGCGTTCGAGGAAATAGCGCGCGACTCCCATCACGATTTCCTCACGGACCACCGCGCTGTACGGCGTTGTATATTCGGTTGTCACCGTCAGCGTTTGGACGGACATGGGGGTGCGATTCCCTAACCTGATCGATGCGCATTTCTAACTTGCGATATTATCATTTTTTTTCGTTAGAGTCAATTCACCGGTGCTGTTTTTTATAAAATTGCACAGCATGGTTGCTTTATGCGTGATGTGTGGTATAGTTTCATTCGAGAGGAAAATGTGTTATAGTTTGAAGTGCTAGGAGGTCGCGGATGGCGTCCAATAAACTGAAGCCCAAACTCGTCCCCCCGCCCTACAATCTCGATCCGTCGATCACCCAACGCCGCCTGGAAGACCTACAGCGCATGTTTGGGATGTATACGTTTCCCTTTTCCCTGTCGCCGAACCCCGATTACATGTACGTCGCCGGGGTCACGGCGCGCACCCTGGCCAAGACCTCGTTTGCCATCGACCAGCGCCAGGGCCTCAGCGTGATCATCGGGGATTATGGCACCGGCAAGACCATGTTGGCGCGCTATCTCTATAATTCGTACACCGCGGGCGATGTTCGCAACCCGTCTGTGGTCGCTTATATTCCCGATCCCCCTCACCCGGGCACGCGCGAGCTTCAGCGGCGTATCATCCAGGAGTTGGGCGGGCGGACCGGCCAGCGCACCAATGAAACGTTGGGCGAGGACTTGCGCACCCTGGTGCTCAATCTGTTCGAAGAAGGCCGGAATTGCATCATCATGATCGACGAGGCTCAAAGCCTGGTGCGTCGGCAGTTGGATGTGATTCGCGAATTGTTCAATTTCAATGCGCGCGGCGTGGTGCCGATCCAGGTGGTGCTGATCGGCAAAGAAGAACTGCGTATGACGCTGCACAACGCGCCCGATCTGAATGATCGGGTGGCCGCGCGTTCGACGTTGGAGCCGTTTACCCCGGCGGAGACGGCGGAAATGGTCAACTTCCGTTTGAACCGTTCCGGCTGCAAAATACCGTTGTTCCTGCCAGATGCGCTCGATTTATTGTATGATTTAAGTAAGGGATACCCCCGCAAGGCGGTAAAACTGGCAGGCGCAGCATTGTGGTATATAGTAGAGTTGGGTCTGGATCGTATCTCAGCCCCTCTGTTGGAAGCATCCCGCCAGCGCGACGAAATCGAGTAGTGAACTTCGTATGTAGGGATGCGTTGGGCGGGTTGCTTAGGGAGAGATGGGAGTTATGGTGTTGGCTGAGCAGGATGGAAGCTTTCGCCGTTTAGTGGAGGCGGTGAAAGAACAGCAGTCAATTCCATTGACCGGCAGACCGGGGCGGCCTCCGAAGAACCGTATTCCGACGACCGGGCATTTTGCCCAGCATTTGTTCGATCGGATGCGCGTGCTCTCGAAGGCTCGCACTGAAGAAACGGGCCATCTGGTCAGCATGTCCGATCTCTATAATGACTCGGCGTCGGTGCTGATCACGGATCTGCATGGGCTGCTCGGTGATGAATTGCGCCTGCCTGCCGGAGCCTTGACTCTCCCGGCCATTTTGGGCTTGCGGGAGCTGGTGGACCGTCCGATTGTGGTACCCCTGAGCCTGCTGAGTCTGAACGCCGCGGGCCGCCAGCGGACCACGCTCCACATGGACCCCATCATCTGGGACGCGCTCCTGGAAATGAGCCTGCGTTTTGGGCTGAGAATGCGCCGTATCGTACATGTTCATCGTCTGTTGGAATTGGGTTCGGCCTGGTATCTGTCCGGCCTGGAGCCTCCGGCAGAATAATGGGTTTTCCCCTAATGTGGTATCATCACAAATTTATAACACAGATTGTTACTAATAGAGTCGCCATATAGGGGACCATTTTTGAGATGCACCCCTATCCTGCGACTCTTGCTCCGCTGCTGGCGGAGAGGGATTTGAGGAGCGGCGGTTATGCGCAGCATTTGTTTGACCAATAACAAGGGTGGTGTAGGGAAGACGACGAGTGCGGTCACGTTGGCGCATGGGTTGGTGATCCTGCTGCGTCATAACAATCTGCCGCATCGTGTCCTGCTGGTCGATACGGATTCGCAGGCCCACGCCACGCTGTTGACCACCCGCCGCCGGGAGTGGGATCGCAACGAAAGCCTGGGCGAAGTCCTGCTCGCCAAATCCTCGCGCGCCGGGTCCATTTTGCAGCAGTTGATCGTGCCCTCGGCCTGGGATGAGGACCTGCACGTGATTCCCGGCTCCCCTACCCTGGATGGCGTGGATGCGCGGCTGGCGGAAGATCACGGCTTCGCGGTGCGGCTGCGCCATGCCCTGCGCAGCGTGGCGGATCAGTACGATTGGGTCGTGATCGACACCATGCCCTCTTTTTCGCGCCTGACCACGCTGGCGATGGTCGCCGCCACCGACATTGTGATCCCCGTCGAAATGCGCTTCCTGGAAACGATCGGTCTGCAAGCCATCGTCGAGAAGATCACCGATGTCCAGCAGGTCTGGGAAACCTCGCTGCGGCTGACCGGGGTGCTGCCGGTCAAATATGACCAGCGCGTCAACCTGGAGCGCGAAACCCTGGAAATGTACGCCGGGCACCCGTTCTACGGGCCGCGCCTGTTCCATACGCCGATTCCGATCAATGTGGCCGTTTCCTACGCGCACGACGCGTGCGAGTCGATCTTCAAATATGACGAGCAGTCCAATGCGGCGCGGGCCTACATGGCCTTCGTCAAAGAATTGGTGGGTCGGATGTTGAAACCATCGGGAGGGGAAGAGGGTGGCTAAACGGCATTCGCAGGGAACCCGTTCCCTGCTGGAAGAAATGGGCGATCTGGGCGGTTTCGCGGAGAGTTCCGACGAGATCGCGGGCAAAGGGGTGCGCGTGGTCAGCCTGGTGCTGGATCGTATCCAGCCCGATCCGGGGCAGCCGCGCCGCGTGCTGCCTGCCGCACTGCGGGATGATTTTATCGAGCGCCGCATCAGCGCCCGCCAGGCGTTGGAGCGTTGGGAAGCCATCGTCGCCGAGGAGGCGACCAGCCTGGGACGCCCGCGCCCCGATTGGCTGGCGTTGATGGAGAGCAAGCCCGAAGATACCAGCTACGAGTCGAACAACGAGATCGATCCGCCCGGCCAGCCCGGCCCGGAAGAGGATATGCTGCGCTCGATTGTCGCGACCGCCGCCACCATCCGGCACGGGGGGCAGATCAGCCCGATTACCGTCTCCGAATATCAAGGCTACTATCGCATCGAGACCGGTGAGCGCCGCTTCTGGGCGCACCACTGGCTGAATATGTGGCTCTCGAACGATTACGATCAGATTCAGTGCATCATCGTCCCCGATCCCAGTCCCTGGCGGCAGGCGGCAGAGAACACCACCCGCGAGTCGCTGTCTGCGATGGCGATGGCGCGCCAGGTGTCCCGCCTGCTGATGTACATGCATGGCCTGGTACCCAACACCTCCCACCCGGTGCCGAATGATTGGTATCGTCAGGCGTTTCAACTGCGGGTCATGCGCGGCGAAGGGGAGCATCTGCGGGCCTCGTTGGGCGGGATGCAGCGCGCCCAGTTCAGCCGTTACCTGGCGCTGCTCCGCCTGCCGGACGAAGCCTGGGAGCTGGCCGACCGCTACCGCCTGGAAGAAAAACGTCTCCGCTACGTCCTCAAAGTGCC
>CAYRWY010000381.1:0-5824 GCA_964427955.1 uncultured Anaerolineaceae bacterium
GCTACGTCGATACGGGCGTGGTGCAGCCGGAATGCAGCCATGTGAAGGTGCGGTTCTGGGCGTAGGGCCTCAGGATCGTGATGGTTGTGGGGAACCAACTGGCGGGGGTCAGTTATGGGGAGTTTAGACTATGAACGTGTTGGTGGTGGCTATTCACTACCCGGTTTGCTCGGCGCGCTACGCGGTGGATGCGCTCCGGCGGCTGGGGCACGACGTCCGCAGCGCCGGACCCTCGACCGGGCGCGACATCTGGGGTATCCAGGTCGAGGAACGGTACGTGTGGTGGGGCGAACCTCCCGACGCCGGGTGGACGCCGGAGTTGGTCATCTTCATGGATGCGCACCTGACCGCCGCGCGGCTGGGCACGATGCCGCACGTGGTCTACGGCGTCGATAATCACGTCCGGCAGTACGCGCAGTACGACGGGATCGCGGATCACTTCTTCCTGGCGCACGGGCACGGCTTCCGCATCGGGGAACCGGGCGTGACGGTGCTGCCGTGCGGCTACGATCCGGCCTGGTTCACGCCGGGGCCGTGCTGGGCTGACCGCCGCTGGGATGCCGCCCTGATCGGGGTGCGCTACGGCCCGCGCGCGGAAATGATCGCGGCCCTGCGCGACGCTTTGCCGGAGGCGGCGATCCAGTTCAGCATGGGCGCGATCTACGACCGTTACGCGGCGATCTACCAGCAGGCGCGGATCAGCCTGATCCGCAGCGCGGCGGGCGACGTGGCGCAGCGGGTGTGGGAGACGGCGGCGATGGGCTGTCTGCTGGTGATGGATGACGCGCCGGATGTCGCGCCGCTCGGTCTGCGTGATGGCGACAACTGCCTGCTGTACCGCACGACGGACGAGGCGGTGGATCGCGTGCGGTGGGCGCTGGCGCATCCTGCCGACGCGGAGCGGATCGCGCAGGCGGGGCAAGCGTGGGCCGCGCCGGGGACGTGGGACGCGCGCCTGGGCGTGATCGTCAAGTGGGCGGAAGCACAGTAGCCCTCGCCCTCGACCCCTCTCCCATCGCTCTCTATGGGAGAGGGGGAAAAGCAGGCGCGGCAAGCAGTGCCCCTACGAGTTACCGCTCTCAAATGGGAGGATCGAAGGATGCCTTTTTCACACGAAACGGGAGTCTACAACGTGCAGAGCAGCCTGGTCGCCTGGCTGCAAGCGCAGATCGCCGCCAGTCCGCCGCCCGCGACCGGGCCGCTGACCCTGGTGCTCGATCATCCCGATCAGCCGGTGCACCTGCCGGGGCTGTCGGTGCATTTCCTGGGGATCGAACCCGATCCGCAGCCGGTGCTGGGTCACCGGATCGGCGCGGGGCAGGTCGGGCTGCGGCGCATCGGGCAGATGGAGATCGACGGCTGGGCTTCGCGGCAGGCCGTGAACTGGCGGGCGCAGCTCCTCCAGATGCAGGACGTGATCACGCGGGCCGCGCGTGCCGCGGGCAGCAGCCTGCCGGTCTACGACTTCTACCCCAATGCCGCCGCGCCGTCCGCCCTGCCGTACCGCATTTTCCTCGGCGACGTGACGACGCAGCGCCCGCCCGCCGCCCATCCATCCGTCGAGCGCACGCGAATCGTGATCCGGTTCTGGTGGGTCGAGCGGGGATGATGGCCCTCACCCCTCTCCTCTGAAAACAGAAAGCGGCACCACAGAGGACACAGAGCACACAGAGAAAAAATGAGGGAAAAGCGAGAGTAAAACATCTGGGGAAGGGATTGATCAAACGATGTCTGAAACACGCAATCTCTACGAGGGGACGCTGCGCTGGGTGCAGGCGTCGGGGCAGGGGCGGCTGTGGACGACCGCCAGCGGGGCACCGTCCGGCACGTTGGGCTATGTGACGGATTTCCGCTTCGCGTCGGCGCGCACGCTCGTCACGGTGGCGGATCGCGGCGTGCCGGGCCATCACAAGGTCGTCGGGCAGCCGGGCGTGCGGGTCGCGTTCGATCTGCAATGGGGCGTGACCGGCGATTATCCGTCGCCGGTGGCGTCGGGCGGCGGCGCGACGGTCCCGCTGGTGCACCTGGAGCTGCAATCGACAGCCCCGGACGCGGGTGGGGCGCTCTACTTCCGCCTGCACGGCGTCGCTTTCCAGGGGCAGGACTTCGCGGTGGGCGTGCTCGCCGATACGCTGCACTGGGAGGGCGTCGCGCTGGCGATGGACGGTCCCACGCCGAGCGGGTATTTGGGGTAAAAGCAGTTACCAGCTAGCAGTTCACAGTGAGGCCGAACTACTGATCCTTGCAGAATAAACTAAAGTCCGCGAGACAACACCCCCACCCCACCTCCCCCGTGCACGGGGGAGGCGCAGGAGGGGGTGAACTTCACGGAAGTTTAGATAGTAATGCAAGGATCAGTAGTGCACGTCGGGGCGTCAGCTTGCTCTGCCCCTACGAAAACCCTGGATCAACTTCTGCCCGACTGTACTAGCGCCCGTAAGCAGTTTGCGCGGTCCGAAGACGGGGCGCGGCACGCAGCGGCCCTACTGAAAACTGATCACTGAAAACTGTCCACTGCCTTCAGAAAGGAGACGACTACCCACCATGAGCGAATCGTTTGCCTGGCCGGAAGGGACGGTCTGGCTGTGGACCGGATCGGGGAGCGCGTCGGCGCTGGTCGCGTACGCTACCAAGACGCGGATCACGGTGGTGCACGGCTGGGACAGCTATCAAACGCTGGACGGCGCGTGGCACACCCGCCACACCGGGCAGCGCGCCGACGTGCAGATCGGGGCGCTGTACAGCCGCGATAACGCCGCGTGGCAGGCGCTGTTCGACGCGCAGACGGCGGTCCATCTGCACTTTCGCCACGCCAACGCGCTGGGCGAGACGGCGGGCCGCGTGCTGTGGTCCGGCGTGCTCGATCACCTGGACGAGATCGGGCAGGAAGGCGATCTGTACCGGCTGGCGCTGCGCGGCCATGCCCACGCCTGGTCGGCGTACTGAGAAAGCATGTCAACGCAGAGATCGCAGAGAATCAGTAAACGCCCTGTTCAGCGGCGGACAGGTATTGAGAACGGGGCCTCTTGAGGGGCAATTCTCAATTTCTAAAAGCCGGGCGCAGCAAGCGGCGCCCCTACACCAACAATTCCGCCGCGCCGCTCCCCCTCGCCACCGGGTGGAGAGGGGGTCGGGGGGTGAGGTTCTACCGGGTGAGGAGGAGATCGTATGGCCAGCTTGACCATCGCCATCGACTGGGACAATGACGGGTTCGGCGCGGGTGACGACATCACCCCGGCGGTGATCGCGTTCGACAGCGCCAGCGGCTTCGGCGCGGAAGCGGATCACGTCGCGCAGGGCGGCCAGTGTACGATCACCGTGGCCAACGGCGACCGGCGCTTTTCGCCCGCCTATGCCGCCGGGCCGCTCTACGGCAAGCTGATCCCGCACCGGACAGTGCGCGTCCAGGCGACCGAGGGCGCGCAGACCTGGACGCTGTTTCGCGGCTTTACCCACCAGTTCCGGCCCGCGCCCGGCGTGGGCGGCACAGCGCGCGCGCAGATCGTGTGCCGGGACGCGCTGGGCTGGCTGGGGCGGGCGACGCTCAGCCTGCCGCTGCAAGAAAACTGTACGGCGGATCACCTGCTGCGGCTGATCACCGCCGAAATCTTCCGAGGCGGCGTGGCGACCACGGTCCTGACGTGTCCGGCCAACGTCGAGTGGCACACCGTCCAGGGCGTGCGCTACACCTTCGTCGCGAGCCTGAGCGGCGCTCCCTACGAGGTGCTGAACGACAGCCGCCGGGCGGAGAATTTCGCGGCGGCGATCCATCGCGATACGGGCGAGGGCGTGCGCTACGGGAATCTGACCGAGCGCCAGCCGCAGATCACCGCCGCCGTGATCGACGACGAGACGGTCGAATTGGCCGCCAACGGGCGCGGCGCGTGGGGGAATGCGCTCACCGTGCAGAGCAAGCTGATCGGCTCGGCAGCCGGGCCGGTGATCGCCTTCACGGGCGGATCGGATGCGCCCGCCGGGCTGATCGACTTCGCGGCGGGCGAGCAGGTGTTTCCCCTGGCCGCCGACCGCTGGAGCGAAGAAATCACCACCGGCTGGGACGCGCTGCGCGACGTGCTGCACAGCGAATACGGCTACCTGTGGGTGGCGCGCGACGGCACGCTCACCTTTCGCGCACGATCCTGGGAATTCGCCCGCACCGCCGCCACTCCGGCCCTGACCGTCAGCGGGACGGCGACCGGCCTGGACGGCGTGCTGGACGAGGATCGCATCTTCAACCGGATCGTGGTGGGCTATATGCCGCGCGGGACCGAAGATCCCGGCGTGGTCGCGCGCGCCCAGCAGCCGATCCGCGTGCCCGGTAAGAGCGGGATCACGCTGCCGCTCAACGGGCGCTGGAACCGGGTCATCGGCTACATCGGCGACTCGGCGGCGGGCACGCCGCAGACTACGCCGCCGCAGCCGGGTCACCGCCTGCTGCGCCTGCCGTTCGTCCAGCAGGAGTCAGGCCAGGTGATCGGCGCGCGGGACCTGATCGCCCCGGTCGCGGGGGTGGATTATCGCGTTTCCGAGCTGGAAGACGGGACCGGCTTCGACTATACCGCCTCCGGGCGGATCACGATCAGCATGGCCGCCACCGGGACCGGCGTCGAATTGACGTTTCGGAATACGGCGCTGGGGGCGCTGTTCGTGCGCGATTTGCAGGTGCGCGGCACGGCGATCATTGCCTACGATGAGCAGCAGGCCGTCCGCGAAGACGACCGCAGCATCGCCACCTACGGCCAGCGCACGCTGCGCTACCCCATCCCGCTCGACACGGGCGAGATCTTCGCGGAAGCCGTCGCCGATTACCTGCTGGGGCGGCACACGGCCCCGGCCTACGCGGCGGACCGGCTCACCTTCGAGGGGCCGCTCAGCGTGGGCGGGGTGAGCGTGCTCGGCGTCGAGATCGGCGACGTGCTCGTGCTGAGCGAGGATCAGACCGGGATCGGCGGGCAGCGGTATCTCGTGCGCGGGGTCGAATATGCCGCCGCCGGAGAAGTAGTCCGGGTGACGCTGCGGCTTAAGCGGCTGGACGACGTCACCTACTGGATTCTGGGCGATCCGACCTATGGCGTGCTCGGCAGCACCACCCGGATCGCGCTGTAGGGGGATGTTCGCTGGCGGTTGACCTCACCCCCCGGTGGCGAGGGGGAGCGGCGCGGGGGAAACGTCGGGGTAGGGAAGCGGCGCCGCCGCGCCCGGTTTTGAAAAAATGAGAATTGTCCCTCAAAAACTCCCCATCTCAATGCCTGTCCGCCCCTGAACTTTTCATGGGGTGGGGGGTAGTCATGAGCCGCGGCGGCCCGCCGGGTCGCCCTGGAAGTTACGAGGAGGATAACCGATGACCTGGACCACGCCTAAGACCTTCACGGCGGGGATGGTGATCACCGAAACCGATCTCAACACCCATCTGCGCGATAACCTGGACGCGCTCAAGAGTCCGCCGTTCCAGCAAATCATGACGGCCAGCGCCACCGGCTGGAGCACGACCTCCACGACTGCCGTGCCGATCAACACCGCGCACCTGAGCGTGACGCTCAACACCCACGGCGGCGACGTACAATGCTACTTCTGCGGCTGGTGTATCGACGCTGGCGCGATGTTCAATCTCGACACCGACGGCACGGCGTTCACGGATCGCTATTCCGGGCTGGTGAATTCGCGCAGCGATGAACGCCTGATGCAGTTTCACGTCTGGGTGACCGGGCTGGCGTCCGGCCTGCACACCTTCAACCCGACCTGGCACGGCACCGGCCAGATGGTCGGCCTGGATATGAGCGCCCACCCGGTGGTGTTCTGGGCGCGCGAGGGGTGAGGGGCCGGC
>CAYRWY010000382.1:0-5820 GCA_964427955.1 uncultured Anaerolineaceae bacterium
GTGGACTGCTGGATGAACATGCGGAATTTCTGCTCGCTCTCGCGCAGCGCCTCCTCGGCCCGCTTGCGTTCGGTGATGTCCTGCGCCGCGCCGTAGAGCCGGATCGGGCGCTGGTGTGCCGCGTCCCATTCCACCTGGCGGTCGATGTGCACCCAGCGCACCTCCCCCGTCTTGGTGATGATGCGATAATCGCCGGACGCGGGTTGGCCCTGGATGCTCTGCGCCACGTGCTCGTGCGCCAGCGCCATGTCGTCCGGGTGGTAGAGCACGAAGGTCGAGCCAACTTCCGACCAGGGGTACCCCGTCAGGCGGGTGAAGGATTCGTCGGTGATCCAGACCGGCTCCAGGCTGCCATCCGGCTTGATGTCGTGCGCGTAGGCATAATCGGAGATCAGGCTGCTGATCACCCGGTAGCGTTGTTCGCTCTCGGCGAGCGCCTGCCGGGCCTGCTGAAGCGACGTGATGTCCACGCCGACCGTCAGCACGATGGATTCGCCCCGCATCTCGACCCGCTGGCTGGAGGTGAGCATCGAAAACAGCGAGCCATCCGACCGCCGGATACGCAGTTCCAGACCGTTGATGCGCCCGGTGGCCGCCATTTGCTCAAAGAGCGTCCGCATCATGTCGGGATCGGTCAGGATGTTCAGGCTCAGCGGGGTCTGGCCGATCACCTGGGCGGCGGTAAACCGGAGCTGCTCCAGGAACGCCCGGTTGGCGTCCAGGAAGGTGCCATCCAGGCGCTGGATGGTGATGCTGTAGGGCGAAAGCTCGAAAATGGTGCGGAACTTGGCCTCATTTTCGCGCAGGGCCATTTCCACCAACCGGCTCTCGGTAACATCCTGCACCGCCCCGTTGATCCCGACCAACCGCTGCTGCGCCTCATCCCAGACGGGGTGGGCGTAGGTACGCACCCAGCGGACTCCGCCATCCTTACGCACGATCCGCAGCTCGGAGACGGTCCGCCGGTTCTCGCGCAGCCGGGCCATGTCTCGCTCGTCCTGGGCCAGGTCGTCGGGATGCACCAGGGTTCGCCACCCCCCGGCAGCCTGAAAATCGTCCAGCGAATAGCCGGTGATCGTCTCGAAAGCCCCGCCGATCAGCATGGCCGTCGGCTCGCCGGAATCCCCGATCCGCGCAAAAAACATGTAATCCGACGTCAGTGATGAGATCAGGCGGAAGCGTTCTTCACTTTCGCGCAGCGCCGCTTCTGTATTTTCGCGACCGAGGATCTGTTCGCGGTCCCTGGCCAGCGCCAACAACAGCTCACGCTGCATACTGATCAGCGGAATAACCATCAGCACACAGCTACTGGCAAACATCACCCACGACGACAGCGCCGTCAGTAGAAACAGGTGAGGCGGCGGGTGCCCGGCATCGCTCAGCAGCGCGACGCCCAGCATGAACAGCAGCGCGCACACGGCACTGATCACACTGGCCCGCCAGCCCAGAAACAGGGCCGCGATGGCCATCACGGGCAGATAGAGGCTGCTGGCCGCGCTGCTCCCGCCGCTCAGGACGACGATGGTGGAGGCCATGAGCCACATGTAGATCACGTACCAGCCCGCGGCCTGCACGATGCGACCACGCTGCATGATCTGATACATCAGGGTGGTCACGCCGCCCGCAAATCCGATCAGGACCAGTCCGCCGACTTTTTGCCTGGCCCACAGCAGCACGAACACCGCCGTGACCGTCAGGGTGATGGTCACGCCGGTGACGACAATATGGAAGACTCGCGCCAGGCGCGCCGTATCCTCGTCTCCGGGAAACACCGGAGGCGCCAACCGGCGGCGAAGCATGTCGATGACAGGGGCGAACCGCTCAGAGCTTGGCATGGGAGTCTCACTCCTGATTCTGGCCGGTCATGCTCGCGCTTAACCTCTGCAACCCGTCGAGCGGCAGGAGAATGCGGAAGCAGCTTCCTTGCCCGACGGCGCTCTCGGCTTCGATCACGCCGTGATGCAAATCGACGATCCGCTGCACGATCGACAGTCCCAGCCCAAAGCCGGGCAGCGTGCGCGCCTCGTCGGCCCGGTACAAACGCTGGAAAATGTGCGGGAGGACCTGCGGCTCGATGCCTTCGCCGGTGTCGGCCACTTCGATGCACACCCGGGAGGGCTGCCGCACGGTATGGATCACCACCCGGCCATGGGGCGGCGTGTGGCGCAGGGCGTTGTCGATCAGGTGGTGCAGCGCGATGACAAATTCGTCGTCGGCCAACGGCAGGACCAGCGTGGGCGTCAGGTCCAGTTGCAGTTCGACGCCCTTTTCGGCCATCGGCACGCGCCAACGTTCGGCGACCACTTCGATCAGGCTGTTGACATTGGTGGGCTTGAGATCCAGTTGGCGCAGTTGATCCAGCCGGACGATCTGGATCAGCGACTCCACCAGGGACATGATGCGGTCGGCCTGTTCCTGAATCCGCCGCCGGTTCTTGGCCTGGCTGGCCGGATCGTCGATGCGTTCCAGCAGGTACAGGCTGCTCTGGATGACGGACAGCGGGGTGCGGAACTCGTGTCCGGCGCTGTGGACGAAGCCCACCAGCAGGCGTGAGCGCTCCCGCTCGATGGCAAGTTCCACCGCGTGTTGTTCGGCCAGCTTGTGGGCCGTGATGTCGCGCAGGGTGACCAGGTAGCCGTAGGAGCGCCGCTCGCGCACCGTCAGCGGCGACAGGCTGACGTCCAGCACCCGGTCGCCGATTGTGAGGATGGTCTGCCCGGACAGCAGCGAACAGCTCAACCCGTCCAGATCGTCGCACGGCTTGCCGACGATCGCGCGGCGGTTCAGCCCGAACAGCTTTTCGGCGCTGGGATTGACGCCGAGCACCACCTGATTCTTGTCCAGCACCAGGGCTGCGTCGTTCATGTTCTCCCAGAGCACGGTATAGGCTACCGGCAGCGCGTTCAACATGTGCTCGCGGAAGATCGCCCAGGCAAAGGTGAGCTGCGCCACCCCAATCGCCACCGGGGTCAGGTTGGGCAGCCGCTGGAGCATCGTAAGCGGGAGCGCGGCAACAAACGCGACCGCCATCGCCAGTGACATCCCTCCGATCAGCCAGGTGGATTGGTTGTGGTAGAGCGAATTCGCCCGGCGCAGTTGGCGGCCCAGCAGAACCAGCACCAGGATCAGCAGGGTGTGGGTATAGACGAAGTGCACCCAGCCCCAGGTGGCGAATTGGCGCTGCTCGACCGGCAGATCGTGGAGATAGACGAGATGCCAGCGTCCGAAGACGAGTCCTCCTCCCAGCCGTGGCTCACGCGCCACGAGGATCAGGGTGATGGCCGGGATCACGTACAGCAGCCAGCGCCAGCCGCGCCCGAACGTGCTCTCGTTATATTCCAGCACAAACTGCATGTACAGCGGAATCAAGAACGCCAGGCAGGCGTAGCGCACGCGGACGATCTGGAACGCGAGGTCCTGGTCATGAGTCAGACCGACGAGCAGATAGGTCAGCAGGATCACCGTCGAAAGGCCCAGGCCCACCGCCAGCAGCCGCGCCGCCGCCAGCTCGCGTCGCAGCCGCCACGTATAGACGGACGTGGCCAGCGACACGAGCGCAAGGTTCAGCATGACGGTCAGGTACAAAACAAGCAGCAACGGCGGACCACCTTCGACGGTCGAAATTCTTCAGTTCCAGTTCAGCTTAATTCATTATCACTGAAATAAAACCAAATAAAAAGATCGATGTCGTATGGGTTCAGTTCGACAGGGTGACGAACGCCGCCCACCCGGCCCGAATATCCGCTTCGTGGGCCGCGAACGAGCGATCCACCCCATCCTGGCTGAGATAGTGATCGAACCAGGCCAGCGCATCCGGAAACCCGCCGTCCAGCGCGGACAGCGGATGATCCCCGCCGGGGAAGATGACGTATTCGACCGCCTTGCCCGCCTGAAGCAGGACGTCGGCCAGTTCATAGGTCTGCTGCACTGACACATCCTGATCGGCATCGCCTTGCAGCAGCAGCAGCGGCGCATTGATCAGGTCCGGCCAATAGACCGCCGAGCGCGCCTCGAACAGATCCGGGCGCTGCGCCGGAGTCGCGCCGACCAGTGGCAGCCACAGCACGTCGGCCAGCGCGCCGCCGCGCTCGCGATCCCAGGCGAACAGATCGCCGATCCCGCCCACCGTGACAGCCACCTTGATGGTCTGCGTCCCGGCCAGGGTATCCGCTTTGAGCGCCAGGTACGTCATCATCCCACCCCGCGATCCGCCGAACATCCCGATCCGGTCGGGATCGACGTTGGGCAGGCTTTGCAGCAGCAGAATCAGGTTGGACACGTCGTGCACGTCCGCCCCGCCAAAATCCTCGTGGCCCTCGCTGCCGCCGTTGCCCCGGTATTGGGAGGCGACCGCCACGTAACCCGCTTCCACGTAGGGGACCAGTTCGCCGCCGGTCAGCGCGCCATGATCGTCGTAGCCGCCCCGGTTGTGGATGATGGCCGGATGCTCGCCCGGCGTCAGGGGATAGCCCAGGTAGCCGTTGACGCGCAGCCCGTCGCTCCAATAAGTCAGCGCGTAATAATCGCTGTGGCCGGTGCTGTACACCAGGCGCAGACTCTCTACCGCGCCATCGGCGGGCGGAGTCAGGATCGGACGCGGGAAAGGGGTGGGAGTGCCATTGAGGGTGGGAGTCGGAACAGGGGTAGCCTGTGCACCTTGCGAGGGGGCCGCGCCCAGGGTGAACCCGACCAGGACCACCATCGCCCCCAGGATCAGGAAAGCACGGGCAGAGCCGGAACGCCACCAATCATCCATCGAGAACAGCCTTCAACCCTGCGTGAAGAAATCGCTGCTCTCAATTATACGTAATTTAGCCCAGTCCTCCCCACCGGCCATCCCGCTGATCGGAACCGGCGAATAACGTCAACCTACCCTTTAGCATCAATTGAGATGTTTATTCTATTGTGATCTGAGCTGTCACCCACGTCAATTAACAGGATTTTTGAGGGACAATTCTCAATTTCTCAAAGCAGGGCGCCGCTCCCCCTCGCCGCCGGGTGTCACGGGGACTGCCCACTGCCCTTTCCTCAGCCGGGGCATGACGGAGAGAGGTTTAGTCCCACTCGACGTGCAGCAGGGTTTCCGCGTCGCCGTAATCCACGCGCGCGCCCGACTCGTCATAATAGACGGCATAGCCCGTGCCGGGCGGCAAAAACCGCTTACACATGCCGTAGACCGTCCCGTAGGCGATGTCGTCCACCCAGGGCCAACGGATGTGCAGCAGGTAATGGGTCGGCGCCAGCTTCTCGCACTTCACATAGCCGATGTCGCTGCCCCGGTACAGCGTCGGGTAGCGGCTCTCGAACACTACCAGCCATTTTTCCAGCGTATTGATCTCGGGCGGAAGCGGGATGGACAATCCATTGGCGATGCCCATGCTCACGAAATCGAACATGCTGTCCATCACCTGCTGGTCGTGGACGATATCGTGGATCATGCCCATCAGCGGATCAACCGGGTAGAACTGGTCGGGAAGGCAGCGTTCAATACCGTACTTCTCAAAATAGGGGTGCAGTTCGTCCAACCGGCTCGTTCCCAGGATGGAGAGGACGACAGCGCCAAGCACTTTGGTGTCCGGACTTACAGGAGGCATAAGATTATTCCTTTAGCATAAGTAAAGTATTAATCCTATTTTTATGCCGCCCTGAGTCCAAGTCAATTAAAACGAAATTAAAATTTGTCAATAAGATGTCAAGATACAGCAGACCGGGACCGACGCGCGAAGAGGGGTCAAGTTACTGATCCTTGCATAAATAGCTAAACTTTTTGCCTGGGAGATTGACCTCACCCCTCAATCCCCTCTCCGAAAAAAGCGGAGA
>CAYRWY010000383.1:0-5810 GCA_964427955.1 uncultured Anaerolineaceae bacterium
CCACATGATCCAGCCACCCGGTTTGTCCTGGTCTATCAGGTCGATCTTTCACTCATTTTAGTCGGCTTCGGTCCCCTGTCAAAACAAACTGCCAGAACAGTTTTGTTCCGGCAGTTCGCCAATCGGCAATTCCGTCCCGTCGCGCGCTACTGCGCGAGGGTACCCTGCCAGTGATGCGCCCACACCTGGCCGGTCGTGGCGTCGATCATAAATCCGAAGGCAAAGTCCTCACTGTCGGCATGGACGACAGTCACATGGAAATAGCCGTTGAATTCCGCCACCTCACCCACGCTGAGCGTGTCGTCGCCCAGAGTGGCCAGGTAAGCTTCGGCGACTTTGGCAGCTTCGTCCTGAGTCAGGGTCGCGCCCGCCGGGGCAAGTTCCTGCGGGGGAGTCCAGGAGTCCATCATCCGGCCCATCCAATTTCCATCGTACATCATGTGGCCGCCCATCATCCCCGCCTCGTCGGCGAAGGGGCAATCGTCCATCATCCCGCCGCCCATCATCATCCCCATGCCGTGATGGCCGCGACCCTGCATGTGTCCGCCCATCATGCCGTAGCCATAGCTCTGACCGCAAGAGGGGTAATTTCCGGTGGGTCCCTGCGCCTGAGCGGACCAGACTTTGAAGCCGCTGACAGCGATTCCTACCAGGACGACAAGCACCAGCGTGATCAGCAGTTGACGTTTAGACATAACAAAGTGCTCCTTATCAGCATCGATGTACTCCATTCAGATACTGCCTATGATAAAGAGCTATCATGAAGACGCTGCAATGCTGATATGAAGTTTTGATGAAGCTCAGGCCAGCGGCAGGGTGAAATGGAAGGTACTGCCCTGATCGGGGCCTGCACTCTCCGCCCAGATCTGCCCGCCATGCGCTTCGACCAGATAGCGGGCAATCGTCAGCCCGATCCCGCTGCCGCCGCTGCGCCGGGCGCGGGACTTGTCCACCCGGTAGAAGCGTTGAAACACGCGCGTCAGGTCTTCGGCGGTCAGCCCCACGCCGGTATCTTGCACCGAAAACCGCAGCATGGAGTCTACGGGAGTCAGGTGGACCGTCACGCTGCCGCCGGACGGCGTGTATTGCAGCGCATTGCCCAACAGGTTGGTCAACACCTGCTCGACACGATCCTGATCGGCCAACAACTTTGGCAGCAGGGGCGGAGGATCGGCCACCAGCGTGACATTTTTGTCGGCATACTGGGGAGCCAGCCGCGCAGCTACAGCCTTCACCAGGGGAGCCGCATCGGTCGCGTGACGATCCAGTTGAAACGCGCCCGCCTCGACGCGCGAGAGTTCCTGGAGATCGTGGACCAACCGCTGAAGCCGGTCAGCTTCGTGGTGAATGATCTCGAAGGTTTCCGGCGTCGGGGCGATCACGCCATCTTGCAGCCCTTCCATGTAGCCCTTGATGCTGGCCAGCGGAGTTTTAAGCTCGTGGCTGACGTCCGCGATCAACTGCTGGCGCATAGACTCGGTGGCGGCCAGGCGCGCCGCCATATCGTTGAAGCTCCCGACCAGCTCGCCCAACTCGTCTTTCCGGCGGAGCGGAATGCGCTGTTCGAAATGTCCTTCGGCGATATGATGGCTGGCAGCCGCGACCTGCCGCAGCGGGCGGGTGATCTGCTGGCTGACCAGCCAACTCGCCGCCCCCGCCGCCAGGATCGCCGCGATCCCGGCTTTGAGCAGCGCGCTGTTCACCGCCTTCCGAAAGTTGGCTTTCAACTCCTGGTTGACCGCCTGGACGGTAGTCGCGGGACCGCCCATCATGTGATCGTGACCCATGCCTTCGCCCATCGAAGACATGTGTTCCATCTGCGCCGAAAACGTCGCCGGTGCGACGAACGCCGTCGAGATCGCCAGCACCAACAGGCCGATGGCGACCACCACCAGGTAGGAACCGAAAAACTTCCATGCCAGACTCATCGTTCAAAACTCTCCTACCCGACCGGCTGATCTTCGAACTTGTAGCCCACGCCGCGCACGGTCGTGACGAACTGTGGGTTGGCCGGGTCGGCCTCTAGCTTCTGGCGGATATGGCCGATATGCACATCCACGACCCGCTCGTCGCCGTAAAAGTCGTAGCCCCAGACCTGGTGAAGAAGCTGTTCCCGGCTGAAAACCATGCCCGGATAGCTGGCCAGCGTCTTGAGCAGCTTGAATTCGAGCGCCGTCAGATCGATCAGCTCGTCGCCGCGCCAGACCTCGTGACGCTGGTCGTCGATACGCAGGTGGGCGAACACCAGGGCGCGCTCCTCACCCGGATCGGCGGTCCGACCGCGCCGCAGCACCGCCTTGACACGGGCTACCAACTCGCGCGGGCTGAACGGCTTGGTCAGGTAATCGTCCGCGCCGACAGTGAGGCCGATCACGCGGTCAGCTTCTTCGGATCGGGCGGTCAGCATCAGCACATAGACCTCGGACTCCCGCCGGATCTGCTGCAACACCTGGAGGCCATCGACGCCCGGCAGCATGATGTCCAGGATCACCAGGTCGGGATGGTGGCGGCGGAACAAGGCCAACCCCTGCACGCCGTCCGCGGCGCTGTGCACGACGTAGCCTTCAGCTTCCAGATAGGCCTTGACTACGTTGCGAATGTTCTCTTCGTCGTCTACGATCAGAATAGCAGTCATGATTTCCTGGTTCCATATGGACCGTGCAGTGATTCTACCTAGACTGTATCACAGTGGGTCAGAGTCAGGGGATAATTTAGTTATGGACAAGATCACGCTCCACCAATTGCAGGAGATGAAAGCACGCCACGAGCCGATCACCATGCTCACGGCGTATGATTATCCCACCGCCCTGATGCTCGATCAGAGTGGGATCGACGTGCTCCTCGTGGGCGATTCGCTGGGCATGGTCGTGCACGGCTTCGAGACGACTCTGCCGGTGACGATGGATATGATGGTGCTGCACTGCCAGGCGGTGAAGCGCGCCGCCAAACGGGCGCTGCTCATCGGCGATATGCCCTTCATGAGCTATCAGGTCAACCTCGATGATGCCAAGCGCAACGCCGCCCGGCTGGTGACCGAAGGCGGAATGGATGCCGTCAAGCTGGAAGGCGGCCAGCCGATGGTCGAAACCGTGCGCGCCCTGGTCGAGATCGGGATCGCGGTGCAGGGCCATATCGGGCTGACGCCGCAGAGCGTCGGCCAGTTGGGCGGTTTCAAAGTCCAGGGCAAAACGCGCGAGGCCGCCCGCCGTCTGCTGCACGACGCCCAGGCGCTCGAACAGGCCGGGGCCTTCAGCCTGGTGTTGGAGGCGATCCCGGCGCGGCTGGCGGAACTGATCAGCCAGACGATCCAGATCCCCACCTTCGGGATCGGGGCGGGAGCGGGCTGCGACGGGCAGGTGTTGGTCACGCACGACATCCTGGGGCTGTTCGAACGCTTCACCCCCAAATTCGTCAAGCAGTACGCCCAGCTCGCGCAGGTCATGCGCACCGCCTTCGAAGCCTACCGGGATGACGTGCGGGCGCGCGCGTTCCCGGCGGCAGAGCACAGCTTCACGATTTCGGATGACGTGTGGGACGAGATCACGTCCGATCTGCACGACAAGGAAGGTTAGCCATCCGTATCGCGATTTTTGGGATCGGCGCGATGGGGTGCCTGTTTGGCGCGCGCCTGGCTCCCTATGCTGAGGTGACGCTGATCGGCGGTTGGCAGGATCAGATCCGGGCCTTGCGCGATGCGCCGCTGCGCGTGGTGCATCCCGACGGCCACGAGGAGTTCGTGCGCGTGCAGGCCAGCGGGGATTATCGCGCCGTGCAGCCGGTGGACGTCGCCCTGATCGCGACCAAGGCGCCCAAAACCGACCTGGCCGCGCGGCAGGCCGCTTACCTGCTCTCTCCCACGGGAGTCGCCATCAGCCTGCAAAACGGTCTCGGCAACCCGGAGATCATCGGGCGGTGGATCGATCCGCAGCGTGTCACGCTGGGGGTTACCACGTTGGGCGCTTCGACCAACGGCCAGGCGGGCGTGGTCTACTGGAACGGCACCGGTACGACCTCGTTGGCCACGCATCCAGCCATCGACGCACCGGTGCGCGCTGTCGCACAGTGTCTTGAGCGCGCCGGTCTGCCGATCCACGTGGTCGAGGACGTCTCGTCGCTGGTGTGGGGCAAGCTGGCGGTCAATGCGGCGATCAACCCCCTGACGGCGGTGCTGCGCGTGCCCAACGGCGCGCTGCTGGACTCTGCCTGGGCGCGGGGACTGCTGCGCGAAGCGGCGACCGAAGTCGCGGCCACGGCGGCGGCGCAGCACGTGGCGCTGCCCTTCCCTGACGCCACGGCCCAGGCGGAAGAGGTGGCCCGGCTGACCACGCGCAACACCTCGTCGATGCTGCAAGACGTGCTGCGCGGTGTCGAGACCGAGATCGAGGCCATCAGTGGGGCCGTGGTGCGCACCGCTGAACCGCGCGGCGTCGAGACTCCGGCCAACCGCCTGCTGTACGCCCTGGTCAAGGCCATTGAAGAAACGTATCCTGCGCGGAAATAAAAAAACCCGCGCTTGACTTCGACAGGATTGAGCCATGAAAGTTGTCAAAACCATTCAAGAAGTACGCGCCGACCGTTGGGCCGACACCTGGCTGACCTGGGGATTGGTCCCCACGATGGGCACGCTGCACGCCGGGCACCTCTCGCTGGTGCGCCGCGCCCGCGCCGAGAATGATCGCGTCGGGGTGAGCATCTTCGTCAACCCGATCCAGTTCGACCGTCCCGACGATCTGAAAGCTTATCCCCGCCAGTTGGCACGCGACTGCGAGCTGCTGGAAGCGGAAGGGGTCGATCTGATCTGGGCACCGCCGGAAGAGGAAATGTATCCGCCGAATTACCAGACGTACATCGATTTGGAGAAAATCACCAAACCGCTCGAAGGAGCCTCGCGGGCCGGGCATTTCCGGGGTGTCGCGACGGTGGTGGCCAAGCTGTTCAACGTCTTCCAACCCAACCGGGCTTATTTCGGCCAGAAGGACGCCCAGCAGGTCGCCGTGATCCGGCAGATGGTGCGCGATCTGGCGTTCAACCTGGACGTCGTGACCTGTCCCATCGTGCGCGAGCCGGATGGGCTGGCGATGAGCAGCCGCAACTTGCGCCTGAATCCACAGGAGCGGACGGCGGCCCTGGTGCTGTCGCGAGCGTTGCACGCCGCCGAGGCGGAATGGCAGCGCGGCGCGCGCGAGGCCGATCACCTGCGGGCGACGATGACCGCCGTGATCGGGGCCGAACCGCTGGCCCGGCTGGATTACGTCAGCGCGGCGGACCCCCTCACACTTCAGGAGATTCAGGGCGACGTGAGCCAGGCCCTGCTCAGCATGGCGGTGTTCGTCGGCCCGGTGCGCCTGATCGACAACCTGGTGCTGGGGGCTTGAACCGTATAGGACCAAGCAGGTCCAAACGGCTTGTCAGCGGCTCTCAAGGGCATTACATTCATTTTCAGAATGACGAATGGACGCCTGGAGGATCGCTATGAACGTCGGCGTATTGGCGCTGCAAGGCGCTTTCATCGAACACATCAAAACCCTGCGTGCCCTGGGCGCGAATGCCGTCGAGGTGCGCCTGCCGGAGCAGTTGGACGGGCTGGACGCACTCATCATCCCTGGCGGGGAAAGCACGACCATCGGCAAGCTGGCGGTGACGTACAAGCTGCTGGAACCGCTGCGCCGGTTTGCCGCGACCCAACCCGTCTGGGGCACGTGCGCCGGGATGATCATGCTGGCCAAAGACATCGGGCGTGACCAACCGCTGATCGGCGTGATGGACATCCAGGTCAACCGCAACGCCTTTGGCCGCCAGGTGGACAGCTT
>CAYRWY010000384.1:0-3459 GCA_964427955.1 uncultured Anaerolineaceae bacterium
CAATACGCGCGGCTGCGGATCGTTGGCGAACAGGTGCAGCAGGGCGGTGAAAGCGGCGAAGCTGATTTCGATGGCCGCCACTCGCAGCCAGCCTACCCGGAGCACGATCCCGAACTTGGGCAGCAGCACGATCACGCCGCTGGCCATGATCATCAGCGCCACGCCGTACGCGCCGTACCCGAAAATCTGACGCAAAATGTGCGACAGGTTGATGGCCAGCATCGCTTCGGACGTCGAGTTGAGCAGCGCGGTGAGCATCACCACGCCGAGCACGACCAGCAGAATGGCGCCGACTTCGTCCGTCCAGGGGGGGAGCTTTTGCACCAATCCGCGCCAGAAGGCCGGATCGCGCAGCGTTTGGCTGGCGGCCTGGAGCCGGGGTTGAAGCCAGGTTCCGGCCCGTTCGGTCAGGCTGGGCCGTTTGACGATGGCGGGGCGTTCCGTGACCTTGCGGACACGCGCTTTTTCGGGGGCAGCCTTGGGGTCGGCTTTCGGCTTGGCGGGACTTTTGGGACGCGGCGTCGGCGGCGCGCTGGCGGCAGCGGTCTTGCGCGCGGAAACACCCGGGGTCTCGCTTTTGCGGGCCGGTGTTTCACTCTTGCGCGTGGGACGCGGCGGCAGTTGTTCCGCCGAAGCACTGCGTGTGGTGGTCTTGCGCGCAGGCGTAGAACGACCATTGTTGGCCGATTGCCGTTCAGCCATCCAAATACCCCTTTTGATGTCGCAGAATCCCGCCCATCATAGCACAAAATCGGTGAAGAGCTAGGTTTGATTTTAGCACAAAGGTTCTAATCTGCGCAATATTCCTGTGAGGAAAGTCCTACCCGCGTTATAATTTTTTTGTGTTCGTCTAGTTGAGATTGTGACACTCTTTGCCAGTTTTTGCACTGCCCATTTTGTAGGGGGCGCTATGCCGAAGAAACTGTCCGACTGTACGGCCCTGGTCGTGGGCGACGCGGACGAAGGGACCCGTATCGAACGCATTCTGCGCGCCCTGGGTCTCAACGTCGTAACGGCGACGCGGGGGGACCAGGGGTTGGAACTCTATTATGCCACTCGCCCCGATCTGATGGTGCTCGACGTCAGGCTCCCCGACCGGACGGGATGGCAGTTGATCCGCGCGATCCGCCTCAACCCGCAGGATGTCGATGAACCGGCTTTCGTGTTCGTCACGGCCTTTTACGATGTCGGCAACCGCATGATGGCGCGCCTGCATGGTGTGCTGCCCAACTATCTCCGCAAGCCGGTGGACGCCGACCAGCTTGAAGCCGCCGTCAAACGCGCGCTGCGGTTGGCGTGATGCGTACCCTGTCGGTTGCCCTCCGGTTGGTGCTGGTGCTGGCCGCGGGCCTGACCCTGGACGTGACGCCGCGCAGCCAGCAGATCCGGCGCTGGCTGTGGGCGGGCGATCAGGCCTCCCACGCGCAGGAATTCGACCAGGCGTTGGCCTCTTACGATCATATCCTGTCAGCTTTAGGACCTCAGCCCACCATTTTTGATCGTCTGGTGACGATCAGCCAGGATACTGGGCGGCACGAGGAAGCCCGACTCTACCTCCTGGCGCTGGCCGATCGCTGGGGCTGGAACGACGCGCGCCGGGGCCAACTGGCCGATCTCCTGGCGCAGCAGGGGGAGACCGAGCAGGTCGCGGCGCTGTCCTATGTCACCTCCGGCCAGACCCAGAGTCCGCGCCTGCTGCGCCGCCTGCTAGATCAGCAGATCGCGCGGCTCGATTGGGCCCAGGTCGGGAGCACGCTGGCGCGTCTGGTGCAGTTGGAGCCGGACGATTCTCAGACTCTCTTCCAGTGGGGGGTGTGGTTAGCGCCGACCGATCAGGTCAGCGCCGCCGCTGCGCTTGCCCAGGTGGTCGGCGATCCCGACTGGGCGTCGGCGGCTCAGGCGGTGCTGGTCGCGCTGGACGCCTACCGCACGTATTCGCTGACCGAGGCCCATACACGCCTGGGCGTGGCCCTGGTCGGGTTAGGGGAGTGGGCCTTTGCCGAGCGGGTGCTGCAAATGGCGCTGGACGCCAATACGGTCAATCCCACCGCGCGCGCCTACCTGGGCTTCGTGCGTGACCAGCAGGGGCGCGACGGCCAGCCCGATCTGCAAGCCGCCCTGGCGATGTCGCCCAACGATCCGCTGATCTACTATCTGCTGGGCCAGCACTGGCGGCGCTGGCAGGACTATAACGCCGCGAACCAGGCGTTCGTCCAGGCCTACCAACTGGCGTCCGACAATCCGGCCCTGGCCGCCGAGGTTGCCGCGTCGTGGCAGGATTTGGGCGATATGGCGCAGGCGGAGAACTGGTTCCAGACTGCCGTCGGTCTTTCGCCCCAGGATCTTCGTTGGAAGCGTTTGATGGCGGCTTTCTATGCCGACACCGGCTTCGAACTGGAAGCGCGTGGTCGTGATTTTGTGGTGGAGGTGAGCGCGCTCGATCCCAACGATCCCGATCTGCGCACCAGCCTGGGCTGGGTGTATTATCTCTCCGGCGATATGGAGCGGGCCTATCAGGAACTCAACGCTGCCGTGGGGTTGGATGCACATCACGCACGCAGCCGGTACTATTTCGCCGTCATCCTGGAATATCGGGGCGACCGGCAGGGGGCCGCAGATTCCTATGCCTACGTCGTCCAGGCCGAAGGTCCCGACCGGGGCTTCGGCTTGAAGGCGGCACGCGCTTTACAGCGTTTGGGGATGAGTCCCTGACCGCTTGACTATGGACAGAAAAGCGCGACACGCTACAATCCGGTAGGTTAACAGATCAGGAGATTACCATGCGGCGCAAGCAAAGTTGGGTAATCGTCGGGATCGGGATCGCTGTCCTGTTGGTGGGGAGCCTGGCGCTGTCTTCGCCCGGGGTGAGTGCCGCCTGGCGGTTGACTCCGACTCCCCTCCCGGCGGAGATCGTCCTGTTTCAGGATGATTTCGCGACCTACAGTAATCGCTGGATCGAGTCCGAGTCGCCCAAAGCCTCTGCCGCCTATGGCGATGGAGTTTTGAATCTCCGGGTGGTATCGCCCGGCGCGTGGCTGTGGTCGCAGCCCGATTTCGCGACGCCGTTAGAGGACTATCGCCTTCAGGCGACGGTCACGTTTAACGACGGGAGTCTCGACTCGTGGATGGGCCTGGTGCTGGGCTATCAGGACGACGCTCATTTTTATGCGCTCATGCTGTCTCCGCAGGGGGATTGGCATTTTGAGCAGCGCGTCGATCAGGATTGGATCGACCTGACGCCGTCCGATACCCTGCCGGTGGTGCTTCCCGACGATCCGGCGGCGATCCGGTTGGCAGCTCAGGTGACAGCCACGTCGGTGACCCTGCTGGTCAATGGCACTTTGGTCGGGATGATCCCGCTGGAGCAGGGGCTGTCTGGCAGCTTTGGCGTGATCGTGCGGGCGGGGCATGGTTATGCCGACGTGTCGTTCGATGACGTGATCGTGACTTATCGTGTGG
>CAYRWY010000384.1:3559-5789 GCA_964427955.1 uncultured Anaerolineaceae bacterium
GGGCATGGTTATGCCGACGTGTCGTTCGATGACGTGATCGTGACTTATCGTGTGGATACGAGTGGTTCCTAGCGGCGCAGGATGGGATGGCCGCGCCGGACCGCCGGATAGGAAATATGTGGTGACCGAATCTATCCAGCCTTTTTATCGAGTTTCCGAGGAGCCGCTTTCGGGCTGGCCGCGCTGGACGGTGCGCGCGATGCGCCTCCATTTTTCGCTGGCCGGGGTGCTGTTTTTTCTCGGCGCAGCCGGGCTATTTGCTTACCTGTACACGCTCAAATTCGAACGAATCGATCTGGGCCTGAACCTGCGGATCGAGCATCCCGGGGATCTGTACGAGCAAAACATCCAGGTTCAAGTGGCCGGGGCGGTCGTGTTAGGCGTGTTGAGCCTGATCCAGTTCCATGCCGTCCGGCTGCTCGGTCAGCGCCGCCAGGGCGCGCTGGCTTTTGTCCGGGTGTCGGCTCTGATACTGCTGGCCGGGTACCCGATCAGCCTCGTGCTGTTTTTGATGACCAACCGCAGTGCTGCCGAAGACAGCGGCCTGGTCCAGGACATGATCCGTCAGGCAGCGTGGCTGGTGCGTTTCGCCGCGCTGCTGCTGGCGTTCCAGGCCACCCTGGGATTGTGGTATCTGCTCGCCTCCTTTGCCCGTTCGCTGCGGACCCTGTATCACCAGCCGGGCCGTGATCGCGGCCTGTCCGGCCTGCGGAGCGTCGTGATCGGGCTGTGGGGCGTGGTCCTGATCGGGGCGGGGGCGACCCTGGGCGTGCTGACCGACTGGCTCTACGAGATCCCGGTCCAGCACCCCCATCCCGGCGAACTGCTCTACGCCACGTCCTTCGACGACTTCAACGACGAATGGGACCTCTATCCGGGGCGCGACTCGGCGCAGATCGTGGCGGATGCCGCCGGGAGCGCGTCGTCTCCGCTGGCCGGGAACCGGTTGGTGATCAAACACGGCTCGCCGGGCACGGATGAGGTCGTGTGGTCCACCCTGAATCGCAAGTTCAACGATTTCGATCTGCGGGTGACGGTGCATCAGCTCGACGGCCCGGTCGATCAGAACCAGTATGGCGTGATCTTCCGCTACCGGGACGAGGAGAATTTCTACCTGTTCCGCATCACCAGCGACGGTTACGCCTCGTTGGCGAAAGTCAAGAACGGCTGGCAGGAAGAGGTCAGCGTGTGGGGCTTCCCCGATCCGGCGGTTCACCAGGGCGACGCCACTAACGAAATTCGCGTGGTCGCCCAGGGCAGCGCCTTTCGCTTCTTCGTCAATGGCCAGCCGGTCGCGCTGTGCTTGAAAGGGAACAACAAGACCAGCATGTGGGCCGGTCCGGGTGCCTGCGTGGACGGTGGCGAGCTGACCTACATCTACGAAGACCATGCCTTCCAGCAGGGCCGGGTGGCGCTGGCGGCGGGGACCATCGACGGCAGCGAGGTCACGGTCGCCTTTGACGATCTGGTGATCGTAGGGCCGGAGGCCGTGCAGTAGCCCATGCGCGTCTATCTGGAGACTACCGGTTGCCGCCTGAACCAGAGCGAGGTCGAGACGATGGCGCGCCAGTTCCGGCAGGCCGGGCACACGCTGGTGAACTCCGCCGAAGAGGCCGATCTCTGCGTGGTCAATACCTGTGCGGTGACGCGCGAAGCCGAACATTCCAGCCGCGGCCTGATCCGCCGTCTGAATCGTGCCAACCCGGCAGCTCAGATCGTCGCGACGGGCTGTTACGCGCACCTGTCGCCGGGCGTGGTTGGCGCGCTGCCGGGCGTGTCCCAGGTCGTCGATAACCTGGCCAAAGACCGCCTGGTTCCGCTGGTGTTGAACACCGATCTACCGGAGAGTTTCGACCGTGAGCCGCTGGATCGCGAAGCGTTGGCGGGGGTGTTGGGACGCACGCGGGCTTTTGTCAAAGTGCAGGACGGCTGCGACAACCGCTGCACGTTCTGTGTGACCACCATCGCGCGGGGAGCCGGGCGCAGTCGCGCGGCGGCGGACGTCGTGCGCGAGATTCAGACGCTCGCGGCGGCAGGGTATCAGGAAGCAGTCCTGACCGGGGTACACCTGGGTTCCTACGGGCATGATCGTCACGAACGCGACGGTCTGGCGGACCTGATCCGGATGATTCTCGACCAGACCCCGATGGCCCGCCTGCGGCTGTCCTCGCTCGAACCCTGGGATCTCTCGCCGGAGTTTTTCGATCTGTGGGCGAATCCCCGGCTGTGC
>CAYRWY010000385.1:0-5778 GCA_964427955.1 uncultured Anaerolineaceae bacterium
CAGAATCTCGTCGGTGCAGGTGTAGGGCGCGTGGGGCGCGACGGACGGGACGATCAGCGGGTGATCGCGCCAATCTTCGATGAAGCGGCGCGTGTAGGCGAGGCTTTCCTCGAAGCTCTCGGCGTCGGGCGCGGGGTACTTCATGATGGTCTGGCCGCACACACCGCGCAGCCCGGCCTGGGCGGTGGCCGCCGCCACGTCGGCCTCGAAGTAGTACATGTCGGCAAAGAGCGTCGTCCCGCCCCGGATCATCTCGGCGCAGGCCAGCTCGGTGCCCAGGCGGCAGAAGTCCGGGCTGACGAATTGACGCTCGACGGGCATCATGTAGCCCAGCAGCCAGACGTCCAGACGCAGGTCGTCGGCCATCGCACGCAGCAGCGTCATGGGCATGTGCGTATGAGCATTGACCAGACCGGGGAGCACAATCTGGCCGGAGCAATCGATCACGTGGTCGGCCTGATATTTCGCCAGGATGGTATCGGCATCGCCAACAGCCAGGATGCTGTCGCCTTGAATAGCGACCGCCCCCTGCTTGTAGCGATCCAGGGCCTCGTTCATGGTCAGCACGACGCCGCCGGTTAATAAGGTATCTATGTGCTGCATCAATCTTTTTCCTTTTTTCCCGTTCCGGTAAAATTCCGCATATTATAGCGCAAAAGTACAATGGTGCTCCGGCACCATGTTATAATCCGGACTATCGTCCAGTCGAGCACGGAAAGGAGCGGTAAAAACATGTCGTCCAACCAAACCACCCCCAACCCAGGTACAAAGGTGCTGGACCGCGCTTAGAAGATCCGGAGACTCGCGCCCTCCCCTGGATCATTCCCCCAAGTACCCGTGTGCCTGACGACCTCCTGACGTGAGGTGATATAGTGCTGCCTGCCAGCCGGTCACCTCAGAGCTGGTGCGGATCGTTCCGCTGCGTCATATCCCAAACCAATCACTCACAAGGCGCTCATGTCACACTCGGTGCGTGTCAGAAGATTTCTGTCGTATTACCGTCCCTATCGCGGGCTGCTGGCCGCGGACCTGGCCTGCGCCATCGTCGTCTCGGCGACGGCGCTGATCCTCCCGCTGTGCGCCCGCGCGATCACCCAAACGTTGGCCGCCCCCTCCCGGATCGCCGCCATCGGCGTGCTCATGCTGGGGCTGGTGGCCGTACAGACGGCGTGCGAAATGTTCGTCGATTATCGCGGCCACGCGATGGGCGCGATGATGGAAAGCGATATGCGGCGCGACCTGTTCGATCACTACCAAAAGCTGTCGTTCAACTTCTACGACGACCAGAAAACCGGCCAGCTCATGTCGCGCCTCACCAACGATCTATTCTGGCTGTCGGAACTGTACCACCACGGCCCGGAAGATCTCGCGATTGCCGTGCTGAAATTCAGCGGCGCGTTCGTCATCCTGCTGCGCATCGACGTGACGCTGACGCTGCTGATCTTCCTCTTTCTGCCATGCATGGCGGCGTATGCGTTTTACTTCAACCGCCAGATGAACCGCGCCCTGAGCCAGAGCCGGGAGCGCATCGGCGACGTCAACGCCCAGGTCGAAGACACGCTGGCGGGCATCCGCGTCGTCAAGTCGTTCACCAACGAGGCGCTGGAGCGGCAGAAATTCGACCGGGCCAACACCCGGTTCCTGGCGAGCCGCCAGGCGGGCTACCGCAGCGAAGCCTACTTTTCGGGCGGGATGGGCGCGTTCACCCAGCTTTTCCCGTTGGCCGTGATCGTGCTGGGCGGGATCGGCATCTCGCGCGGGGACCTGACGCTGCCGGATCTGCTGACGTTTCTGCTGTACGTCGGCAGCCTGACCGAGCCGATCCAGCGGGCGGTGAACTTCACCCGGCTGTACCAGGAGGGCATCACCGGCTTCAACCGCTTCGCCGAGATCATGGCACTCGCGCCGGACATCCAGGACGCGCCGCAGGCCAGCGATCCGCCGCCAATCCGGGGCGAGATCGAGTTCCAGGCGGTCAGCTTCAAATATCGCGACGATCACCAGGAAGTGGTCAAGAACCTGTCGCTGCACATCCGGGCCGGAGAGTACGTCGCGCTGGTGGGATCGTCCGGCGTGGGCAAAACGACGCTGTGCTCGCTGATCCCACGCTTCTACGAGGTCAGCGGAGGCTGCATCCGGATCGATGGGCGGGACATCCGCGACCTGCGGCTGCACGCGCTGCGGCGCAGCATCGGCGTGGTGCAGCAGGACGTCTACCTGTTCGCCGGGACGGTGGCCGACAACATCCGCTACGGCCAGCCGGAGGCCAGCCTGGACGAGATCGTCGAGGCGGCGAAAAAAGCCAACGCGCACGAGTTCATCCTGGCGCTGCCGCAGGGCTACGCGACCGACATCGGGCAGCGCGGCGTCAAGCTGTCGGGCGGGCAGAAACAACGCGTGAGCATCGCCCGGGTGTTCCTGAAAAATCCGCCGATCCTGATCCTGGACGAAGCGACCAGCGCCCTGGATAACGAGAGCGAAAAAGCGGTCCAGGCGTCGCTGGAGCGGCTGATCGAAGACCGCACCACCCTGGTGATCGCCCACCGGCTGTCCACGATTCGCAGCGCCCGGCGGATCGTCGTCCTGACGGACGAGGGCATCGGCGAGCAGGGCACGCACGACGAGCTGGTCGCGTTGAACGGGACTTACGCGAAACTGTACAATGCTGGCGAGAACTGCAACAGCGCGTAAAATCGTAGACGGTAAGCGTTAGCTTTTGAATCGCATTCATGAGGACGTCATGTCGCAACTACGGCAGGATTTTCTGCGTACGATAGAAGCTGGTGCAGTCGGGCTGTGCCTGGTCCAGGCAGTGCGCTATGTGTACGCCACCCTGTACGCGCGCGCCAGCAGTGCCGATCTCGTCCAACGGGTGGCCGATTCCAGCCGCCTGTCCGGGGTGCCCGGCGTGGTCCAACTCGACACCATTCAGGGCGAGATCGTGATCCTGGTGGCGCTGCTGCTGCTGCCCGTGCTGGCCCTGATCATCAGCCGGTGGCGGGTCAGCCTGCCGTTCGCCGTGATGCTGGTCGCGCTGGGGCGCTCGATGGCGCTGCAAGCCGACGATCTGCGCGTCCCAGCGGCAGGACTGGTGATCGGCGCGGGGCTGCTGTACCTGGCCCTGACGATCATCCGGCGTCCGGCGTTTTTCCCCAGCGCGATCCTGCTGGGCTTCGCCGGGGACCAGTTGATCCGCGCGGCGGGCGACACCTTCGACCGCACCTGGCAGAGCGATTACTCCGTCCAGTTCGGGACGCAGTTCGATCTCGACATGGGCATCCTGGTCTCGGCAGCGGCGATCCTGCTGATCCTGTTCTCGATTGTGACGTGGTACGTCGAAGCGCGCGCTGCCGAGCAAGAACGCCAGCGCGAAGGCTACGCCCCGCCCCTGGCCGGGCAGATGAACCTCTGGGGCGGGCTGGCGCTGGGCGGTTTGCTGTACCTGGAATTCACCGTGCTCGGCCTGCCGAACGCCGTCGCGCACTGGTCCGGGACGGATTATACCGGGCTGGTGCCCTGGCTGTTGGCCGCGACCCTGCTGCCACTCGTGCCCGAAGTGCGCGAGCAGGCGCGGCGCTTCGCGGGGATGTTCGACGGCGCGTGGCGCGGCTGGCTGTGGGTGCTGCTGGTGGGCCTGCTGATCGTCACCGGGCGGCGCTACGACGGCCTGTTGGCCGGGTTCGCCCTGGTGGTGGCGCAGTTCCTCACCGGGCTGACGCTGTGGTGGCTGATCCAGACCGGCATTCCGCGCCGCAACCTGACCGAGATCACCATGATCATCGCGGTGATCGGCTTCGCGGCGCTGGCGGTGGGCGACTACTTCACCTACGACTACGCCTACGTGCGCGACCTGCGCCAGCCGTATGAGAACGTGGGCGACGTGCTGCGCTCGTTCCGGGGCATGGGCCTGGGACTGGCGTTGATCGCGGCGCTGTTGATGTCGATCCCGATGATCCTCACCCGGCGGCGCATCCCCTGGCGCGGCGGGCGGACGTTCTACACACTGGCCACGCTGGTGCTGATCCTCGGCGTGAGCTTCGCCGGGGCGAATTTCGGCGTGGATGACGCGATCCGCCGCCCGATCAATGCCGACTGCCTGCGCGTGGCGAGCTTCAACATCCACGGCGGCTACTCGTCCTTCTTCGATCCGAACCTGGACCGCGTGGCCGATCTGATCGAACTGAACGGTGCGGACATCGTGCTGCTGCAAGAGGTCGATACCGGGCGGATGGCGAGCTTTGGCGTCGATCAGGCGCTGTGGCTGGCGCACCAACTCGACATGGAATGGGCTTTCTACCCGCAGAACGAGACGCTGGAAGGGATCGCCGTGCTCAGCCGCGTGCCCATCGACAGCGTCTACGGCCTGGACCTGCCGAGCGAAGGCAACCAGTCCGCCGCCATGCACGTCGTGCTCAACCCGGAACGGCTGGTCGCCGATCCGCTGACGGGACAGCTCGGCCAACTGCACGTCTACAATGCCTGGCTCGGCTTCCGCGAGGCGCAGCGCAACGGCCAGGCCGTGCCGGAAGGCGAACAGGATCAGAACCGGCAGATGCGCACGCTGCTAGACTGGATCGCCGGGCAGCACGCCCCGGCCTGGACCGACCGGATCATCCTGGGCGGGACGTTCAATTTCCCGCCGGAGTCGCCGCTGTATACCACGCTGCGCGCGGGCGAGGCGATCAAGGACCCGTTCGCCGGGCTGCGCAAAGAAGACGCGATGACCGTGTTCCTGGTGGATGGGACCGCCGCCCGCTACGACTATCTGTGGACGTTCAACATCCCGCTGGTGGGGGCGATGGTCGATCAGAGCGGCGAGGCGGCCAACGCCTCCGATCACCGCTCGGCGATCATCGCGGTGGCCCGGCGCGAGGGGGTGACCTGCCAGCCGTAGGGGAATTTACCTCACCCCCGGCCCCTCTCCAGGCGGTGGCGAGGGGGAGCGACGCAGAGGAAACGTCGAGGTAGGGCGGCGCCCTGCTCGGAAGAAAGGCAAGACCGGCTTTCAATTACGCGAATCGAGGACACCAATGCAGCTACTCAGCGTAAATATCGGGAAGAAAAGCGCGATCCAGATGGCGAAGAAGTCCGACGAGACCGGCATTTTCAAGCAGCCGGTCGAAGCGTCCGTGCTGATCACGACCTTCGGACTTGAACAGGATGCCATCGTCGATACCGAGAATCACGGCGGGGCGGATCAGGCCGTGTACGTCTACAGCGACGACGATTACCGCTGGTGGGCGGAAACCCTGGGACGTGCGCTGGCGCCGGGGACGTTCGGCGAAAACCTGACCATCAGCGACCTGCCGACCGGCGATCTCCAGGTGGGCGACCGGCTGCGCGTGGGGGCGGCGCTGATCGAAATCACCGCGCCGCGCATTCCATGCGCGACCCTGGCGGCGCGCATGGGCGATCCAGCGTTCGTCAAACGCTTTCGGGCGGCAGAGCGTCCGGGGCTGTACTGCCGCGTGATCGAGCCGGGCCGGATTCAGGTGGGCGATCCGGTGACGCTGGAACGCCACGCCGGGCCGACCATCACCGTCAACACGCTGTTCCGCCAGTATTACGTGCTCCCGGACCTGGACGAAGCCACCCTGCGACGGACGCTGGCAGCGCCCCTCGCCAGCCGGGCGCGGCGGGAGTACCAGGAGCGGCTGGACCGGCTGGTTCAGCAGGGTTAAGCGGAGGGCGCAGGCGAAGATTTGCCGTTTTTTACCTCACCTCCTCTCCAATCATGCTGGAGAGGGGGATTGAACTTCGGGTGGAGTAAGTCCCCTC
>CAYRWY010000386.1:0-2606 GCA_964427955.1 uncultured Anaerolineaceae bacterium
ACAGAGATCAAGAAGACGCTGAAATATTCAATCTATCCTATGAGAAAGATGTCGCGCCAGCACCAGAAGATGAGAGAAAGCTCGTTGATTTTGGCTCTGATCTGCAATTCACAGTGGACAGATCCAGATTTCTGGGAGATGAACTTTGGATCTACATAGATGTGTGGGAAGTAGACGCGGCTCCTGTAATCATCCCTGGTGCAGAGGACACGTTAAGGAATGTTCCTTATATAGGCGGACTACTTTCAGGAATTGTTGGGGGGCTTTCAGACCAAGTTCGAGGAACCAATAATAACGACCTTGAGGCAGAAAGAATACTCACTCTCAAATATGCTGAGCAGGCTGACGGAACAAACCTGGAAAATCTTGATCCAGAATCTAAGTTGGACATCTATTTCAAATATAGCCGAACTGCATCCTGTTTGACCAGAGGGCAATAGAGACACCCCAAAATCAGACAGCGTACCTGCTAATCCGCTAAGGAAAGAATGATTTCTACCCATGCAACCAATATGTCGTGCAGTATCTTCCCATTTGATGCGCTTATATTAATCACGAGCGAGTCGGCGGGAAGCGATAGCCGTTCGCGCAGCAGGTCGAGCAGTTCCGGGCGCACCACCACGAACGCGACTCCATAGGCGCGGGCAGCGAGGATCGGGATCACTCCCGCCCACCCTGCCCCGCGCTGCAATTCCAGCGGGCCAAGCTCATCCACGAAAAACACGTCCGCCTGGGCACCGGAGACGGCGTAGCGCAATCCGGCGTCCAGCGCGGCGGGATTGAAGGTGTAGTGTCCAGTGCGGATCGCACCCTCGCCGCCGACCGTCGCCAGCGTGACGATCTCCCCGGTCGCGGCATCCAGCAGATCGATCCCGGTCTTCGCACCCTGCGCAAAACGAGCGACCGACAGAAATCCGCCCGTTGACCGCCCGGTGCGGATCGCGGCCTCGCGTACGGCCAGCAGCAGGCTCGTCTTGCCGACCTGCCGCCAGCCGCTCACCAGGATCATCACGCCGCGCTGCTCCGGCGCGGGCAGGTGCAGATCACCGGGTTCAGGCAAACTTGATCACCTTGACCGGCTTGAGGCGCAGCAGGATGATGTCCAGTTCCGCCCAGTCCGCCACGTCGAACGCGGCCTTTTCGGGCGTCTCGTAGCGATAACACAGCTTCTTGACCCAGGCGTCGTCCGAATCCGGCTCGATGGACACGGTGCCTTTGATCAGGTAGCCGCCGCCCTCGTCGGGACCGCCGCCAATCGAGACGGAGCCTTTCGGATTGGCTTCGAAATAGCCAACTTTGCGCGTCTCGCGGACGCTGATAAAAACCACGTCGTCGCCATCGAGCATGAACCAGACCGCCACGGTGTGCGGATAGCCCTCAGGGTCGATAGCGGACAGGCGCGCGGTCAGGGGTTTTTGCAGAAACGTGCGAGCTGCCTCGTCGTACATAGAACTCCTCATTTTACTTTCGCTGGGCATAATCGCTAAAGTATACTTAGTCTGCGAAGTCTAGAACAGGATAAATGCCCGATGACTCTAAATCCCTTTGCTCCGCTTGAGAAGCTGCCGCGCGTGCGGCTGGCCCACCTGCCGACGCCGATTGATCCCCTGCCGAACCTGAGCAGGCATCTGGGCGGGCCAGAGATTTTCATCAAACGTGACGATCAAACCGGGTTGGCGACGGGCGGGAACAAGGCGCGCAAACTCGAATTCCTGCTGGCGCAGGCCATCGACGCCGAGGCGAACTGCGTGATCACGGCAGGCTCGACCCAGTCCAACCACGCCCGGCAGACTGCCGCCGGGGCCGCCCACTGCGGGCTGGAATGCCACCTCGTGCTGTACACGCCGGAGGGGCAGCCGCCCAGTGCGTGGACCGGGAATGTGCTGCTCGACAAGCTGCTGGGCGCGACGATCCACTGGACCGCCGAACACGCGCCGTATACCGAAACGCTGGCGCGCGTCGAGGCCGAGCTGCGCGCGGCGGGCAAACGCCCTTACGTGATCCCCTACGGTGGATCGAACGCTTACGGATTGATCGGCTACGTGATGGGGATGCGCGAATACGCCGCCCAGGCGCGCGCGCTGGGCGCTTTCGACGTGCACGTCTTCGCGTCCAGTTCGGGCGGGACGCAGGCCGGGATGCTGCTCGGCGCGTACATGGCCGGATTGATGGGCCGCACCCGCATCCTGGGGATCAGCGTGGATCGCCCGGCGGCGGACTTCGTGCCGGACATCATCGCCCTGGCAAAAAGCGGCGGCGAACTGTGCGACGTGCACTGGGTGCCGCAGCCGTCCGACGTGGAGGTCAACGATCACTACCTCGGCGGGGGATACGCCGTGATCGGCGAGGCCGAGCGCGAAGCGATCCAGTTGTTGGGGCGGCTCGAAGGCATCCTGGTCGATCCGGTGTATACGGGACGGGCCTTGGCGGGCCTGATCGACCTGGTGCGGCGGGGCGAGTTCAAGCCGGATCAGCGGGTGCTGTTCTGGCACACCGGGGGCGCGGCGGCGCTGTTCGCGTTCGCGGGAGAGTTGGGGTTGTAAAAAGCAGTTTCACCACAGAGGGCACAGAGTACACAGAGAAAAACCTGAGAAAAACAGGAGAGG
>CAYRWY010000386.1:2706-5761 GCA_964427955.1 uncultured Anaerolineaceae bacterium
TTCACCACAGAGGGCACAGAGTACACAGAGAAAAACCTGAGAAAAACAGGAGAGGAATGACCTCACCCCCCGGCCCCCTCTCCACGCGGTGGCGAGGGGGAGCGGCGCGGGGGAAAGGTCGGTGTAAGGCGGCACCTGTGGTTCTCCAAGATTCTCGATCTGAAGACCTTCTCGGAGGGCGAGCGTCGAATCGGGTTTCTTGCCGGGTGGACTCTTTGTCTGTAGAATTCGCGGTGTTTGGGTAGCAAAGACAGGGCAGACCTATGCTCGTTCGTGCATTTCGCGTTACCGACAGATTAAGCAATGCCGTGCTGCGCCTCGGGGCGTGGTCCGCGATGGCGATGGTGGACCAGGCGGCCTATCTCAAACGCGGGCTGATCGGTCTGATCATGGCGGCGTGGATGGCCGTCGCCGGGACCGTGATGCTGGTGCTGGGCACGGCCCGCCGCACCTCGCGTACGGCCCAGCAAGCCTACGAAGTCACGCAGGAGGTCGCTACCCGCCGCCAGCAGAAGATGGTCCAGCGCGCCGCCGAAGCGCAGTTCCAGACGACGGTGATCAAAGACCCGCTGCTGGCCCAGAACCGCGCGCTGAGCGCCTTCGCCGTGCTGCTGCTCTTGATCCTGCTCACCGTGGTGGTGCTACAAACAACCGATCAGGGCGACAAGAATCCCCCGGTGGGGGGCGGCGGCCAGTGGCCGGAAGCGCGCAACACCATCCCGCCGACGGCGCTGTTTCCCACGGCGATCCCGACCGTGACGCCGGTCCCCGATCCGCTGCGGGTGGGCGGCAGCCTGGCCTATACGCTGCGCGAAAATGGGCAGGATGACCTGTGGGCGATCCCGGTAGGCGAAAACAGCCCGCTGCGGCTGACCAACAGCGCCTTCGACGAACGCGATCCCGCCTGGAGTCCGTCCGGGACCCGCCTCGCCTTCGCCAGCAACCGCGATGGCAACTGGGAACTGTACATCATGCAGGTCGATACGGGGGCGATCACCCGCCTGACCTACAGTCAAGGCTTCGAGGGCGCGCCGACGTGGAGTCCCGACGAGCAGTGGCTGGCCTACGAAGGCTATTACGACACGAGCCAGGACCTGGACGTCTACATCATCAGCAGCGATCCGGCGCTGGCCGCCCAGCAGGGCGCACAGCAGGCCACCTTCACTCCCGGGCCGGACATCGAGCCAAGCTGGGGGCCGGACGGGCGGCACATCGCCTTCACGAGCTGGCGCACCGGCAACGAGGATATTTTCATCCTGAGCCTGGATGCATCCGGCGGCGACGCGCAGGCCACCAATCTGACCGGCACGACCGACATCAACGAGAATTACCCGACATGGAGCCACGACGGGGCCAACATCGCCTACAGCGCGGTGGTGGAAGGCGTCGAAGGCGTGTGGATCAAGCCGGTGCAGCAGTCCAACGTGACCCCGATGTTGATCGGCAAGGGCCGGATGCCCGCCTGGGCGCCCAACGACGGCAGCGTCGCGTACATGCTGGACTTTGGCCGCCAGACGCAGCTTTTGGCCGGGGCCATTGGACGCTTCGGCGCTGCGGCGAGCGCGCTCGCCCTGCCCGCGCGGGCGACCGATCCCGACTGGACGTCGGCCACGCTGCCCGGCCCGCTGGTCGCCAGCGGCGGCTTGCAGCCCAGCCCGGAGACGGCCAATCCGCTCTACGTCGAAAACGAGCGCCAGCAGAGCACCGGGCTGTACGGGCTAGTGCCGCTCAACAACGCCAAAGCGCCCCAGCCGTACCTGTCCGACCGGGTAAACGATTCGTTCGAGGCGCTGCAACAGCGCGCGACGCTCAAGATCGGCTACGATTTCCTCGGCTCACTCGAAGATGCTTTCTGGGACCAGGAACGCCCGCCGGAACCGGGCGAACCGACCGACAACTGGCACTACACGGGCCGGGACTTCTCCATCGACCGCAACCTGGTCAACACGGGCTTCCCCACGCCCATCGAAGTCGCCCGCGAGGATTCCGAGATCAACACCTACTGGCGGGTGTTCGTGCGCGTGGCCGATGGAGCGCAGAACGGCGCGCTGGGCGAACCGCTGCGCGTGCTGCCCTGGGACTTTGCGGCCCGCAGCAGCGGCAACGTCGAAGATTACGAGCGCGGCGGGCGGCTCAAGGAGCGGCCTCCGTCGGGCTACTACGTCGATTTCACGCAGCTCGCCGAAGATTTCGGCTGGGAACGCGTGCCCGCGCAGCGGACGTGGCAGTACAACTTCGCCGCGATCCAGTTCTGGGATTTCGTCAAGACGGGTGGGTTGGGCTGGGAAAGCGCCATGCAGGAAGTGTATTCGCTGCAGGAGTTCCAGAATTTCGGCGTAGGAGCGACCAGCGTCCCGGCACCACCTCCACTGCCCACGTCCTCGCCCACCCCGGACATCGAACGCTCGCCGACCCCGGTGCCGCCGGACTTGCAGCAGTAGCGAGTCAGAGAGCCTATGGAACGCACGCGACACCTGGAAGGACTGATCATCGTGCTCTTTCTGATTCTGCTGGGGGGACTCTACCTCTGGCAGAATCAGCAGTCTGCCGTGACGGTCGCCGTCCCCGCCGCGACGCCGACCCCGGGGGACGCTCCCCAGGCCGGCTGGCAGGTCGCGCTCGAAGCGCAGATCGCCGTGGCGGGAACGCCACTGCCCACGCCCGACCTGGCGGCGACGGCCTTCGTGCCCCCTACCCTGCCGCCCACGCAGCCCACCGTGGACATCATCCAGCCCCAGCAAATCCAGGTCACGCCGTGGCCGACGCCGACCCCCTTCCCGACCCAACCGCCGCTGACGTCCGCCGGACCCACGGCCTATCCCAGCCCGACCGGGGCCTTCGTCGAGACCTCCCCCACCGAGCTGGGCTTCCAGCTCCCGCCGGAACAGGTCCCGCTCAGCCCACAGATCAACGATCATTTCTGGTTCGGGCGACCGGTCGATGCCAGCGCCAACAGCACCAGCCTGTTTTATTACACCTTCGGGTCCAACGGCGCCCAGGATGACATGCGCGTCCATCATGGCATCGACATTCCCAACCCAACCGGCGAAAAGAT
>CAYRWY010000387.1:0-5758 GCA_964427955.1 uncultured Anaerolineaceae bacterium
GTGAACGGACTGACCGAGGTCGTGATCACCAAACTCGACGTGCTCAGCGGCCTGGACGAACTCCAACTCGCGACGGCCTACGACGTGGACGGGCAGCGCGTGCACACGATGCCGCTCAATACCGCGGCGATGGAGCGGGCCGTGCCGGTCTACGAAACGCTGTCCGGGTGGCGGGAAGATATTTCGCAGGCGCGGCACATGGACGATCTGCCGGTGAACGCCCGGCGTTATATCGAGCGTTTGGAGACGCTGCTGAGCATCCCGATCACGATGATCAGCGTCGGGCCGGAACGCGACCAGGCCATCCGCAAATAGGGTAGGGGCGATGGACGATCAGTCTGATCTCCAGCATCAACAGGCGTACCACACGCGGTTGGAAGCGCCGGTAGAATACGTGCCGCAGCGCGTGGTTTCCCTCGTGCCGAGCCTGACTGAAGCGCTGTTTGATCTGGACCTGAATCACCGGCTGATCGCCATCAGCGACGACTGCACGCGGCCCGCCGGGTCGATCACGACCCTGCCCCAGGTCGGCAGCGCCTACGCCCCAGACGTGGAACGAATTATCCGCCTGCAACCGGACCTGGTGCTGGCAAATGCGGAAGCGACCCGTCCCGCGGTGCTGGACACCCTGCGCGACGCCGGGCTTCCGGTGTGGGTGACCGATCCCCGGACGGTCTTCGAAGTGCTTAACCTGCTGTGGAATGTGATGGACTTGTTCGACCACGCGGACATGGTGCCGCGCGTGCGCGAAATCGAACGGGCTTACGATTACACGCTGGCCGCGGCGGTGGCCAACTCGCCCGTGCGGGTCTTTGTCCCCACCGGGCGCGATCCCTGGCGAACCTTCAACGCCGACACGTATGCGCACGATGTGCTGCGCGTGTGCGGCGGCGACAACGTCTTCGGGGGACGGGAAGAACGCTACCCGTCCGTCACGCTGGAAGACATCGTCGCGGCCCGGCCCGAGGTAATCTTGCTTCCGAACGATCCCTACCCATTTGCTGAATCCGACGCCGCATCCCTTCGCGCCCTTGACATCCCGGCGGCTCGGCATGGACGCATTCACCTGATCGATGGCAGTCTCTTAACCTGGCACGGCACACGGGTCGCCTACACGCTGCGCGATCTGCCGCCGTTGTTGATGGGGAGCACATAAGATGACCGTTCGAACCATTTCTCACCCGGCACTGGAGACTTTGTGCCGTGATTCGTCCGATGCAATTATCGCCCTGGATCAGCAAGGGCTGGTCTGCCTTTTCAACCCAGCAGCGGTCGCGGCGTTCCACGTGGGCGAGGCCGAGGTGCTGGGGCATCGCCTCAACGACCTCCCGGCCCTCCAACCGCTGCTCGCCCTCCAGGGCCAGTTGGTAGCCGGGGAACAGATCGTCCAGGCCAAGCTTGCCGCTCCCCCGTGCCAGGTACAGTTGTTATCCGTACCCGGTCAAAATGAAGCGGCGGCTATTCCTGAATTGATGCGCGAGATCATTCATGACCTCAAAAATCCTTTGGCCGCCGTCAAAAGCTTTATTGACTTGATCCGTGCTGCCGGACCGCTCACCGACCGGCAGGACACGTTTGCGCAGCGCGCGCAGCTCAGCCTGATGTCCACGCTCAATATGATTGACGAACTGCTGGATACCGCCTGGATGGAGTCAAACGGGGCGCTCCGGGTGATCGAGGTCAACTTCAGCAACCTGGTCCGGCACGCCGTCTCACAGTTGGATGGCTACGCCCAGTATCGCGGCATCCAGCTCACTGTGACGGTTCCCCCTCAGGATTACGTCCTCGTGGGCGACGAACGGCGGCTGCTGAGCGCCATCATGAACCTGGTCAGCAACGCCATCAAGTATTCGCCGAACGGCGGCCCGGTGAACATCACCCTGTCAGACAATGGCGACCATGTCCTGGTCCGGGTAGAAGACCACGGCCTGGGTATTGCCGAGGAACACCTGCCCCGGCTGTTCCAGCGCTTTTACCGGGTTCAGACGCCTGAAACCCGGCGGATCGATGGCACGGGTTTAGGACTGGCGATTGTCAAGACCATCGTCGAGAAACATGGGGGACATGTCTCGGTCGAGAGCATCGAAGGAAAAGGCAGCGTGTTTGGATTTTCGCTGCCCCGGGATCACGCGCACGCGGAGTAAGGCGGCGGTCAGCCCTTGCCGCTTTCAAACGGGCGGTTCTGGGATAACCACTGCAAATAGGAAGCCGCTCGCATCCGTTCCTGAGGCACGACGATGGGCAACATGCCGGGCATCAAGTCGGCGATGATCGGCGTCGTCCCCAGCGGATCGCCGTCGATCTGAGTCGGCTGAGGTGTCTCGGCGTCAATCACGATCCGCTTGCGTGCCGAAAAATAGATGATCGATTCGGGAGGAACACCGCTCCCGGCTACCAGGTTCGTCACACTATTCAAGAGCCGCCCCGGGTTCAGCGGGCGCAGCACCCCGGCATAGAGCAGTCCATCATCCGGCTGGATCGCTTCGTTGATGACTGACATGCCGTTGATCCACGTCAACGCCCCGGTCGCCGTCACAAAAGACAGGATGCCTTCGACCCGAATTGGGGGTTGGCCATCCAGCGAGATATGAAACTCCACAGACTTGGTCTGGCGCAGGAATTTCAACCCGGAAATGCCATAGGCCAGCACTCCCAGGCGATCTTTGTCCTCGCGGGTAACGTCAAAGGCGACTTCGGCTTCCAGTCCGGTGGAGACGCGCAGCACCGAGCAGCGGTCCCCGATCTTGGCCAGGTCGATCCGGCGGATCAGGCCAGGCCCCAACGCGAGCTTGATGGCCGGTTCCAGGCGGTGTGGAATGCCCAGAAACCCGGAAACGACATTGCCCGTACCGACCGGAACCCAGGAAAACGGCAGCATTTGCCGTCCCAGGACGCGCTGCGCCCCCGAGACGCTCTCCATCAGCGTGCCGTCGCCGCCGCCGATCAAAATGCGATCTACGCCGTTGGCCACCCCCTCCGCAATCGCCCCGGCAAAGTCAAAATCCGGGGTCGTCGTATGCAGGGTGATGCGAGGACTGGAAATCCGGCGCAGCCGCTCGACAACCTCTGTGCCGCGCTTGGAACCAGACGCAGGATTTACAATCGCGAGTACATGCTTGGGCGCGTCTACCGACATCCACTCTTTTTGCGTCATACCTTACAATCCCTGCCGCAGGTTAAGTTTTATTCAAGTATATCGCAAACCCTTATACTGCTAAACCCACAAAGCCAGGAAACGACACGCTTCAAATCGAAATGAAACCCGGCGAGGGCGGCGGCGTGATCGTCGGCAGCGGCAAAAAGGGCGTTTCGACCGCACCCGGCGTATCCGTGGCATCGGGCACCGTGATGGGCGATGGCGTCGCGGTCGGGGCAGGAGTCGCCGTAGGATGCGGCGTAGGCGAAAGGGTCGTTGTCGGAGTTGGATCGACAGCTTCGACTACACTTTCGTGAATGAAGACCGTATCCCGATAGGCCCCGTCCGGATTCAACTCCACCACATACCATTCGGGATTGTCGGGCGAGCGAGCGTAGATACACAATTCCGTCCCGTAGGTAACCGTGTCGCGGATCGGGCAGCGTTGATTGTCCTTGCTGGGACATTCGCGGTACACCGCCCGCTCCACATTGACTTTGAACCACTGGCAGGGCGGCAGCGGGGTGAAAGTGGCGGGCATGTAGAGGGTGGGCAGTTGGATGGAAGGCGCCACCCTGGCGGTAGCGGACGCGACAGCTTCCCGCGTGACCTGGGCGGTGATATTGCCCTGATCGTCCAGGTAACTCAAGAAGCCAGTCCACACGAAATAGCCCCCAAAGACGAGGAGGCCGACAACGGCGACAATCAACAGAGGGGAAGGTCCTGAGCGTTCGCGTGACATACGCTTACCTTAAATACTCCAGGCCAGCGGCATCGACGTGCTCCCCTGGCGCAGCAAACTCGTGTCCCCCTCTGATCATGATTATACCGGAACTTGTGCCAGCTTTTGCCGCACTTCCTCCGCCGTCCAGGCTTGCAGGCCATCCAGAACGACGACCGGTCTCTCGGCGATCTGCGGATTCAACAGCCACTCATCGTGGCGCGCCTCAAGCTGCTGGAGATATTCCAGTGGAATGGCCGCCTCTTCGGTCCGCCCCCGGGCGCGCAGGCGTTGGTAGCATTCCTCGGCGGGCGTGCGGAGATACAGAATCGCATCCGGAACCGGCGCAAGATTCTTCAGGTAGTCCCAGAAATGCAGATACAGCGCCCACTCGGTATCGTCCATGAACCCGTGCTGGTGCAAATTGCGGGCGAAGACGTGGCGATCACAGTAAATCGACCGCTCGAAAATCACGTCCTGGCCGCCCCCGGGCAGATTTTGGAGGGCCTGAGTCCGCGTTACGAACGCGCAGATTTGCAGGGTAAAAGCCCAACGCCGGGTATCGGAATAGAAGCGTTCGAGCAGATTCGCTGCAAACCCGGTCTGCCAGCGCGACACCGGTTCCGGGATAAATTGGAAATGCTCACTGGCGGCCAGGTTCGATCCGAGCGTCGATTTGCCTGCCGCGATATTGCCTTCCAGTAAAACAAGCATAAACCGGTCTTCTCCGTAGTGTTCTCGACGAATTCGAGTCTCCTCTCCCGGTTGACAAACGGGGAGAGGAGCTTGAACGATAGAAAATCAGTCGCGCCCGCCGCGGCGGATGGCGAGTTTCACCTCGCCGATGGCGCGCGTCACCTCGATGTCACGCGGGCAGGCGTTGGTGCAGTTGAAGATGGTGCGGCAGCGCCACACCCCATCGGCCTCGGCCAGAATCTTGAGCCGCTGATCGGCGGCCTGGTCGCGGCTGTCGAAGATGAAACGATGCGCCTGGACAATCGCTGCCGGGCCGACGTATTCGCCGCTCGCCCAAAAGCTGGGGCAGGACGTCGTGCAGCACGCGCACAGGATACACTTGGTCGTTTCGTCGAAGCGCGCGCGATCTTCCGGGCTTTGCAGCCGCTCGCGCCCGTTTTCGGGCAGCGGCGTGTCGTTGACGAAATAGGGCATGACCTGGCGGTAGTGGGCGAAGAACGGCTCCATGTCCACCACGAGATCTTTGATCACGCGCAGGCCCAACATCGGCTCGACCTGAATCTTGACCTGATCCCCCTCGCCCAGTTTGCTCACGACGACTTTGCACGCCAGCCGGTTGACGCCGTTGATGCGCATCCCGTCCGAGCCGCATACGCCGTGCCCACAGGATCGCCGCAGCGCCAGGGTACCGTCCTGCTCCCACTTGACGCGGTGCAGCAGATCCAGCACGCGATCACTCCGCTCGACATGATCGAGCGTGTATTCTGCCCAATAAGGTTTCTTATCTTTCTCCGGGTTGAAGCGCCGGATACGCAATGTCACCTGCATAACAGACCTTTCCTTTGCTTCCTTAATAAACCAGTTCCTTCGGCGTGAATTTTTCGTCTTTGGCGGCCAGCGAGAGGTCTACCGGCTTGTCGTGGGTCAGGCGAATATTGCCATCCGAAGCGCGATAAGCCAGGGTATGGACCAGCCACTTTTCGTCATCACGCTTTGGGAAATCCTCGCGGGAGTGCGCCCCGCGACTTTCCTGGCGCGCCAGAGCACACAGCGCGGTCACTTCCGCCATATCGAGCAGGCTGCCGAGTTCCCATGCTTCGAACAGGTCGCTGTTGAAGCGCTGGCCCCGGTCATCGATCACCAGGTCGTTACGGTATTGATCCTTGAGACGGCGCAGTGTGTCGATTGCTTCCTGGATGCCTTCC
>CAYRWY010000388.1:0-5725 GCA_964427955.1 uncultured Anaerolineaceae bacterium
TGTTTTACCTCACCCCCCGACCCCCTCTCCACCCGGTGGCGAGGGGGAGCGGCGCGGTGGAAATGTCGTGGTAGGGGCGCTGCTTGCCGCGCCCTGCTTTGAAAAAACGAAAATTGTCTCTCAAAAATCCCGGTTCTCAATGCCTGTCCGCCCCCACGTTCGGGGGCTTCGCTACATCACTTCGCAGTACAGCGAGCAGTGATCGGAAATGGTGTTGATGAAGGTCTTCCGCGCGGCGCCGCTCAACTGCTGCCAGCCCGTCACGCGCACGTAAAACGTCTTCCCGTCGGCGTCTTTTCCCAGCGGGTTGAAAGCGAGATTGGTGGTCGCCAGCACGTGATCCAGGTTGGACGTCACCCGGCCATTGTTGTAGGTCTTCTCGAACTCCTTGGGCAGCCGTGTCATGCCTTCCTGCTGGGCGACGGCGGCCAGGATCGCGATCTCTTCGTCTTCCGGCACGCGCGTGTATTTTTTGGTCTGCCCCGGAAAGCGCAGTCCCATCGTGTTCATGTCGCCCAGGGCGATCAGGCGGCTGCCCGCCGGGTCCTGGGGCGGGAGCTTATCCAGCGCGTGCTTGACCTTCCAGATCTTGTCGAACATTTCGTTCCGGTTGCCGAAGCTCGCCGCGTTCGTCCCGGCGTCGGTGTGCAGAAACAGGATGTTGTAGATGGTCTCGCCGAGCCACAGATTCAGCATCGCGCCCGGACGCAGCGCCGGATTGTACGATTTGAATTCACGTTTCTGCGTAAAGATGGAATGCTCGAATTTTCCCTTGCGCACGGCGACCAGGATTTCTTTGTTCTCCGGGCCGTCCGTCACGTTGTAGTCATAACCGGGGAGATGCTGAGTGATCAGCGCGACAATATCGACTTTCTCGACCTCAAAGATGCCAAACACGTCCGGGTTCAGGGCGGTGATGTGAGTCGCGACGCTGGCCAGTTGGGCAGGGGTACCCTTGAAGGACTCGACATTCCAGGATAATACGGAGAATTTCATCGTCCGGCCCGCCTTTCAGTAACTCCTCCTATAATTAGATCATAAACCCGGTTGTCAAGGGGCCGGCGGGAGCAGTGATTTGTACTGCTCCCACTGGTTCGGGTAGCGGACGCCCCGCTACGGCGTCATGACCTGCCACTGGCGGCGCATGGTATCCACGTGGATCGCGCGCCCATCGGGCAGCGAGATCGCGTAGCCCGCGTAATAGCGGTTCTTGAAGGCGATGGTCTGCACCTGGATCGTATAAGACGTTTCCGGAGCGGTCGCCCAGCCCACCTTTTGCCGGAGCGGGGTAGCGTCGTTCCCGGAGTTTTCGGACGCCCACAGCTTGCCGAAGCCGCGCACCGGGGCATAACGGCCCGTCGGCGGCGTTTCGGTGACAGCGTCCGGCTCTCCGTCCGTCCAGGTGTCGGCGAAGGGCCAGTAGCGCCCATCCGGGTACAGGACCAGGATCTCGTGCGTATCGCTCCGCCAGATCATCATCCCCTGCTCGAAGGTCTGGAAGGCTCCCGGCACGGTCTGGACGGCGTCCAGTGGGCACGTCCCGGCGACGTCCGCCACGGACGTCGCGCCGAAAAAGTAGGTGTAGGGGCAGCGGATCGTGACGGTGAGCACCTGCCGCACGGTCTGGCTCTTGCGGCCCATCTCGTCCACCGGGATCACGCTGAACGGAATCTCGTACACGTCGGCGCTGAGCGCGGTATAGTCCAGCGCGCCAATCGGGGGGTAGGTGCCCAGATCGACCGGCACGCCGAGCGCGCCGCGGGAGAGATTCACCGAGGTGGTATTCTGGACGTTCCAGGTGAGGCGCACCGTGTCCCCGCGCTCGATGGTGGTCGGCGTGACGGTGAAGCTCACGATGACCGGCGGCTGCGGGTTGGTGGGCGGCTCAGGGAAGCGGTCGATGCTGCGCCACGTGCCGTCCGGCGCGATCAGGATCGGGACGTCCGGGCTGGTGGTGATATACACGTTCCCCTGGTAATCGACCAGGAATTCCATCAGGAAGCCGGTCTCGCCGCCGACCCCCCAGCCGAGCGCGGCGCGGAGGTCCGCGAAATTGTCGTAGACGCGCTTGAAGCCCATCGTCGGCACGGTCCAGCCCGCGGGCACGTCGCGATAGACCGTGGTGTTGGGCAGCCGCCCGTAGACCTCCGACGGGTACGAGTAGATTTTCCCGTCGTTCACGAAGGCCCAGATCATCCCGTTGTCGGCCCGCCACGTCATGAAGCCGTGGTCGAACAGTTGCAGCGTGGACCCGATGGACGCCGTATAGCCGCCCGGCTCGGTCGGCGGGCGGTAGGGCATCCCCTGGCGCGGCGGGACCGCGACCGTTTGCGCGGCGGCGCGCTGATCGGTAGGCACGCCGGAGAAGATCACCCCGGCCAGTGGTAACAGGACGAGCAGTAGTTTGAACAGGCGCAGCATGGTTCCGACCCCTCTCGAATGATGATCATCCATTTGTGGAATATGACACGGGGCGCGGGCGCCGAGTTTCGAGCGTAGGGCAGGCGTCGTGATCGCGTCAGGAACGGCACAAGCATTTCAACGCCGAGACCGCCGAGATCGCAGAGGAGAGAAGGGGGAAAAGAGAGAAATACTGGGGTGATGTTTTTGGTAGGAACTGGACGGACAGTTTTCATTTTTCAAAGCCGGGCGCGGCAAGCAGCGCCCCTACAACGACATTTCCACCGCGCTGCTTCCCCTCTCCAGCTTGCCTGGGGAGGGGCTGGGGGTGGGGTAAATTACCGCGAATTTTCCCGAACTCAATGCTTCCGCCCCTTGACACACAGAGGGCACCCCGAAGGATGCCCCACTTAAAACTGTCAACTGAAAACTGACAACTGATAACTGCTCGCTACCCTTGCGACCAGGTGATCGCGTTCGTCAGGAACGGATCGGCCAGGTCTTCGTGGTTGGGCAGCACGCGCACCGCAAAGCCGCGCCGCCCGGTGGTGCTGTAACGCAGGGTGTAGAAGAACTCGTGCACGTTGCGCACGGTGTTATTCTCGTCCTGGCAGCAGTGCTGCATGTCCAGCGCCTCTCCGGCGACGATCTGGTCGCGGCTGTCGAGCGTGCCGTAATACAACTGGACGGTCACGTCGCCCGGTTCCAGCGGGCCGAGATCGACCCAGGCCCGCACGTGAATATCTTCGTTGACCTTCAACTGCTCCGGATCGACTTCCACGCGCTCGATGGCGACGCGCGGCCAATTCTCGCGGATCTTCTTGTGCCAGTTGGCATAGGCCAGGGCGCGGGTCATGTCCGGCGTGGTCATCCCGACGAAGCGGTGATGGCTGGGCATGTAGTATTCCTCGGTGTACTCGCGCACCATGCGGTAGGTGTTGAAGAAGGGCGCCAGCTTGCGCATACTGGCCTTGATGCGCGCGATCCACTCGCGGGGCAGGCCGTCGCGCCCGCGGTTGTAGAAGGACGGGACGAGGTCTTTTTCGAGCATGTTGTACAACGCCTGCGCCTCGATGAAGTCCTGCATGTCGTATTCTTCTTGCGGATACTCTTCGCCGTTGCCAATCGCCCAGCCCACCGACGGATCGTAGGCTTCCGCCCACCAGCCGTCCAGGATGCTGGCGTTCAGCCCGCCGTTGTAGATCACTTTCATGCCGCTGGTGCCGCTGGCCTCGTTGGGGCGGCGCGGCGTATTCAGCCAGATGTCCACGCCCTGGACCATGTAACGGGCCACCGAGATGTCGTAGTTTTCCAGGAACACGATGGAGTTGTGGAACTCCGGCAGTTCCGCCGTCTTGACGATTTCCTTGATCAGCTCTTTGCCCAGGTGATCGTGGGGATGCGCCTTCCCGGCGAAAATGAACTGGACCGGTCCCTGCGGGTTGTTGAGAATGTCCGCCAGCCGCTCCTTGTCGCGGAACAGCAGGGTGGCGCGCTTGTAGGTGGCGAAGCGCCGGGCAAAGCCGATGGTCAGCCGGTCCGGGTTGAGGACTTCGTTGGCCGACTCGATCTCGCGCCGGGGGGCGCCGCGCGCTTCCAACTGGTCGCGCAGCTTGGTGCGGGCGTAGGAGACCAGGCGCTCACGGCGGCGTTCGTGCGAGCGCCACAGTTCGGCGTCCGGGATGCGATCCACGTCCCACCACGTTTCGGGCTTGTCGGAATCGGTGCGCCAGGACGGATCGAGGTAGCGGTCGAACAATCCGGCCATTTCGCTGCTGACCCAGCTCTGGATGTGAATCCCGTTGGTGACCGCGCCGATGGGTACTTCGTGTTCCGGCACGTTGGGGAACATCCACTGCCACATGGTGCGGCTGACCGAGCCGTGCAGTTGGCTGACGCCGTTGGTCGCGCCGGACAGCTTCAGCGCCATGACCGGCATACTGAACAGGTCGAAGCCTTCCATGTGCTCGCGGCCCAGGTCGTGGAACTGCTCGCGTGTCAGGCCGAGTTCGGCCCACAGGTACGGGAAGTGCTCGTCGATCAGGTCGTAGCCGAAGCGTTCCAGCCCGGCGGGGACGGGGGTGTGGATGGTGTAGACGTTGCCCTGGCGGCAGATTTCGCCCGCCTGCCAGAAGTCCAACCCCTTGTTTTCTTTCATCATCAGGCGGATACGTTCCAGGGCCAGGAAGGCGCTGTGCCCTTCGTTCATGTGGTAGACGGTGGGCCGGATGCCGAGCTTTTCCAGCAGCCGGATGCCGCCGATCCCCAGCACGATCTCCTGGCGGATGCGGGTACGCTTGTCGCCGCCGTACAGCCGGTCGGTCAGATCGCGGATTTCGCCGATGTTCCCGGCATGGTTGGTGTCGAGCAGGTACAGCGGGATGCGCCCGACCTGCACCTTCCACACCTGCAATTTAGCCGTATGCTGGGCGATCTGGACCTCGATCACCAGCGGCTCGCCGGTCTCTTCGTCGAAGACCTGGATCACCGGCTGGTTGGCGTAATCGTTGATCGGGTAGGACTGCTGTTGGTAGGCGTCGGCGTTCAGGTACTGGTGGAAGTAGCCCTCCTCGTACAACATGCCGACTCCGACCAGCGGCAGCCCCAGGTCCGAGGCGCTCTTGAGATGGTCGCCGGACAGCACGCCGAGGCCGCCCGAATAGTTGCGCAGGCACTCGGTCAGGCCGTACTCCATCGAAAAATAGCCGACAAATGGTTTGTCGAAGGCGCCGTAGTGCCGCCGGTACCAGGTGCGGGCGTCCGGGGCCATATAGGCATCCGCCTGGGCGCAGACGCGGTCCAGGTGGGCCATGAAGGCTTCGTCTTCGGAGGCGGCTTGCAGCGCATCCTGGCTGATGAGGCCGAGCATCCAGATCGGATTGCTGCCGGTCTGCTCCCAAAGATCGCGGTCGAGACGGCGGAACAGCGCGATGGTTTCGTGGTCCCACGTCCACCGTAGGTTGTACGCCAGCTCGCGTAGGCGTTCCAGGCTGGGCGGCAGGTTAGGCCGGACATCTACCGTCGCTACAGGTTTGACCATAATTCGAAACTCCTGAACTCATCCAGGGAAAGGGCAATCATGAAGGTAAATCGGTTAATTGCCCTAGAATAACAGGCGCGCGCGGTTTTGCCAAACCGCCCTCATCGTTATTCGCCCCCGACCCCGCCTCATGCTCGTTCGGCCCAGCCAGCGAGGGAAGAAGGGGAGACTACTTCCCCCTCTCTAACTCCGTTGGAGAGGGGGCAGGGGGTGAGGCTGGGTGAAAAAACCAACTGGCATAAGTGTCCCATCCCGTAAAAAACAGGGAAATCAGTAGGGGCAGGG
>CAYRWY010000389.1:0-5713 GCA_964427955.1 uncultured Anaerolineaceae bacterium
ATCGGCGCGCAGATTTTCATCGACGGCTGGGCGATGGTCGCCCCGGGCGATCCGGCCCAGGCGGCGGACCTGGCGCGGCGGGCGGCGAGCGTGAGCCACGACGGCGAAGCGGTCTATGGGGCGCAGGTGATCGCGGCGATGGAGGCGTTAGCGTTCGTAGAGCCAGACCTGAACAGGCTGATCGATGCGGCGTTGACCTTCATCCCGCCCAACTCGACCATCGCGCGAATGATCGCGGAGGTGCGCGGTTGGCACGCCCGTTATCCCGACTGGCATGATGCACGCGCGCTGCTGCAAGAACACTACGGCTACCAACGGTATCCGGGCGTGTGCCATATCGTGCCCAACCACGGGCTGATCATCCTCAGCCTGCTCTACGGCGACGGCGACTTTCAGCGCAGCATGATCATCGTCAACACCTCGGGGTGGGATACGGACTGCAATGCGGGCAATGTGGGCTGTCTGCTGGGCATCAAGAATGGTTTGCAGGGGTTCGAGGGCGCGGTAGACTGGCGCGGACCGGTCGCGGACCGCCTGTACCTGCCGACCGCCGACGGGGGGCGCGCGATCTCCGACGCCGTCACCGAGACCTTCCACGTAGCCAACACCGCGTACCGGCTGGCGGGCCAGCCCGCCGTCCTGCCCAAAAACGGCGCGAAGTTTCACTTCGATTTGCCGGGGGCGGTCCAGGGCTTCGCCGTCGAGGAAGATCACGCCGCCCACATAGCGAATGTGCCGGGGCACAGTTCAATGGGCGCGCGTTGTCTGGCGCTTCGCTGCCACGCCGAACCGGGTTCGACCGTACACGTCGCCACGCCGACCTTCATCCTCCCGGCGGCGATGAACATGCCGGGCTACGTCTTTTTGGCCTCCCCGACGCTCTACCCCGGGCAGACGATCACCGCCGGACTGGCCGCAGATGCCCAAAACGCCGCGCCGCTCACGATCCGGCTGTTCATCCGCCACTATGGGGAGGGCGACCGGCTGTACCGCCGCTATGGTCCTGAACTCACCCTGCCCCCCGGCGAGCAGACCGACCTACAATGGCCGGTCCCGGATATGGGCGGCTCTCCTGTGGCCGAAGTGGGACTGGCGGTGACCGATTCTTCGCCGCAGCCCTCCACCGTGTATCTGGACTTCCTGACCTGGGATGGAACGCCGGAGGTCACCTTAACGCGACCGTCCGCCGTACAGACGATGTGGCGGCGGGCCTGGGTCAATGCGGCGGATCATTTCGATCCCTACTGGCCGGAGTCGTTCCGGGTCATCCAGGACGAAGGGCGCGGGATGATCGCGCAGGGCACCCACGACTGGCAGGATTACCGGGCGTCAGCCCAGATCACCACGACATTGGCGCAGGCGGTCGGGCTGGCGGTGCGCGTCCAGGGATTGCGCCGCTACTACGCGCTGCTGCTGGATCGCCAGGTGGGGGCGCGCCTGATCAAGCGGCGTGACACCGAACACGTCCTGGCCGAGATTCGTTATGCCTGGGAGTTCGACACTCCGTATACGCTCACCCTGGAAGTCCGGGGATCGCGTCTGCGGGCCTGGATCGACCAGGTGTTGATCTTCGATCTCGAAGACAACGATCATCCCCTGGACGGGGGCAGCGTGGCGCTGCTGTGTGAGGCGGGCGTGTTATCCACCGACGCGGTGCGCATCACCCCGGTTTCATAAAACACAACCGTCACTCACCAGGACAGCGCGCCGTACTCTCGCACCGTTTCGTACATCGCCAGCAGGTTGTCCACCGGGACCAGGGCTTGCACGTTATGGCTGGGGTTGAAGATGAAGCCGCCGCCGGTGCCGAACGTCTTCAGCCGTTCGCGGACCTGGGTGCGGACCTCGTCCGGCGTGCCGAAGGGCAGCGTGCGCTGCGTATCGACCCCGCCGCCCCAAAACGTGACGTGCGCTCCGAATTCCGCTTTCAGCGTCGCCGGGTCCATGTCCGCCGCGGAGGTCTGGACCGGGTTCAGGATGTCAAAACCCGCCTCGATGAAGTCGGGGATCAGGGGCTTGATCGAACCGCACGAGTGGATGAAGCGTTTCCAGCCGGTATGCTCGCGAATCCAGTGATTGACCTGCTGGTAAAAGGGTAGATAGAGCGAACGGAAGGTCCGGCGCGAAATGAACGGGGCGTTCTGCGCGCCGAAATCCGTGCCGCTGATCCACACGGCGGTCGCGCGCTCCCCCACCGCCTCGTAAATCCTGGGCAGGTTGGCCAGGGCGACTTCACATTGGCGCTCGAAGATCGCGCGGACATAGTCGGGCCGCGCCACCGTGCTGACGTACCACTCTTCGACATCCCGGATGCCCTTCGGGCAGGTGAGCATCGGCCCCGGCACCAGCGCAATATCGCCAAAGCCCGTACCAGGGATCGTCAGCATGATCGCTTTGTCGGTCTCGCGATACAGCCGTTCCGATTCCAGCGCCAGGTGATGCAGATCGTCGTCGGAGATCGGGCCGAACTCTTCCAGGTTGTCCTCGACGTCGAGGTGATCTTCGTCGAACTCCGGCTGGCGGATGATCGAGTCGAAGTACCAGCCGCCCGCGGGCAGGCGCGCGCTGGCTGCACTGGACCGGTCCCCGTTGGCGTACATCAGAATGTCGCCATTCGGTTCCGGCCCGGTATTGAAATCTCCGGCGACCAGCAGCGGCGTGCCATCGTGGAACGTCCAGGGCTTCCAGTTTTCGTTCTTGAAGCCGAACATCGTCCCCAGCCCGCCAATGCCGACGACGTCGCCGCCCACGGCAGCCAGCAGATCGAGCTTGATCTCGCCCAACATTTGGTACGGCTCGATCACCTTCACCGGAGTTCCGGGCGCGTCCAGACCCAACGCCTGCCGCAGCTTGTAGACCGTGCTGACGTGCATCCCGGTCTGCCCGCAACCGCCGAGATCAAGCGGCACTCGATCCGGCTGCTGATGATTCAGAGCTAGTTGCACACGCTCGCGTGACGTTAACATACCTGTCCCTTGGAGAGAAGCGGCTAAGCGCTCAATGCCATTTTTCCAGCCGTTTGATGATGGCAAGCTGGGTCGCTTCGTCTTCGGTGCCGACCCACAGGAAAATTCCCCGCGGATCGACGGCGTCCAGAAAGCTCTCCAACTCATCCACCTGCAAGTCTACGATGACGCCCTTCCCCGCCGCCTGGATCTTCTTGATCAACGGGACCCACTGCATGATGGGCCGGTAGATCCCCATCTCCTGCACCCACTGAATCCCGTTGATTTCCGGCACGCTGAGGATGTAATCGAGATGCCGCGCCACGCCGCGCCCATCGACATGATAGACCAGGTGGGTCATCGGCTTGACTTCCTGCTGCAAGACGGGGAGGCTGAATTCGGCAAAATGCCGGGATGAGATCATGGCCGAAAAGTCGCAGCTTGGAACATGGAACTTGCCAAACGAGGGGAGGCCGATCCAGCACATCGACGGCAGGTGAGCCGCCTTGAGAATCGCGTCAAAGCGATCAAAGATGGTTTGGAAGTCAGCCGAGGCGATCTCGATGAGCTGGCGGGCCTCGTCGGGATATTCGATCAGATCCAGGCAGAGGCGCTCGACGCCGCGCCAGGCCATCGCGCAGTCCTCGCCCGGATGCAGATCGGTATACCCTACCAACGATTTTCCCTTACACTGCTCGATGGCACAGGTCATCAGGTCTTCGAGGGTTGTGAAATACTCGTTGGTCATGTCCAGCTTGAGCCGGGCCATATCATCCCAGGTGTGGACGATGGGATGCGACCAGGACGTGACCTCGCCATACGTCAGTTCTGCGCCGTAGAAGGCGGCGTAGACGTCCGGGCCGAGGTTGGGGTCGAACATGGGGAACGTTTCGCCATGAAACCGTTTGCCCTCCAGCGACCGTACGTACTCATCCACGCGGCGTTCGACCTCGAACCAGCGCCGTTTTTGTTCTTCCGGCGAGCGGTGGCCTTCGGCCTCGCCCAGGTTGAACGCCGCGTTGTGAGCGACGAAGCGCACCGGCACGCGATCCAGCACCTCGCCCGCGTACCAGGCATAGATCCGTTTCATGGCTGCCTCAAAATCCGGCTTGCCTTCCAGTTCCACGTTCCACCAGTCGGTCGTCGTCATGACACTGCCCTTTAGGCCTGGTGCGCCAACGCCCGCGCGCGCGCTTTTTCTTCACGCGCCTGACGCCACTGCGAAATCGCGACCGCGCCGATCAACAGCAAGCCCAGCGCGACACGCTGCACGAAGGTGTTGAAGCCCAGCAGGTTCATGCCATTGTTGAGAACGCCGACCAGGATCACCGCCAGGAACGTGCCGAAGATGGTGCCCTTGCCGCCGGTGGTCGCGGCTCCTCCCAGGAAGACCGCCGTGATGGCTTGCAGCTCCAGTCCGACGCCGTTCACTGGATTACCGGACGTCGTGCGGGCCGTCAGCAACACGCCCGTCAAGCCCGCGACACCGCCCGACAGCATGTACATGCCGATGCGAATGCGCGTGAGGCTGATCCCGGCCAGGCGCGCCGCCACGGCGTTGCCGCCAATCGCGTAGATCGCGCGGCCAAAATCGGTGTAGGACATCAAGACGTGCATCAGGGCCGTTACGCCCACCAGGATCACGGTCAGCACCGGAATGCCGGTCCATTTGGAGCCGTTGAGCGCGGGCACCCCCCAATCCCGGAAGAGACGATGCGTCGCCAGCCAGGTGAAGTCCGGCTGCGTGACCACGCCGATGGGCTTGCCATCCGGGGCCAGCAGGAACGCCAGCCCGGCGAACGCCGCCAGCGTGCCCAGCGTCGCGATGATCGGATTCACCCGCAAATAGGTCACGATGCAGCCGTTGATCAGACCCGCGACCAGGCCCGCCGCAATACCCGCGAACACCGCCACCGCGACGTTTTTGGTCGGAATCCAACTGTAGGAGCCGATGGTCCCTGCCCCGACCAGCACCGACGCGGCGACCACGGACCCAATCGAGGCGATGGAGCCGACCGAAATATCGAGTGCCCCGGCCACGATGACGACGGTCTCGCCGACGGCTAACAGCCCCACGATGACCACGGACTGGGCCACGCTGTTCATCAAATTCTGCCAGGAGAAAAACTTGTCGCCGCCCTTATAGTCAAACCAGCCGCTTACCACCGTGATCAGAAACACCAGGATGACCAGGGCGATCAGCAGGGACAGGTTATCCGCCCCGATCCAGCTAATGGTCTTGCGAAAACCATGTTGAATGCTCGTAGCAAAAGAGGTACGGGGTGTCTTTGGAGATACTTGTTCAACGTTCATAGCGTTTTTTTACTCTTCCTGGTTGGCGGCATCGAACCCATTATTTGAGAGGCTGTCGCCCAGAGCTAATGCGAGTACTTTCTCTTCGGTGGCTTCCTCGCTGGCGAGTTCTCCACGAATGCTGCCGTTTTGCATCACGTAAATACGATCCGAGAGGCCGAGGATCTCTGGCAGTTCCGAACTGATCAGCATGATGGCAATCCCTTGATTCGCCAGTTCGTCCAGCAGGCTGTAAATTTCGGCTTTGGCCCCCACGTCGATACCTCGGGTGGGTTCGTCCAGAATCAACACTTTCGGCCTCACGGCCAACCAGCGCGCCAGCACCACTTTTTGTTGGTTGCCGCCCGAAAGCTTGCCCACTTCCTGATCGACTGATGGGGTCTGAACGCGCAGCTTGTTCACAAAACCCGTGACGGTGTTGCGCTCAAGTTGGCGGCGGATAAAGCGAAAGCGTC